>DASYFQ010000136.1:0-12712 GCA_036498345.1 Steroidobacteraceae bacterium
ACGAATGCAGTCTCCTTGGTCATTTCTTTCGTACTCGGCTTGCGATCCAGCCGTCAACCGCCAGTGGTCCGGAACCTGCGAGTACGAGGGTCGCGAGGCATGCCAGATAGATGAGGTCGGTTTCGTATCCCGGGGGCCCGAATTTCGGCCCGTCAGCCGTCACCGCCATCAGCTTGATCGACGTGAAGCCGAAAGGCAGGTGCACCGTGAATATCGCCACCAGCAGCACCGCTGCCATCGGAACGCTGATCCAGGGCACGAATGCACCGAGCAGCACGGCGAGGCCGCCGAATAACTCGACCAGAATGGTCAGCCACGCCATGAAGTGCGGCATGGGCGTGCCAATAGCCTGAACGATGTCGACAAACCGCTCCGGCCCTTTCTCCAGCTTGGCGAGACCGTGAGCGAAGAAGCCATAGCCCACGATCAATCGCAGCGGGATCGGTGCCCAGCGCGCGAGATTCCAGCGTGCCATCGTTCTCTGGAATGAGGTCCCGCTCGGCGCCGATGACGGGTGGTTCTTCATATCGGACATCACAATTCTCCTTGGACAGATAATACGCTTCGGTCGTGAAACGCTGGTTTCGCGCGCCTGGCACAATTGGTAAGAGGATTCGACGTTGGGTGAGCAGCCTGCTCTTTGCTCTTGCGCAAATTCCCCTTCTCGGGTCATTCGATCCTGGGCGCCAGATGGTTACAGGCTGCTGGTCAAATTGACGTCGCCAGCGTCGGGCGCGATCCGACGGGACGGACCGGTGCAATAAAGAACCCCGATCCAGGGTCTACTGCATGTCACCCGTATCAGGAGTATTTATGAAGTCCCTCGTAGCAGTCGCCTTCTCCATCATGTTGGTTTGCTTCGCGACGCTGGCGACGTCTGCGGAGGTTCCGTTCGACCGAGCACAATTTGACTCGACACGAGCGGCGGGCAAACCCGTGGCAGTGGTATTCCACGCAGACTGGTGCCCCACCTGTCGAGCTCAGGCGCCCGTGTTGAAAAACCTGATGCTCACGCCGGAGCTAAAATCCGTCACGTTGTACGTCGCCAATTTCGACACCGAAAAAGCGTTGAAAAAATCACTGGGAGTGACCGAGCAGAGTACCATCGTGGTGTTCAAGAACGGCAAGGAAAGCGCGCGCTCCACCGGCGACACCCGGCAAGACAGCCTCGCCGCGCTTCTGCGCCACGCCGTGTCCTGATAGGAGGGATGCGGCAATGAACTTTGGGCCTGCCACGTACGGGCTGGGGCTGCTTGCGGGCGCACTGTCCACCCTGTCGCCCTGCGTCTTGCCGCTGCTGCCGGTATTGATCGCCTCTGCGGTGGATGCCCATCGCTGGGGGGCAGTGGCACTTGGTATTGGCCTGGCGCTGTCCTTCATGAGTGTCGGCATCTTTCTGGCTACGCTGGGCGCTTCGCTCGGCCTGGATCCCGGGACATTTCGCACGATCGGTGCCGTGGTACTCGCCGTTTTCGGCTTGATATTACTGGTACCGAGACTACAGGATCTGTTTGCTCGCACGACCAGCGCCTTCAGCAACTCGGGCAATCAATTGCTCGCACGAGTGACATTCGGCGGCCTGACGGGCCAATTCTTCGTGGGTGCGTTGCTCGGGGTGGTCTGGAGTCCCTGTGTGGGGCCGACGCTCGGGGCCGCCACAACTTTGGCCAGTCAAGGGAAGGACTTGGGGCAAATCGGTCTGCTGATGCTCATTTTCGGCATCGGCGCTGCTGCGCCGCTGGTACTGCTCGGATCCGTGTCGCGCACCACGATGATGAGGATTCGCGGCCGCCTACTGAGCGGGGGCAAGTACGGCAAGCGGGTTTTGGGATTCATCATCCTCGGCCTGGGGGTGATGATCGCCACGGGAGTCGACAAATCGTTCGAGGCATGGATTCTCGATCACACACCTGATTGGCTTACTACTGCTACCACGAGGTATTGATGCGGCGCTCCCCCTTGATCTTGGTTGCGCTTATGTTGGGCCACTGGAACCCTTCCTTTGCCCAAGCGCCCGCGCCGGGTTCACCGGTCATCGTGGAACTATTTACCTCGCAGGGCTGCAGTTCGTGCCCGCCGGCAGACGCTCTACTCGGCGAACTTGCGAATCAGCGGAACGTCATCGCTCTGGGATTTCACGTCGATTACTGGGACGATATCGGTTGGCGTGATCGCTATTCCATGCCGGAAGCGACCGAACGTCAACGCGGTTACGTGGCAGCGCTGCGGTTGCCGTCCGCGTTCACGCCGCAAGTGGTCATTGACGGACATCATAGTTTCGTGGGCTCCGATCGACAGCGCATCGCTGCTGCAATCGCGGCGGCACCCGGCAAAATCCCGATCGAAGCGACGGTCGCAGCCGGCGAACTGGTGATCGTACTACCCGCCTCCAGCGATGCATATCGTTATGATGTCAACCTCGCCGCCTATTTTCCGCAAGCGATAACTCAGGTCGGACGCGGCGAGAATTCCGGCCGTACGCTCACGGAATTCAACATCGTGAGGCAAGTTCGACGGGTCGGGACATGGAACGGGAAAATGAATACATTTCGGGTGCCGCTCAATTCGTTTCCGAGCGACGCGACCCGCGTTGCCGTCTTGATTCAGCAATCGAGCCAAGGGGCCATCGCAGGCGCGGTCGTAGCCAGTCTTCGTTGATCTCCTTTCACCACGCGCGCTTGCCCAACGTGAACGTTGCCCGCCGCATCTCGCAGGGCACCTACGTTGCGGCGGCTCGCCTCGACATTCTTTCAGAGTCCGCACCGGAGTCCGTGATGAGCCTGATTCCACCGCGATAGGTGAGATAGGCCCAAAACCAATTGATCATGGTGGAGACGCGATTGCGCATTCCGACCAAGAATCCGATGTGCACGATTCCCCACAGCCACCACGCCGGGGCACCCCATAGTTTGATGAAGCCGAAATCGGCCACCGCGGACTTGCGGCCAATGGTCGCAAGACTCCCCCGATGCCGGTATTCGAACGGCACCGCCTCGGTTCGATTCTCAATGAGGGCGCAAATGCGGCGCGCCACGTAGTACCCGCCTTGCTTCGCCGCCGGCGCCAGCCCCGGCACGGGCTGACCATTCCGTCCCGCACTCGAGGCGGTATCGCCGATCGCGTAAACTCCCGGCAAACCCGGAACGGCAAGATCGGCGTCCACTTTGACCCGGCCGGCGTTGTCTGCGTCGCACTTGAGCCAGGTGGCGGCGGGAGACGCCATGACACCTGCCGCCCACAGCACTGTCCTCGCCGCAATCCGCTTGCCGCTGACCGATACGCCGTCCGGGTCTATTTTATCGACCCGGCTGCCAATGAGGACTTCGACGCCCAATTTCTCGAGCGAGCGCTGCGCCACGCCGGAAAGCTTTTCGTTGAATGTGGGCAAGATTCGCTGGGCTGACTGCACCAGCACAACGCGGGCGCTCGCCGGATCGAAACGGCGAAACTCCTTGTCCATGCCGAAGCGCGCGAGCTCCGCGATTGCTCCGGCGAGCTCCACGCCGGTTGGACCTCCGCCGACAATGAGGAAGGTCAGGAGCGCTTCGCGTTCCGCGGCATCCTCGGTGGCCTCCGCAAGTTCGAAGGCGATGAGCAGCTTGCGGCGTATTTCAGTGGCGTCTTCGATGCGCTTCAATCCCGGCGCGAAAGGCGCCCACTCATCCTTGCCGAAATAGCTGTGCGCGGCGCCGGTCGCCAGCACCAGATAGTCGTAAGGCAGTTCCTTGTCGTGAAGCTTCACTACTTTTCGCAGCGCATCCACTCCCGTCACGTTGCCGAGCAATACCCGCGTGTTGAACGAGTCGCGAAACAGCGGTCGCACGGGCGCCGCGATATCGCTGGGATTGATTGCGGCGGTTGCCACTTGATATAGCAGCGGTTGGAATAAGTGATAGTTGGCCCTGTCCACCAGGGTGACCGATACGCGTTTGTTGCGCAGTTTCGCTGCGCAGCTCATGCCGCCGAAGCCGGCGCCGACGATCACCACACGCGGCAAGCCGTCGAGGGCGAATGCTGCCTTGCCCGCGAGATGAGGGAAACGCCGCTTGAGCGCGGCGCCGATCGCAGTGTCGAGCGAAAGCCGTCCCCCGCCCTGGACACTGAGCAATGCGAAAATCATCAGCAGGTACACGTCGTCGGTGAGGCGCGGGTCCATCATGGCGCCGCCGAAGGTGAGAAGTGCCAGGGCCAGCGACCATTGGCGTGTCGCGAGTCCCGCCAGGAGCAGCGCACCGCTCAGCAGCGCGAGCGTCGAGGTACCATAGTGAGCGGACGTGCTTAACGGCAATATGTTTCCGGACTCGGGCGCCGCCACGCGCAGCAGCGCACATGCCATCCAGATCCGCACGGCGCTCAGTTAAATTGGGCTCACATGCAACCGAACCCACGAGGAGAATCTCACGATGCGCGGTGCGAACGGCAAGGCACTATCCGCCAGTCCCCTGCGCAGCAGATTATCCAGGGAAATAGGACCCGCGCCGTGGATGATGTACCAGCAAAACAGCACCGCCCAAAATAGCTGATTATCGAACGGCAGATAGTTGAACTGAATCACCAGCGACAAGATCAGCATGGGTATCGCGGCGTATCGGGTCAGCAGACCCATTGCCAACAGTACGGGTCCGATCAACTCGATCGCCGCGCCCGTATAGGCAGCGGCAACCGGATTCATCCACGAGACCGGATATTCATTCGCCGCCAGGTCCAGCGCTGTCTGCCAATGAGTCACCTTGATGACGCCGGAGACGAAGAAGATCTGAGCCAACCACAATCGCACACCGAGATCAATGAATGGCCACGCCGCTACCTTGAGCGTGCGAAAGAAATTGGCGTTCAAGCCGATGATATTCGGCAGCCATGTGCTGAGCCTCGATTGTGACGCTTGATGGTTTGCCACGGATGCTCCTTAGGATCGCGACTCATCGAGAAGCTTCGTGAGGCGCTTTCATAAGAAGACAGGCTAAGTGACGGTATTATTGCTCGCCGGTGAGAATATTTACCTCAGCCGGGCATGGTTTCGGTCTCGCCACCATTTGCATCATCGCCTCCATGGCGCGCTTCGACTTTTTTGGATCCTCAAGGAGCATCGCTGTGTCAACGCATCGTCGGCCGGGCGCGAGCACCCGCTCGCCGTTAGAAGAAGGCCTGCAATCCAGTGAGCGCGCGTCCGAGGATGAGCGCGTGAACGTCATGCGTCCCCTCATAGGTGTTGACCGTTTCGAGATTCTGCGCATGGCGCATCACATGATATTCACCCATGATGCCATTGCCGCCGTGAATATCGCGGGCTGCTCGCGCAATATCGAGCGCCTTGCCACAGTTGTTGCGTTTGACGAGTGAGACCATCTCCGGGGCCGCTTGTCCCTCGTCGAACAACCGGCCCACGCGCAGTGAAGCCAGCAGGCCCAAGGCGATTTCCGTCTGCATGTCCGCCAACTTCTTCTGGATCAGCTGGGTCTGCGCCAAGGGACGGTTGAACTGCTTGCGCTGCAGAGTGTAGTCGCGCGATCGGTGCAAACAATCCTCTGCCGCGCCCATGGCGCCCCACGATATGCCATAGCGGGCACGGTTCAAGCAGCCGAAGGGCCCCTTCAGCCCGGAAACGTTGGGCAGCAGAGTCTCCTCCCCCACTTCCACCCCGTCCATCACGATCTCACCGGTTACCGAGGCGCGCAGACTCAATTTGCCGCCGATCTTCGGCGCGGAAAGACCTGGCGTCCCCTTCTCCAGCACGAATCCGCGGATGGCGTCGTCATGAGCCGTCGATTTTGCCCAAACGACGAAGACATCGGCGATCGGTGCATTGGAAATCCACATCTTGGTTCCGGAGATGCGGTACCCCCCTGGTATCTTGTCGGCGCGCGTCTTCATGCCGGCTGGATCCGACCCCGCATCAGGTTCCGTAAGTCCAAAACAGCCGATCCATTCGCCGGAGGCGAGCTTCGGCAGAAATTTTTTGCGCTGCGCCTCATTGCCATAGGCATAAATGGGATACATGACGAGCGACGACTGCACACTCATCATGGAGCGGTAGCCGCTGTCGACCCGCTCGACTTCCCTTGCCACGAGTCCATAGGCGACGTAACTCGCGCCGGCACATCCATACTCCTCCGGCAGCGTGACACCGAGCAGGCCGAGTGCGCCCATCTCGGCAAAAATGCCCTTATCCACCGTTTCATTCGCATAGGCATCCACTATGCGCGGCAGCAGCC
The DNA here is from genome assembly GCA_036498345.1 of Steroidobacteraceae bacterium. Lineage (GTDB taxonomy): Bacteria > Pseudomonadota > Gammaproteobacteria > Steroidobacterales > Steroidobacteraceae > Bog-1198. Next base: position 6,213 of record DASYFQ010000136.1, read on the forward strand.
GGTCCTGTGCGAAGGCACGAGCCGTGTCGGCAATCATCCGCTCTTCGTCGCTCAGCTGGCCATCGAGCACGAGCGGGTCCGCCCAGCGGAATCCTGTCCGGCGAAACGTCTCTTCTGGCGGAGCTTCAGGTAGGGTTCGGTTCATTGTCGATCTCCGGCGCAGCCGCGCCTACACGGATGAATGCGGGTTCCGCTCATGGGGAGTCTCGTCATCGACGCCATAGCCGGCGGAGCCACCATCGCAGGAACGCGATTCCGCTCATGCGGTTTACCGCCGCCGGCGCGGACGTCTCACCGCGTAGGCGCGAGGACACATTGGTAGCAAACTGTTCGATCATGAACCCGGTAAAGTCTCGCACGAGCGCCGGGCGGGAAAATTGCGCCAATAGGCCTTGCAGCGAAAAAGAAAAGGTGACGTCCACCTGCGTTTCATCATCCGCCACTGGCATCAGGGCGAAGCGCAGCTTGCCGCTTGCCCGCGAATTCGAGAGCGAGTCCCTGCCCCCGCCGACCAGCATCCCTGTCTTGGTCGCATCATCGCGGGAATAGGTCGCGGCTCCGATAAAAGCTGCTTTGATCGGGCCGAACTTTATCTGGATACGCCACTCGAGATGCTCGCCTGAACGCCCGGTCAGAGCGGCTCCAGGAAGGCACGCGGCGACGGCTTCCGGATCTCCAAAGAAGCTCCAGACTCTCTGGAGACCGAACGGCGTCGAAAATGAGTGTTCGATGGAAAAGCCATCGCTTGCGGCCGTGACCTCCAATGGGGAAGCCGCCGCGGGAGGGTCGGTCGCTCGGGCCGGAGACTCCTTGGAGCGGGTCGTGTCGGCAAACGTGGGAGATGGGCGACTCGCCGCTCCAGACGGAGCTAGAACCGGCTCTCGAGCCGTTCCCGGAAACGCGCGGGCTACTTCTGCGATTGCCCGCACGATGCCGACATAGCCTGTGCAACGGCACAAGTTGCCGGCGAGCTCCTGCCGAATGGTCGCTTCGTCCACCGCCCCGAGCCGTTTGATGATGTCGCGGCCCGTAATGAGCATCCCCGCAGTACAAAATCCGCATTGCAAGGCATGATGTGCGAAAAATGCTCGACGCAGATTCACCATGATGGGATCGTCGATCAACCCTTCGATGGTTTGAATGCGTTGCTGCTCCAGCTGGACAGCGTAGGTGATGCACGAGCGAATGGGTGCGTCGTCGGCGATGACCGTGCAGGCCCCGCAAACTCCGTGTTCGCAACCCAGATGAGTCCCCGTCAGGCCGCAGCTGTCGCGAAGAAAGTCGCCGAGGCTCGTGCGGGCTTCCACGTCGGCGGATCTAGAAACACCGTTGACGTTCATCGAAACCTGAACGGTCATGAGGCAACGGCCTGGGCGATCGCGCGGGCAAGAGTGGCCGCGTGGAGCTGCTTGGCGTAGGCGTCCAGACCTTTTCCGATACCGCCCATGGCATCCGCCACGACATCGGGTGCGGGGGCTTGGCCGGCTCTCATCAGGTGCAGGGCAATCGTGGGCAGCTCGATAGGGGCTGCATCCGGCTGGCCCAGCACCACCTTCGCGTAAGATCGCGCAGGATCGATCATGACGGCTGCGGACGCCTCGGCGAATTTTCCAACCTTTCGGCAGAATTTTGCATGCCCCCACCGAGCTTGCGGCGAGCACTTGGGGAGCTCGATGCCGACGACGAGCTCTTCATCGGCGAGAGCCGGCGTGAAGGCGGAGAGTGTGAATTTACCCACGGGCAAAGATCGGTGCCCCGTCTTGCCGGCGATGATAACCGATGCGTCGAGCGCGGTTAGCGCGAGCAGCCAGTCTGCGGCCGGATCGGCGTGTGCAAGGCTGCCGCCGATGGTGCCCCGATTGCGCACGGCGCGATAGGCAATCGTGCGTGCCACGGCTTTCAGGAGCCCGGCGCCGGCGGTCGGCGCTATCCCATCTTCGATGGCCGCGTGCGTGACCGCGGCACCGATGACGAAGCTGGAATCGCGCTCTTCGACACGCTTCAATTCGCGCAGTTGAGAGATGTCAACCAGCAGCGAGGGACGCGCCAGCCGCAGGTTCAGCATCGGTCCCAGGGATTGGCCGCCCGCAATCAGCTTCGCACCTCCTCGAGCCTGATCGAGCAGCGCAATGGCCTCACTGGCAGAGGCTGCCCGCCGGTAGTCAAACGCGACCGGCTTCACGAAGCATGCCGCTTGAAGGAGGGATCCAGCCGCTCGAGTGCCGCATACAGGCGGCGCGGGGTGAGGGGCGTCCTGTTCACTTCCACACCACTCCCCGCCAGTGCATCATTCACGGCATTAAAAATTGCCGCGGGCGGTGGAATCGCGCCGCCTTCCCCGACCCCCTTGATGCCGTACGCGGTGTTCGGAGATAGCGTCTCGATGTGGAAAAGCCTGATGTTGGGAATTTCGGCCGCGCCGGGCATCAAGTAATCGGCAAAGGTGGAAGCAAGAGGTTGACCTCGGGCATCGAACGTCATTTCCTCGAGCAAAGCCGTCCCGATCCCTTGCGCCGCCCCCCCATAGGTCTGCCCCTCCACGATCAGAGGATTGACCCGACGGCCGCAGTCCTCGACGATCACGTAGTCGATGATGTCGAGGGCACCCGTCGCGCGATCGATCGAAACCACCGCGGCATGCGTGCCGTAGCTATATTGACCACTGTCGGTTTTTGGCTTGAACATGCCGGTCACTTCGAGGCTCTCGACTGCCTGCGCGGCCGTGAGAAGCTCGGGCCGCATATACCAGGTCCGAGCGACCTCGATGACGGACAGCTTGCCCGATGGACCATGGAGAACCCCGCTCTCGAGTTCGATTCCCTCGAGCGAGCACTGCAATAGCTGTGCGGCAAGGACCTTCAATCGGTCTGCCAGGATCCGGCACGCCTTATCCACTGCGCCGCCTGCCATCGTGATCGAGCGCGACGCGTAAGTGCCGGTCGAGAACGGCGTGATGTCGGTATCGCCGTGTACAACCGCAATCTTGGCGACGGGAACACCGAGCACTTCGTGCGCAATCTGCGCGAGCGATGTTTCCATACCTTGCCCGTGGGAATGGACGCCCACGCGAACTTCCAGCCCGCCGTCCGGGGTAAAGCGAACGGTTGCCGGCTCCGCGCCGGGGACAAACGGCAAGCCGGCTGCCGCGAATGCCTTGGTTCCATGGGCGGTCATTTCTATGTAGTTGGCGAAGCCGACGCCGATGAGCCGGTCCGGCCGCTCGTTCGCGGCTTGACGCTCGCGAATCTCGGCGATCGCTATGGCCTCCACGGCCATCGTCAGCGTCCGCGCGTAATCGCCGCTGTCGTAGACCTTCCCGGTCGGATTGACATACGGCATGGCCTCGCTCGCCACGAGATTGTCCCGCCTGACTTCCCACGGCTCGCGGCCGACGGCGCGCGCGATCGCGTCGATGGTAAGCTCCATCGCAAAGCAGATGCCCGTTCTCGCCACTCCGCGGTAAGGCACGATGGACGGCTTGTTCGTCGCAACCGACAGAGTGCGAACACGATAGGCGGCGAAGGCATAGGGCCCGGGAAGGTGGCCGCCGGCCATAGTCGCTTCGAGGCAAGCCGTAAAAGGCCAGACCGAATAGGCGCCCGCATCGACGGTAATCTCTGCATCCAGACCCAACAGACGTCCCGTTTCGTCGGCGTACGCGGTCAATGAATAGAAATGCTCCCGGCAATTGGCTCCCGAAGTAAAATGCTCCCGTCGGTCCTCGACCCAGCGGAACGGCTTTTTAAAGGTCAATGCCAGCCAGGCGATGCACAGCTCTTCGGCCTGCAAAACGCACTTATAGCCGAACCCGCCCCCGACGTCCGGCGCGATGACCCGCACCTCCCTTTGTTCAAGACCCAGGTGCTCTGCGATTGCCGTGCGGATCATGTGCGGCACTTGAGTCGAGGTATAGACGACGAGCTGACCCTTGAGAGGGTCCCAATAGGCAAGCACGGCCTTGCCCTCGAGCGGATTCATGACCTGGCGGGACAGCGAATACTCGCGTTTGACCACGATAGGAGCCGTCTTTGCCGCGGCGTCGATGCCGGTGTCCATCCTCGTCTCGAGAAAGAAGGGGCTCCCCCACTCCTCATGCACGGCCACCGGCGCGGTGCCGCGGCGCGCCTCTTGTGCATCGACGACGGCGGGGAGTTCTTCTAAATCGAGCTCCACCAGGTCGGCGATATCTTCCGCCAGAGCCCGGGTCTTCGCGACGCACATGGCAATCGGTTCGCCCGCGAAGCGTACCTTGAGCTCAGCCAGAGGATGCTGCTCGGAAACATTGAAACCGGGAGCACGCATGACGGAACGAATAGCCCGCACACCTGCAAGATCTCGCCGAACGAAGACATCGTGCTCGTAGCCGTCCGGCTTCAGAACGCTGCGGATGCGCGCATGCGCGTGCGGGCTGCGAACGAAAGCTGCCTCGCGCAATTCAGCCATCTTGATGTCCGCGATGAACTGACCTTGGCCGCGAGTATGACGCTCGTCCTCCTTGCGCTGTATCCGAGCTCCGATTCCTTCGCCGTCTCGTTCAGAAACCATAGCTCAGATCGATGCCGATCGTTCGCGGTTGGCTCGCGGCCACGCGGTTGAATCCCGGCGAGGTGAAGGAGACGTAGAGTATGTCCGCGTAGACCGAACGGGTATTGCGCAGATTGTCGACGAATAGCGCGGCCGAGAAATCCTTGTGCTTGACCATGAACCGCAGGCCCGTGGTGTCGCGCGCCGGGAGACGATTGAGGCTGTAGCTGATATCTTCCGAAGAGCTCACGTAACTGTTGGAGAGACGGGCAACGAGGTCGTTGTCATCGTTGAGCGCGGTCCGATATTCGATGGCGCTGCTGATCGTCCAGTTCGGCACATCGAGCAAGGGCTGACCCGCGACGATATTGGCTCCGGGCGCGCCGGTGGTGAAGGCAGCATGGGCGTAGCCGATGTTCTGGGTGAGGTGGATCTGCGGCGTCAGTTTGAGTACGGCCTCGAGCTCGGCGCCTTTCACTTCGGCATCGGCGACATTGTCCGTGAAGGTGAGGCCGCAACTCAAGGCGATCGGCTGCTGGACTTTGGTCCATTTCAGGTAGTAGACATCTCCGTTGAGAGTCAGGCGCTGGTTGAAGGTCTTCGATTTGGCGCCGAGCTCGTAGCTCCAGACCGCGTCCGGCCCATAGGATGCCGGAGCGGCCGTTCTGCCCAGCGCTTCCAAATCGTGCAGGCATGCCCCGGGTTGACTGTTGCCGTTCGGGATGGGGAAATTCGCGGCACCCTCCCGGAAGCCCTTGGCCGCGGTCGTATAGATCATGACGTCCTCGGAAGGGGTGTAGGAGAGATTGATCATCGGATTGAGGCCGTGATCGCCGGCCGTTCCGTAGGCGTAGGTAGTGGCCAACGAGCCGGTGTAGTACAGGCCGGATTGAGCGGTACTTTCGTTCTGCCGGTAGGAGAAATAGCGCAGCCCGGTGGTCACCTTGATCTGATCGGTGAACTGATAGCTCGTGTTGCCGAACCAAGCCCGCTGCGTGATCTGCGTGGGCGCATCGAGCTGCCATAACTGGTTGCTCGCTCCGGCGGTGAGCGTCAAGAGCGCCGCAGAGGTCGTGTTCAGAGACTGTAAGAAGTCGTACTTGCTGTAGAAGAAACCAGTCAGCCATTGGAACGAGCCTTGGCCGTTGGAGGCGAAGCGAACCTCCTGGCTGAACTGCTTGGTACGGTCGGATTCCCACGACGGCATCGCGCCGAACCCGCCGCCCGCGATCGAGAAGGACGGCAGGCCAAAGGCATTCTGCGTTTGCTCGCTGCTGTCCTGGTAGGTCGTGGACCCGCGAGTCATATAGCTCGACGCCGACGTGATCCGCATCCAATCGAGATCGTAGTTGGCGGTCAGGCTGAAGACCGTGAACTGGTCCGAATAGGTCTCCGCAATATCGAACGGCTGGTAGTGGGCGAACGTGTCCGGAGGGCTGTCGTAGACGTTAGGGCTGCCCTCCTTGATGCGTTGATAGAAGATCCCGGCGGTGATGGAGAGAGACTGTGTCGGATGTATCAGGAGGGAGGCCCGGAAACTATCCAGATTCTCGCTGTTGTCATTCTTGTAGACCTTCGTGGGCGGCACCTGGGCCACGTTTCCCCGGGTAAGTCCGTAGAATACGTGCGCGGGATCCGGCGTGGTTTCGAGTGGAAAATTCGACACGACGATACGATCGATCCAGCCGCTGGTATGGGCGTGGGTGCCGACGAGGCGCAGCGCCGCCTTGCCATCGGCAAAGGGCAAATTCACCATGGCGTTCTGAGTGTAGTTGATACCGCCGCCCTGCGTGCCGGATACGATCGACTCTCCCGTCCCATAAAGGTGCGACGGATCCGGCGGGTTGGTGACCAGCTTGATCGTGCCGCCCATCGCGCCCGCCCCGTAGAGGGTACCCTGAGGGCCGCGCAGCACCTCGATGCGGGCCAGATCATACAGCTCAGGATCGATGCTGACCTTGCCGTTCGAGGCGGTA
>DASYFQ010000137.1:0-14911 GCA_036498345.1 Steroidobacteraceae bacterium
ATCGGCGGCGGCAGCGGCCCTACCGGCAGCAGCGATTCCGTGATCGCCACTGCCTCGGTCGCCGGTCCTCTGTCGGCCACCGTTGGCGCCAAGCAAACGCTCAGCATCACGTTTACCTCGAGCGATGGCAGCGCGATTTCCGGGTTTGGAATTTCGGGCAATCTGGCGACGCTGCCGGCCGGCTGGAGCGGACCGGGCAGCCTCAGCTGTGCGTCGGTGAGCGCGGGCAGCGGCTGCGTCCTGAATCTCACGTATGCTCCGTCGGCGGCCGGCAGCGGCACGCTGACCATCAATTATGTGTACGTCGACAATGCGACAGTGCCAAATACCAACGGCTCGGTGAGCATCGCCTACGCCGCGACCACGGCCAACAATATCGTTGCCGCGGCGTCGCCCACTGGAGAGGTCGACGACGCGGTCGGTGCGGGCAGCCAATCCGTGAGCGTGAGTTTCACGACAGACGACGGCAACGCCGCCACCAACCTGATGTTGACCACCGACCTCACGGCTTTGCCCGCCGGCTGGAGCAGCAGTGCGGCAAGTTTTTCCTGCGCCATCGTCAGCGCCGGCAGCGGTTGTCAGCTGCCGCTGACTTATGCACCGGCAGCCTCCGGACGCGGCACGCTCACGGTGAACTATAGCTACACGGACAATTCCGGCATGGCGCGCAGCGGAGCGCTCAACATCCCCTATGCCACAACGGCCGCAAATACGGTGGTCGCCACGGCCGCGCCGGCGGGCCAGATCAATGCGGTCGAAAAGTCCGGCGCACAGCCGGTGGCCATCACCTTTACCACCGACGACGGCAAGGCGGCTTCCGCCCTCTACATCACGTCCAATTTGGCGGCGCTGCCCGCCGGCTGGAGCAGCGGCTCGCGCAGCTTTTCCTGCGCCGGCGTCAGCACCGGCAACGGTTGCCAGCTGCATCTGACCTACACGCCGGCTGCATTGACCAGCGGCACGCTGATATTGGATTACGCGTACACCGATGGCGCCGGCGTCCCCCAGACTGGATCGCTGAATCTGAATTACGCCGCAACGACCGATGACAATGCGGTTGCGAACGCGGCACCGTCCGGCCAGATCAATGCCGTGGCGCCTGCTGGGAGCGTACCGGTCTCGGTGACGTTCACGACCGATGACGCGCGCGAGGCGACGGCGCTGCAACTGACCAGCAGCTTGTCTGCGCTGCCCGCGGGCTGGAGCAGCACGGCGAGTTCGTTCTCGTGCAGCGGCTTCAGCAGCGGCACCGGTTGCCAACTACCATTGACGTACGCTCCCGCGCTCGCGGACAGCGGCACACTGATCTTGAGTTATACCTACGTCGACAATGCGGCTCGATCCAAGTCGGGTTCGGTGAACATTGCCTATCGAGCAACGACGAACGACAACGTGGTGTGGGCTGCAGTACCGGCCACGGCTGCGGTCAGCATCAGCGGCATCGGTATGCCGGCTACGGCCGCGGTGGCGGTCACCTTCACCACCGATGACGGCAATCCCGCGAGTGGTTTCGCGATAACCTCCGACCTCACCGCGCTGCCCGCCGGCTGGAGCAGTGCGTCGGCCAGCTTTGCCTGCGTCACGGTGAGCACGGGAACCGTATGCCAGTTGGGATTGCTGTATGCGCCGACCATGGTGGCCAACAGCACGTTGTCATTGAATTATAGTTACAGCGACAATTCGGGTACGGCCAAGACCGGCTCCGTGAGCATTCCCTACACCGCGACGCCCTGACGACGTCGGCTGCTCGCGTCAATTTGCAATACTCCTTGCGCTAGTATCGTGCGGCCATGTCGGCGCGACGCTCGCGAACATGGCAGTGGAGCGCCTCATGCGGGCGCAAGCCGTCTGAATCGCCGTTTTGAGCGCCTGGCACGAATGTTGCTGGTCTATGCGGTAGTATAGCGGGAGTTTGCCGTGAGGGGCCGCAAGGTACCTTCGCCCTTTCAAGTATTGGTCACCTATGCGCTTGCCGTCGCTCAAATTTCTCAAGACCTTTCAGGTCGCGGCCAAGCTGCAAAGTTTCAAGGCCGCGGCCGAAGAGTTGTTCGTTACTCCGTCCGCCGTCAGCCATCAGATCAAGGCGCTGGAGCGGCAGCTGGGCGTCTCGCTGTTCGAACGCGGTGTGCGCACGCTCACGCTGACCGATGCCGGGGCGCACTATCTCGAGCACATCAACGATATTTTCTCAAAGCTCGAATCCGTCACCGAACAGCTTCAAGTTCGCTTCGGCCGCACCATCATCCGGCTGAATGTGCCGCCGTTTTTCGCCAACGAGTTGTTGCTGCCGCGCTTGGCTTCCTTTTCCCAGGCGCGCGAGGAAACGGATATTCGCATCGAAACCACGTTCGCCACGACCAAAACGCATCCGCCGGAGGCGGACCTCTCGATCGTGGTGGGCTCGGGTCCCTGGGAAGGAATGACCGTGCACGAGTTGTTTGCGCAGAGCTTCATCGCCGCCTGTTCCCCGGGTTTTTTGCTGGAAAATCCCATCACTTCTTATCATGATCTGAACGGCAGAACTTTGCTGGTGCACGAAGAGCGGCGCGATTCGTGGGAACGTTGGGCGGCGGGCCTCGGGATCGAGCCGATCAAACCCAATCGGCTGGTGCGGCTCGACAACATGTCGGCCGTGGTGCTGGCCGCCGAACAGGGCGTCGGGGTGGCTCTGGTCGCTTCGCGCTTGAGCGCCGATCGCTTCATCGCCGGCGGGCTGGTGAAATTATTCGATGCAGAACTGACGACCAACGAGAACTACGTCCTGCTGCACCGACCCGAGGACCGTGCGCGCGAGGATCTGCAGGAATTGACGCAATGGATCTTGACCAAATGTCGAGTTGCGTGAATGCCCATAGGTGAGAGAAATTCAGTTTCGGCGAGAATTTTCTCGTTTGTCCGCGCGGTAGGCACTGTCTATCGTCAGGGCGGGGTGTTGGTATTTTCGACCACCAAGGAATACCACCATGAAGTTTCGAAACATCGCTCTCGTCGCCGCATCGATCGCCGCGCTTGCGCCCGCCATCTCCAATGCGTCGCCGGAGAAAGCTGCACTGAATGCCTGCGCACGCGCCTTCGCATCGAGCCTCGCCGCGCCCGGCGCTGCCGTTCCCTCATACAAAGTGGCCTATCGAGACAATCGATTCGCCGGTTCGATGCTCGAGTTCTATGCCCGCGAATTCACTTTTGAACTGAACGCCAATGATCTGAAAACCGGGCAGCCGATTGCGCGCGCGAGTTGCTCGACGGATTCGCACGGAGCCGTCGTATCGTTGGCGTCGATGCCGTTGGATACCGAGCACCGGAGCTACGCCGCCCGATTGTAAGTCGTATCCGGCCGGCCGCCGCGGCGGCTGGCGAGTTTCTCGCTGCCGGCGTATAAATTCGCCATGAATACCGGATCGCATGGAGGGGCGGCGGCGCCGGCCGCCCCTCTCGAATTGGTTGTCGCCGTGGCGGAAAACGACGTCATCGGCCGCGCCAATCAGCTGCCGTGGCGCCTGCCCGCGGATTTGCGGCATTTCAAATCCCTCACCCTCGGCAAACCTATATTGATGGGACGCAAGACCTACGAATCCATCGGCAAGGCGCTGCCGGGGCGAATGAATATCGTCCTGAGCCGTTCGCAGGACTTCTCGCCGCACGATTGCGTCGTCGTGAAATCTCTCGACGCCGCACGCATGGCGGCGGGTGCAGAGACCCCCTTGATGGTGATCGGCGGAGCGGAAATCTATCGGCAATGCCTGCCGCTTGCGAGCCGCATCCATCTCACTCTGGTCCATACCCAAATCGAGGACGGCGACACCGTGTTTGCGGGCTGGCGCGGCGCGGAGTGGGACGCCTCGTCGCGCGAGCGCCACGAAGCCGACGACAAGAATGCGTATGCCTACAGCTTCATTACGCTCGAGCGCGCGGGACCCGGCCGCATCAATTGAGAGCGGTTACTTCGAGAGGCGCCAGCCGCGCGCGGATTTCTTGCTCCGCGCGTACGAAGTCGATGTCCTTCAAGGTGGATACCGTGCCCGCCGTCAACTCGGCCAGAATCCGTGCCTGCACCGTTCCGCGCTCGAGTGCGGTGCGGTACGGAATTTCGTGATGGAACATCACCATCGCATAGCGCGGAATGAAGCGTTGCGGAAAGCGCCTTTCGAGTTCCAACGACAGCGCCTGTTGCAGCTGAAACTTCGGGTGGGCGACGCGTTCGCGCATTTCCAGGTAATTGTCGAGCGCCATGGCGGCGATGGCGTCGGTGTCGGGCTTGCGTAGGGCGCCGAATTCCGCGAACACCCGTTCCCATGAAGTATTTTTCGCCATGCAGGCGTCGAATTCCACGCAATCTTCGAAGCAGCAATTCATACCCTGGCCGTGAAACGGAACGATGGCATGTGCCGAGTCCCCGATCAACGCCGCCGCGCCGCGATGATGCCAGGGGCTGGCCGAGACCGTGCCGAGAAATCCGACGGGGTGATCGTTGAATTCCGCGATGCAATCGGGCATCAATGCGCGCGCATCCGGAAAATTTTGCGACAGAAATCGTTCGATGGCGGCGGGCTCGGTCAAACTTTCGAAGCTGAGCTCGCCGTGCTTGGCCAGGAATAGAGTCGCCGTGAAGCTGCCGTCCTCGTTTGGCAGCGCGATCAGCATATAGTTGCCCCGCGGCCAGATGTGCAGTGCGCCGCGGTCCATCCGATGGCGTCCCGCCGCATCGGCCGGTATGGATAGCTCCTTGTAGCCGTGCTCGAGATCGGTCTCATGCGCGTCGATCATATGCAGCGAGCTCATGCGCCGGCGCATCCATGAGCCGGCGCCGTCGGTCGCCAATAGCGGCTCCATGGGGACGCGGATCAGTCGGTCATGGCGTAGATCGCGTACGAGCGCCACGCCCTGGTCGAATTCGGCCGTCTCGAAACGATGCTCGAAGTGAACGGTCACCCCGGGCCGCCGAGCGGCCATCTCGAGCAGGCTCTGGTTGAGGCGATGCCGGGAGATCGAATAGATCAGTTCGTTGGGCCGCTGTCCGTAGGGCTGAAGGGAGGTGCCTCCCTGGAGATCATGAATGAGCCGTCCGCGCATCGGCAGCAGCGCTTCCTTCAGATCCTGGAACACCCCCGCCATTTGCAGGGCGTGAATGCCGCGATCCGCCAAGGCCAGATTGATGGACCGGCCCGATTCGGACGGCCGGCCTCTCGGGTCAGGGCGAGTTTCGTAGAGCTCCACTGCGTGGCCGCGACGCTGCAATAATATCGCGAGCAGTGCGCCGGTGGGCCCTGCTCCGATGATGCGAACCGCGGGGCGCTCGGCCGTCATCGGCGCAACGCAAGCGACAAGGCGTCAACGGCGGCGAACACGTCGCTGTACGAGTTGTACAGAGGGGTGGGCGCCAGCCGCAACACATCCGGCTCCCGCCAATCAGCCACCACCCCGGCCGCCGTGAGCAGATCATGGCAGCGCTTGGCGGCGGCGGGAGATCGCGCCACCCTCAAGCTCAGCTGACAACCACGCTGCGACGCCACGCTCGGCGTGACGATGTCCACCAGCCCCGGCAGCAGAGTGTCGATGAGCCGCTGCAAGTATCCCGTCAAGGCGACGGATTTCTCGCGCAGCCGGCGAATGCCGGCGCGCTGAAAGATTTCCAATGACGCGAGCAGCGGCGCGGCGGAAAGCACCGGCGGGTTGCTCACTTGCCAGCCCTGCGCGCCGGGGATGGGATTGAATTCCGGACCCATCTGAAACCGTACCGCCGGGTCGTGCCCCCACCAGCCGGCGAACCGCGGCAAATCGATGCTGCGCGCGTGGCGCTCGTGCACGAAACACCCGCCGATGGCACCGGGACCGGCATTCAGATACTTGTAGCTGCACCACACCGCAAAATCGGCATTCCACTCGTGTAAATTCAACTGCGTGTTGCCGATGCCGTGAGCGAGGTCCAAGCCGGTCGCGGCACCGACGCGGCGTGCTGCCTCGATCACCGGTGCCAAGTCGAAGGATTGTCCGGTGAGATATTGGACACTGGGCAGGAGCACCAGCGCCAGCGCGTCACCTTCGCGTTCGATGCGGTCGATCACATCCTCCGTTCTCAATATTCGCTCGCCGGGACGAGGCTCGATCTCCATCAGATGCGTTGCCCCATTCAGTCCGTGAAAGGCCAGCTGCGACACGACGGCGTAACGATCCGAGGGGAACGCCGATTTCTCGATCAGTATCCGATTGCGTTCGAGGCCGGGGCGAAAGAAACTCACCATCATCAGATGTAGATTCACCGTCAACGAGTTCATGGCGACCACTTCGCTCTCATGGGCGCCGACGAGGGCTGCAAGCGGCGCGGCAGCCTGTTCGTGGTAGGGAATCCACGGACGCGTCGCAGCGTGATGCCCGAGCACACCCAAGCGCTGCCAGTCCTTCAGCTCCTGCTCAACATATTGCGCCGCCGATTTGGGCTGCAGTCCCAACGAGTGACCGCAGAGATACACCAAGCGCCTTCCTGAGTCGTCGAAAGGGTGATGGAATTGCGCCGCGAAGGAGGCCAGCGGATCGGCTGCGTCTTGCGCCAGCGCGTCCGCGCGGTCGAGCGTCACTTGCCCGGAGCCTGCATGACGGTGCCGCAGACGCTGCAGGTGCGATGCGCGGCGCTCGAATAAAACCGGGAAAAGATCTGCGGCAGCTGTGTTTCGATGTCGCGCACGGCGACGCGTTCCAAATACAGGCAATGACCGCAGTGCTCGCAATACCATGAGAAGCCATCCAGTTCATCCGGATTGCGGCGTCGTTCGACGACGATCCCCACGCTGCCCGCCGGTCGCTGCGGCGAGTGCGGCACTTGCGCAGGCAACAAGAACACTTCTCCCTGGCGAATGGGTACGTCGATCACGCGCCCGTCCCGGACCGTTTTGAGCAGCATGTCCCCCTCCACTTGGAAGAAGAACTCCTCGCTCGGGTCATGATGAAAGTCCTTGCGCGAATTGGGACCGCCCACGGCCATGACGATGAACGCGCTGTCCTTAAACAGCAGTTTGTTGCCCACCGGCGGCTTGAGCTGATCGCGATTCTGGTCGATCCAGCGGTGCAGATTGAACGGTGGCGTTAGTTGCATGGCTCCATTATAGCGGCGCCGTGAAACTTCGCCGCCGCAGGAGCTTGCGGGCCCGCTAGTGCCCCTCGGGCGCCGCGCAGGGCACCTGGACCGGCGCCGCACCGGGGTCGTCCAATCGCAGGGCGGTCAGGGCGCCGCCCCAGACGCAGCCCGTATCCAGGCCGGTGACATCGGCATTCCTGAAGAAGCCCAGGGTCGACCAATGACCGAAAATGATGCGTGGTCCGCGCCAGCGAGCCGTGGGCGCGTCGAACCAGGGAATCAGCAGCTGGGTCTGCGGCTTCTTCGGCGATCCCTTGGCGCGAAGCATCAAGCGACCGTCCCGGTCGACGTAGCGCAGACGCGTAAAGCAATTCACGATGAATCGCAGGCGTTGCTCGCCCTCGAGGGCGTCGTCCCATCGGTCCGGTTGGTCGCCGTACAGGGGGTCGAACAGTTTTTCAGGGTCGCGGCGCAGGGCGGTCTCGAATTCGTGCGCGCATTGCCTCGCCAGGGCCAGATCCCATTGCGGTGCCAAACCCGCATGCAGCATGCAGAGGTTCAGTGCCTGATCCTCGTGAAACAGGGGTCGGCCTGCCAGCCACTCCAGGAGCGCATTGCGATCCGGAGCAGTCAGAATTGCGCTCAAGGTATCGTCACTGCGGGCGCGGGCGGATCCGAAGGCCACGGCCAACAGGTGCAGATCATGATTCCCCAGGGTGACCGTCGCCGCGTCGCCCAGGGAGCGAATTCTGCGCAGTACCGCGAGGGAATCAGGTCCGCGATTGACCAGGTCGCCGACGAACCAGAGTCGATCGCGATCCGCCGAGAATTGCAAGGCGCCGAGCAAGGCGCCGAGTTCAGCGTCGCAACCCTGGACGTCGCCGATTGCGTACAGCGCCATCAACCCACCTAGTGTAGTACTCCGGGCATCGCCAGCCGGAACGGAGCGATCGGCGCATCGAATTGCTGTCCATCATCGGCCACCATTTGGTAGCTCCCCTGCATGGTGCCCACCGGCGTTTCGATCACCGCGCCGCTCGAATAACGGAATCCCTGGCCGGGTTTCAGATAAGGCTGTTCGCCGACCACGCCGTCGCCGCGCGTCTCCTTCACGTTGCCGTTCGCATCCGTAATGATCCAGTGGCGCGTCAGCAGACGCGCCGGCACCTGTCCTTCATTGCGGATGGTGATCGTGTACGAGAAGACGAAGCGCTTGTCGCGCGGGTCGGACTGTTCCTCTATGTAAGAAGTCTCAACCTCAACCCGAATTATGGGATTCGCCGGATCGGATGTCATGGCATGCATCGCATTACTTCAAGCGGACCGCCAACACGTCGCAGTGCGCGGCGTGCAGGACGGTGTCTTCCGTAAAATTCACCAGGATGGCGAGGCCATGGCGCTCGCGGCTGCCGAGAACGATCAAATCCACCTGTTCCTCTTCCGCGACGCGGAGAATTTCCGACTTGGTGTTGCCGGCTTCCACTCGGCCCGTGGCGTCGCCGAGCCCCAAGCGCGTGATGAGCGCGCTCAACTGCTCGCGCGAGCGATTGATCAACTCGTCCTCGATTTGCGCCGTGGGCATCAGCGATTCGCCCAAGGGCTCGACCGGCACGAATTCCACGACATGCAATATGACCATCGACGCGTTCGAATGCGCGGCCATATCCCGTCCGGCAATGGCAACCTGTTCGCTGTCTCGCGACAAGTCCAACAGCACCAATAACTTCTTGTATCCGGCCATGCGACTTCAAGTATAGCCGACCAATCGAGAGTAATGGGCGGCGAGCAGCCCGAATTGCGCCGGCGCGAGGGTTTCCGGACGCAATTGCGGATCGATGCCGCAGGATTCGATATCCTGCGCAGCGAGCAGGCCCTTCAGGGAGTTACGCAAGGTCTTGCGCCGGTGGGAGAACGCCGCCGTCACCAGGGTTCGCAGCGCGCCGTCTTCACCGATCTCGAAGCGGGGGTTCTCGGTGGGCCGCAGGCGCACGATCGCCGACCACACTTTGGGGCGCGGCTGAAATGCGCCGGGCCCGACATCGAAGAGACCTTCGACCTCGGCGACTGCCGCCAGCATGATGGTCAAACGTCCGTAGTCCTTGGTTCCCGGCTGCGCGGCCATCCGATCCACCACTTCCTTCTGAAGCATGAAATACATGTCCGATATGGCGGCGCGCTGCGTCAGCAGGCGAAACAGCAGTGGAGTCGATATGTTGTACGGGAGATTGCCGACGACGCGCAAGGGCGCACCCGCCCCGCGCAAGCGGATGAAGTCCGTGTCGAGCACGTTCTCGACGTGCACCTGAAGTCCGCCCTTGGCCCGCGGATCGGCCTTGAGCGTTTGCGCCAGATCGCGGTCGATCTCGATCACATCCAAGTGCTTGGCACGCTCGAGAAGTCCCCAGGTCAATGCGCCTCGGCCGGGGCCGACTTCGACTAGGCGCTCGCCGGCGGCGGGCGCCACCGTGTCGATGATCCGGCGGATCACTCCAGGATCATGCAAAAAATGCTGGCCGAATCGCTTACGGACCGGCATGAGCGGAACCCGCGCCGGCCAAGTCGATGGCGAGACGCAAGGCTGCACGCAAGCTGCCGACATCCGCTTTGCCGGATCGCGCCAAGCTCAACGCGGTTCCGTGATCGACGCTGGTGCGCAGAATCGGCAGTCCAAGCGTCATATTCACGGCATTGCCGAAGCCCACGTGCTTGATCACCGGCAGGCCTTGATCATGGTACATCGCGACGATGACGTCGGCGGTATGCAGGAAGTGGGGAGTAAATGCCGTGTCGGCCGGCACGGGTCCTTGAAGGTCCAGGCCTTCCGCCCGCAGTTCTCGAATCACGGGCTGGATCACGTCGATTTCCTCGCGGCCCAAGTGCCCGGCCTCGCCCGCGTGAGGATTGAGTCCGAGCACGGCGATTCTCGCCTTACCCAAGGAGAAGTGCCGCTCCATATCCATGCTGACGATGCGCAGGATGGCACGCAGCCGCTCGCGCGTAATGGCACGCGGCACATCGGCCAGCGGCAAATGAGTCGTCATCAGCGCCACCCGCAATTGATCGCTGAGCAGCAACATGACCGGCAATGCCGCACGGGTCCGGGCCGCGAGATACTCGGTGTGTCCGCTGAAGGCGTAGCCGGCATCCAGCAAGGTGCTCTTCTGGACCGGCGCGGTCACCATGGCCGCAAATTCACCGTTCATGCAGCCGTCGCAGGCGCGGTCCAGCATGCTGATCACGTAGGCTGCATTGCGCGCGTCCGGCTGCCCCGCGATCACCGCCTGCGCGGTTGGAATATGCATGACTTTGAGAGTGCCCGCGCGATGCGCGGCGGGCCGCTGCGACGAGTCGTAGCGCTCGATCGCGAGCGGCAGCCCCAAGACGTTGGCCGTCACCGCCAGCAAGTCGGCATCGGCAGCCACTACGATGTCGGCATCCCATGCTGCCTGCGCCAAAACGACGCAGGCATCCGGCCCTATCCCTGCGGGTTCGCCCGACGTGATGACGATCCGCGGTACGTACACTACATCTTGATTTCGACGAAGGCCTCGTCGCGTAAGCGGCGCAGCCACAACTCGGTCTCTTCATCCGCCTTGCTCTCGCGGATGGCGGCGAACGCGCGCTGGCGGCGCACGTCGTCGGTGCTGTCGTAGGTGCGGGTGCCCAGCATCTGAACGATATGCCAGCCGTAGCGCGACTTGAACGGCTCGCTGATCTCGTTGGGCTTGAGATCGGCGATGGCCTTGTCGAATTCCGGCACGAATGTGCCGGGCCCGCTCCAGCCCAAATCGCCGCCGTCCGGCGCAGAGCCCGGATCCGCCGAATTGGTGGACGCGAGGCCCGCGAAGTCCTCGCCCTTCAAGATGCGGTCGCGCAGTTTGCTCAGCTTCTGGCGCACCGTCTCGTCGTCATCCAGCTCGTTGGTCTTCATCAGAATGTGCCGGACGTGAACTTGGTTGATGATGACCTGTGCTTCGCCGCTGCGCCGTTCATTCAGCTTGACGATGTGAAAGCCGCTCGGGGTACGCACCGGAGCACTGACTTCGCCGGGCTTCATGGGGGCGACCAGATCCAAAATGAACTGCGGCAGCTGGGTGCCTTTGCGCCAGCCCAGCTGACCGCCGTCCAGCGCCGTCTGACTATTGGAATTCGCGATGGCGAGTTGGCCGAAGTCCTCGCCCTTCGAGGCCCGCGCGGCCAAATCCTGGGCCTTGTGCGTGATTTCCTCCAGCTGCTGCGGAGTCGCAGCTTCCGGCAGCGACAGCAATATGTGAGACACGTTGAACTCATCGTTGGCGGCCGAGGATTGCTGGCGCGCGAGAAACTGCTCGAGCTCACGCGGGCTGACGTTGATGTGGGCGATCACGTCTCGTTGCCGCAGGGTGTTCAAGGTCAATTCCTTGCGCATGCCCTCGCGATATTGCTTGTAGTCGACGCCCTGAGCCGAGAGCGCGGTCGGCAGCTGATCGAAGGGGATCTTGTTGCGGCTCGCGATCTCCTGCAGAGCGCTGTTCAATTGCTCGTCGGACACCGTCAGGCCGACCCGCTTGGCATGCTGCGTCTGAATTTCCTGGACGATCAAACGGTCGAGAACCTGCTGCTTGAGCACGCTCTGCGAGGGCAGTTCGACTTTTTGTTCCTGCAGCCGCTTGGTGACGGCGTCCATCTGGGCATCCAGCTCGCTCTTCAGCACCAGGCCGTCGTTGACGATGGCGGCAATGCGGTCGAGCATTTCGCCGTGCACGCCGATATCCCGGGTCTGCGCAGGGGAAACCGTCGACCAGAGGATGGCCGCCGCAATACTCAAGCAAGAAAGGGCAATTTTAAGCATCAGTCGAATTCATCCTGGGCTAAGGGGCCTGGTTTTGGGCATTCGGATCCCTCGTCGAGTACCCGCGTATCGATTGTTCCAAGAAGGAATCCGCACGTTTTCCGACCGAACTCAGGCCCGTCAGTTCCAATTGTAATGCAATCGAGGTGTCCAGTCCTCCGGCACGGTTGGTGATATACCGGCGCTGCACCAACTGCACGCGATAACAGCAGCTTTTGTATTCAAAACCAGCCACTTGCTCGACGGTTTTCCTGTCTTGAAGGGAATATACCCAGCGTCCGACGGTGTTCCAGTGCCGGGCGATCGGCCAAGCGAACGACCCGTCCCACTGTTTCAGGATCACCCCCTGAGTCAGGACGTTCTGCTGAAAGGTGTAGCCGACATTCACGACCCGCGTGGGGTCCGGGCGGTACTGGAGCGAGACCTCCGATTTATCGGTCTGCGAGGTGTAAGGGTTCCAGAGGTAGTCGAAATTGAGGCTAAAGTGCTTGTACGCCGTCACCGCCACGTCCGCGACGATATCCGAGGCGGGGAAGGCCGAGGCCTGCCCGGGCGTCGTCGCCGCGAACGTCTGGAAAGTCTGCATGGGCAGCCCCGAGACGTATTGGCCGGGGATGGCCATGAGAATTTGGCCGCGTGAGTTCACCAACGCCTGTCCGGGCAAGGCCAGGGGATTGACTCCGGGTATGGTCACCAGCGTTTGCCCCAATGAGGTCAGGGTGGCCGCCGCGGGCAGCCCGACCTTCGGAATCGAGAAATAGCGAATCTGGCCGATGGTTGCCGACAGATACTGCGTCCCCGACACGTGGTCGAACAGCCGTGTGGTCAGGGCGAGCGCCACCTGATTCGCATCGCCGATGCGGTCCCCGCCCACGTAGCGATTGGTGCGAAACAGCTCGGTCAGATTGAGGTCGGGCAACCCGCTGTCGAAAAGCGGCAGTCCATCCTGATTGCGGTAGGGCACGTAGCTGTAGACCACGCGCGGCTCGAGGGTTTGGGTGCGTTGCCCCCGCGAACCCGCCTCGCGTTCGAACACGAGTCCGGCATCCACGCGCGCGTAGGGCAGCGCACGAGTGGGCGTGCTCGACGCGTTCGGCCCTTCGGCGTCGGCATTCTTCAGGTCGTACTGCGTGAAGTCGTAGCCGATGGCCGGCTCGAAGAAGTAGCCTGCCCCGCGGCTCGACCAGCGAATCTCCGGCGCCACATTGAAGCGCACTCCCGTGGGGCCGACTTCGCGGACGAAATTGACGATCTCGCTGTCCAGCGCAAGTTCGATGGGGGTGTCCGGCACCGGCCACAGCGCATTCGCTTGAATCCGCGGCACGCGCGAGTAGGGTCGCTGGTCGCAGAACGCGGGAATGGTGGACGCCGTGGCGGCGCTGCACGTCGTGGGAACCGTGATATCGATGGTTTGAAAATTCTGCAGCTCTCCGCGCACCCGCCAGGCATCGTCGTAATAAAGAATGTCCGCGCGGCGTTCCAGAAAGGTCACGCTGGTCTGGTCGGAGCCCACGGCGAAGTCCTCGAAGTATCTGCTGTCGCTGACGCTCGCGATATCGGCGTCGAAACGCATACCACGCTTGAGATCCGTAATGTCGGTGACGCGCACATAGCTGCGATCACCGTGCGCCAGCGCATCGCTGGGTAGAAAGGTGGCATCGACCTGGCCGCGGGAGTTCGCGGTGAGGTAGCGAAACTGCTCTCCAAGCTGCACGCCGCGCGCCGACATGAGACCCGGCGTGAGCACGAGGTCGTAGTTCGGGGCCAGATTGAAATAGTAGGGCACCTGCAGTTCGAAGCCGTTATTTCCGGAATGGCCGAAGCTTGGGAACAGCAGGCCGCTCTTGCGCTCGTCGCCCACGGGAAATGAAAGATACGGCGTGTAGAAAATCGGCACGTCCTTGAACCGCATGGTCACGTTGCGCGCCACGCCCTCCTGCACCTTGGTATCGAGATTGAGCGAGGATGCCTGCAGCATCCAGTCCGAGTTGCCGACCGGGCAGCTGGTATAGCGCACGTCGTCCAACTTTACTTTGCCGTCCGGGAGCACATCGATGTCTTT
The DNA here is from genome assembly GCA_036498345.1 of Steroidobacteraceae bacterium. Classification (GTDB taxonomy): domain Bacteria; phylum Pseudomonadota; class Gammaproteobacteria; order Steroidobacterales; family Steroidobacteraceae; genus Bog-1198. The sequence goes on from DASYFQ010000137.1 coordinate 13,963, forward strand.
CGCGAAGCCCCGGCCGTTGCGATCCATGAGCTGGAAATTCGCCTGGTCGAAATTCGCGGCGCCATCGATGTCGTAATGGCCGGAGTCGCTGCGCACGCGCAACTTCGGGTCCTCGAAATCCACGGCGCCTTTGACCGCCACCCGACCGGTCTTTTCGTCGTAGTCGACCGAATCCGAGGTCACTGAGCGCGCGTCCTGGCGGACCTTGACGCGGCCGTTCAGAACGGCATGGCCGTCGGCGTCGAACGCCGCATCATCGCTGTCGACATGAATTCGGTGGTCGTCCGCCGCAATGTCGGAAGCGGCCGGAGCGTGGTATTTCGGCGGAGCGGGGCACATGTCGCCGGCGCGGGCCATGGAGGCGGCCGCGAGGCAGAACGATATGAATGCGGCTCGAACATGAGAAGCCATGAGCAAAATGCATCGCCTTAGTCGGTATAATGACTCCGCCGCATTTGCGGTATGTGAATGGTCAAGCATGGGTCTACCGGATGCAAGCGATTCCCGCCTGGCGGAGTTGACTCGATGGGTGTTCGACGACTTGGGCTTCGCCGGAAGCCGAATCGCGCCCGCCTCGGCCGACGCGAGTTTTCGCCGCTATTTTCGCGTGACTCGCGGTGAGGACACTTACATCGTGATGGACGCTCCGCCCGAGAAGGAAAGTCTTGGGCCGTTCTTGAGCGTGGCGAAGATATTGCTCGGGATCGGCCTGAACGTGCCGGTGGTGCTGGCAAAGGATCCGAAGCGCGGCCTTTTGTTGCTGTCGGACTTGGGAAGGCGGCAATACCTCGATGAGTTGGGCAGCGTGGATGCGGCGGAGCGGCTGTACGCGGATGCGCTCGGCGCCCTCTGCACCATGCAGACGGCCGACAATGCGATGGTGCGCGAATTGCCGCGCTACACCCACGCCTTGCTGATGCGCGAAATGGAACTCATGCCGGAGTGGTTC
>DASYFQ010000138.1:0-15406 GCA_036498345.1 Steroidobacteraceae bacterium
ACGCCCGCGCGGGCGGCGATGAACGATGCAAATGATCGGCGTCGGCCAATGTGCCATCGGCAATCGACATCTGGTCGCCCGCCAGGGCCTCGCCGCTTCGGACCAAGGTGAATAACACCAAACCCACCAGCATCTTGTCGCGGATGCCATGGGAGCATGCGGCAAGATCGAGCTGTGCCGCGTCGTTGGATGGGCGAGATTCCGACATGGCTGATGGAGACTTCGCGACCAGTGGGCTTCGTCAGCATCCTCTAATCACGCAGAAGACTCGTGTGACATGCATCACAGTATTTCACCGGCGCCGCAGTACGTTGGCTCATGTCAACATAATCCACGGACGACGACGAATTATGTCTGTCGGCCGCAGCGCTCAAGTATCTGTCGCGTCGCGATACTCAGCTCGCCCAATCTCCCAATCCTGGCCGTTGAACGGCGTCACGGATATGGATTCGACGGTATCGCTGTCGATGCAGCGTGCGTTGACGCTGACGCCGTCAGGATGCGAGCGCGGAATGTAGAACGATTTCACGCCGCAGGTAGAGCAGAAGTAATGCTTGGCGACGTGCGTGTTGAATGAATACGTCGAGAGCGCCTCGCGGCCGCTGATGAGCTTGAAGCGATCGGCCGGCACGATCAGATGCAGATACCCGAATTTGTTGCAGATGGAGCAATTGCAATCCACCACCTCGAGCTTCGCCGGTGCCATCACTTCGAAGCGCACCCGACCGCAATGACAGCCTCCGGTGTGTGTACGCATATCCGGGCTAGTGTTTGTGCTCTTGCGCCGCCAGATCGCCGACCAGCGACAGCAGACGCTCCTGGCCATCCGCGGAACCCACGTCGGCGATGAATTTGCCGTTCACGACGAAGGTCGGAACCGCGGCGATTCGATAGCGCTGGACCAGTTCGTCGGCTCGTTGCAGCGCGGTTTCCACAGCGAAGGAGTGATAGGCCTTCTTGAAGTCGCTTTCCGAAATTCCATGTTTCGTCACGAACGCAGTTTGAATGCGTTCCGATTCCGCCGAGTTGTTCGGATCGCCGGCGACCAAGGGATTGCCGTTGGTATGAATTTCCTTGAAGACTTCGCTGTGCAGCTGATCGAGCTTGCCCATGCTGTCCAGCGTGTAATACAACCGCGCCAGCGCACGATGGCCTTCGTTCCACATCACATGGACGCGCGAAAAGGTGATGTAGGCCGGCTTGGTCTTTTTCCATGCTTCAACCAGGGGGTCGATCGCGGCGCAGTGCGGGCAGGCGTACCAGAAGAACTCCAGCACCTCGACTTGTCCGGCCGGCACCGCCGTGGGCTGGGCCGGCACCAAGCGAGTGTAATTGACGCCTTCCTGCCACAAAGTCGGGCCGCTCGTCGTCGCGGCGGACGCCGTGGACGTCGAGGCCGCGACCGTCGAAGCGACCGCCGCCAGTAGCGGGTTATGCGCGCCGCTGTCGCCGGGTACATCCTCGACGGTCTCGGAACCGTCTTCATTCAAGCGAGTGATCTTCGACGGCAGGTCGGAGGCCTGCTCCGCCGCCTTCTGGTGAGCGCCGGGATTCGCGGCCGAGGCAGCCGGTGCCGACGCGGAGGTTGCAGGAGCGGCGGGCGAGGGCTCATTCGCGGCTTCTCGTTTGCCGCATGCAGTCAGTGCGAGCGCCAATCCGACGCACAAAACCAGGTGTCGAGCGCGCATGATCAGCGCAGGCCCTGCAGGTATGACGCCAAATTGCGGATGTCGTCGGCGGATAAGCGTTTGGCGATGGTCTGCATGATGCCGTTGGGCACCGTTGGCCTGGCGCCCGACGCGTAGTCATTCAGCTGCTTCATGACATAGACCGACTGCTGGCCGCGCAGCGCCGGAAATTTCGCCGGTTCGTTGCCGTGGCCGGTCGGGCCATGGCAGGCCATGCACGCCGGGATCCCGCGCGCCGAGTCGCCGCCCCGATACAGTTTCTCGCCGGCCTGCCAGTATGACGGGTCGGCTTCCAGCCCCGTGTTGGTCAAGCTGTCGAAATAGGCGCCAAGATCAGCCATGTCACCCGCGCTCAGGGACATCGCGTTCGGCATCATCACCGGATTGGTGCGTTTCCCTTCTTTGAAGTTCTTCAACTGCTCTGCGATGTAATCGGCGCCGAGGCCGGCGAGGCTCGGCCATTCGGGGTTCGTGCTGTTGCCGTTTGCACCATGACAAGCCTGACAAACGATGGCCTTGGTGGCGCCGGTTTCGACGCTGCCGGCCGCTAATGCCGAATTGCTGGCGATCGCACCGGAAATTGTTGCTGCGAGAATCCAAAGCCGCTTCATGATCGCCTGTTACCCCATGCTAATGTGAACTGTTGACAACCCTAAATTGTACACTAGAGCCAATAATCTGAGTTCAAGCGGCGGCGATGTCGACCTATCCCCATGTGAAATTCCTGACCAGTGCGGCCGAGGCGCATCAACTCGCGCCGGATCAGGGCCGAGAAATCGCCTTTGCGGGACGCTCGAATTCCGGCAAATCGACCGCGATCAACTCCATCACCCAACGTGCAGGCCTCGCGCGAGTGAGCCGCACACCGGGGCGTACGCAACTGATCAATTTCTTCGAGCTCGCGCCCGACCGTCGCCTCGTCGACCTGCCGGGGTACGGGTTCGCCAAGGTGCCCGAAAGAGTGCGGCTTCATTGGCTGGAATTGATGGAGCACTATTTCAACGTGCGGGAGTCGCTGGTCGGACTGATCTTGATCGTCGACAGCCGTAGAGGCCTGGGCGCGCAAGATGCGGGTATGCTCGAATGGGTTCTGGCCAGGGACCGCTTCGCCCATGTCCTTCTCACCAAGGCAGACAAGTTGAATCGCCGCGATGCACAGCGGGTGCTGCGCGAGACCACGGCGGCATGCTCCGATACCTCGGTGACGGCGCAATTGTTCTCAGCGCACGAAAAACAAGGATTGGAAGAGGCGCGCCAGGTGATGGATCGCTGGTTGCAGTCCCCATAAAAAAAGGCCCCGGTGGTTACTGTGAAGCAGCCACCGAGGCAGACCAACCCGGCATGGGGATGACAAACCGGGTCATTCCCGCTCAGGGAGAAGAGCGGGGAGCGTCTTTCACGCTCATTAGGTTAGATGGGGACTCCCTCTGAAAGTTCCAGCCCTCCCTGCGGCATTTTCATTGGCAATTTTTACAATGCGCCCTAGGCACCGATCGAGGTGCACAGACCAGGACATTTAGCAGTAATTCTGCCCCAAACCGTGCAGTTCTGCACGATCAGCTGGGCCGGAAGCCCCGCCTGCCTTCGCTCTGGTCTTTCCCGGCGGCGTTCGGCCGGGGGCGCTGGGTTCCGATCAGTGCGCTTCGTCCCAGTTGCATCCAATCCCTATGTCGACTTTAAGGGGTACCGCCAGCGTCGCCGCTTGCGCCATGTGGGTACGCAGCGGTTCCACCATGGCTTCGACCGCCTCGTCGGCCACCTCGAGGATCAGTTCGTCGTGCACCTGCATGATGAGGCGAGCGGGTAGCCGCGACTTCTGCAGCCAGGCGTCCACTTCGATCATGGCGCGCTTGATGATATCGGCGGCCGTGCCTTGCATGGGCGCGTTGATGGCGCTGCGTTCGGCATACTGGCGCAGCGCTTGGTTGCGCGACTGTATCTCCGGCAAATACAGGCGTCGTCCGAACACCGTCTCCACGAAGCCGCTTTCGCGCGCCTGGCGGCGCGTCTCTTCCATGTAACGCTTCACGCCTGGATAGCGCTCGAAGTAAAGATCCATGTACTTCTGTGCGTCGCCGCGGCTTATACCCAACTGGCGGGCCAACCCGAATGCCGACATTCCGTACATCAGGCCGAAATTGATGGCCTTTGCGGAGCGCCGCTGATCGGCGCTGACGGCCTCCAGAGGCGTGGAAAATACTTCGGCAGCGGTCGCTTGGTGAACGTCGAGGTCCTTGGCAAAGGCATGCAGCAAACTCGCATCGCCCGACAGATGCGCCATGATGCGCAATTCGATTTGTGAATAATCGGCGGCGACCAGTGAGTGGCCGGGCGGCGCCACGAAGGCCTGCCGAATGCGCCGTCCCTCCTGGGTCCGGATCGGGATGTTTTGGAGATTCGGATCCGTCGACGAGAGCCTGCCCGTGGCGGCGACCGCCTGGTGATACGAGGTGTGGATCCGCCCCGTTGATTGATTGATCTGCTCAGGGAGCTTGTCGGTGTAGGTCGATTTGAGCTTGGCGACCCCGCGATACTCCAAAATCAATTTGGGCAGGGGATACGCCGCGGCGAGTTCTTCCAGCACATCTTCCGCCGTCGATGGCTGACCGGTCGGGGTCTTGCGAATCACCGGAATACCGAGCTTGCCGAACAAGATTTCCTGCAATTGCTTGGGCGAATCCACATTGAAGGCGCCCCCGGCCTCGACGTGAGCCAGAGTCTGGAGTTCCAGCATCCGCGCCGCCAGCTCCGAGCTCTGGATCCTGAGCAGCTCACGATCCACGAGTACCCCCGCGCGTTCCATGCGGTACAACACCGGAACGAGCGGTTGCTCGATGGTTTCGTAGACTGCTTTCAAAGTCGGCTGTGCTTCGATTTGCGGCCATAGGTTGAGATGCAGCTGCAGCGTGACGTCCGTCTGCTCGGCGGAGTACTCGGCGGCGCGGTCCACATCCACTTGATTGAAGGCAATTTGCTTCGCGCCCTTGCCCGCGACATCTTCGTAACGCACGGCCTTGACGCCGAGATACTTCTCGGTGATGGCCTCCATGTCATGGCGCGTCGCGACGCTGTTGAGTACATACGACTCGAGCATGGAGTCGAACCGCTGACCCGCGAGCGCAATCCCATAGTTCGCCAGGGAGTGGGCATCGTGCTTGAGGTGATGTCCCAGTTTTGGCCGGCTTGGGTCCTCGAGCAGCGGCTTGAACGCCTGGAGCACTTTCTCCCGATCGAGTTGATGAGGAGCTCCCGCGTAATCATGGCCGAGCGGCACATAGGCGGCTTCCCCCGGCGCGACCGCGAACGATAGGCCGACGATACGCGCCTGCATGTAGTCGAGGCTGTCGGTTTCAGTATCGAAGGACATGAGCGGTGCGGCGGCGAGCTTGGCCAGCCACACGTCCAATGCGTCTTGCGACTGAATCTTGTGATAATCGCGCGCGGCCGCAGGAGTCTCGACGACCGCGACGGCCGCCACAGCCTGCGCGTCCGCCGTTCCCACGGTTTCCGCAATGATGACATCCACCACTGTTGCGGCCGGCTCGGCGCCCGGCCCCAATGCCTTGAGCAGCGAGCGTAATTCCAGCCGCGTGTACAGTTCCCGAAGCCGCGAGAGATCCGGTGCGCCGGCAGCAAGCCCCTCAGCGGTCACATCCAACTCGAGCGCGGTATCGATGGTGGCGAGCTTGCGCGACAGCTCGAGTATCACCAGTCCATTGCGTAGATTTTCGCCCACTTTGCCGCCGACGTCGCCGGCGTGAGCGATCAGCCCATCCAGAGTTTGATATTGATTGAGCCATTTCGCCGCAGTCTTGGGGCCCACCCCGGCAATGCCGGGAATGTTGTCCGATGTGTCGCCGACGAGCGCGAGATAGTCGACGATCTGCTCCGGAAACACGTCGAATTTCATCTTGACGCCGGCGCGATCGAGGCGGGTATTGCTCATGGTATTGATCAAGCCGATCTGCGGACCGACCAGCTGAGCCATATCCTTGTCGCCGGTCGAGATCAGCACCTCGAAGCCCGACGCGGCTCCTTGCTTCGCCAAGGTACCGATAACATCATCAGCTTCGACTCCGGGCACGCACAGCAGCGGTATCCCCATCGCGGCAACCGTGTCGTATAAAGGCTTCACTTGCGCACGTATTTCGTCGGGCATGGCAGGGCGATGCGCTTTGTACTGCTCGAACAGCTCGTCCCTGAACGTCCGGCCAGGTGCATCGAACACCACAGCGATGCGATCGGGCGATTCCTCCTTGATCATTTTGTTCAGCATGTTGAGCACGCCCAAGACCGCCCCGGTCGGTTCGCCTTTCGAGTTGCTGAGCGGGGGCAGCGCATGGAAGGCCCGATATAGATAGCCCGAGCCGTCGACCAAGATGAGTTTGCGAGCGCTCATGGACTTAGGCGGAAGGCCCCGATCAGGGCTTTGAGGTTGTGTCCGATGGGTTGCCCATTGTGCCCGGTGTGGGCGTGCTGGCCGGCGCGGACGAGGTCGTTGCAGGCGTAGTCGGTGCAGGTGTAGTCGGCGCAGGCGTGGCCGGCGCAGGCGTGGTGGGTGCAGGCGTGGTCGGTCCAGGCGTAGTGGGTGCAGGCGTAGTGGGTGCAGGCGTAGCCGGTGCGCGCGGGCTCGGCACCGCTTTCTTGTGCTTAGGGGCGTCCGGCAGAACCAGTGGCCCTTTTTGACCACACGCGACGACCAGCCCTGCCAGGCAGACAGGTATCCACAGACGCACAATCTTCATGCGAGGAGTATACCGCGTGCTGCCACAGGACAGCTCAACCGGAACTTCCGGTGCCGGTAATCGGTCCGAATTGCAGTACCCCCAGTGGAGATGTTGATGAAGCGGATTTCAGGCAGCCTGTTGGCTATCCTAACGATTGGCGCGTGCGCGGTTTCGACAGAGGCCCTTGCAGACAACCTGGCCGGATTCTATGTCGGCGCCGGCGTGGGGTATTCCACCATCAGGAGCGACGATTCGGCGTACGGACTTCCCGGCTATTACAATGATCACCAGACGGCGTGGAAGGCGATCGTCGGGGTGCGGCCGCTCCCCATCGTGGGCGCAGAATTCGAATACATCGACTTCGGGCAACCCGGCAACCACCGCGGCAACTACGACACCAATTACTACGGACGGGATTCCCATCCGCGCGCGGCGGCTCTGTTCGCCGTGGGTTATTTACCGTTGCCGATACCTTTTTTCGACGTCTACGGTAAGGCCGGCGTCGCGCGGCTGCGGACCGACGTCACTACTTTCGTTCCGAACTGTGCCACGCCAGCCTATTGCGCTGCCCCGGCCACTTCCATCCGTCAAGCCCAAACCGATAACCGGTTCGCCTACGGCGTGGGAGTGCAGTCCAAGTACTGGGGAGTGTCGTTTCGTGCCGAGTACGAGCGGATCAACTCCCAGTATGGCGACCCGGACGCAGTGACGGTCAGTGCGACCTGGACGTTCTAACGGCGACCTGGACGTTCTAACGTCGCACGGCGGGTTGCGGCGCGCCTTATACTTGTTTGATGATGAACTCTCCTATGGGCGCGTCGCGCCATTCGTTGCTCGTGCACTCGATTCTCGCGCTCGGCCTCGTCGCCGGGCTTTGTGCTTGCGCCAATAGAGAATTGTCGGCGCCGCCCGGGGTCTATGACCCGACCACACGCGCGCTGCGGGCGAAGGTCGAGACCATCGTGGTGATCTACGCCGAGAATCGCGCCTTCGACAATTTGTACGGCAATTTTCCGGGTGCGCACGGCCTCGGCGACATCGTGGATCACGATGGCCGACCCCTCCCGGCTTATGTCCCCCAGATCGATCGCGATGGGTCGCCGCTCCCCATCCTGCCGCCCGCATGGCGCGGCGTTACGGCTTCGGGTATCACGCCGGTCGTGACCGAGGCCCAAAGCGCCGGCTTACCCAATGCACCGTTCTCGATCGAGCATGCCTTTACAGCGCAATCCAATGTCACTCTGTCGACGTCGACGGTGACGCGCGACTTGGTGCACCGTTTTTTCGAACACCAGATGCAAATCGACGGCGGCAAGAACGACGGCTTCGCCGCGTGGTCCGACGCCGGCGGTCTGGTCATGGGATACTATGACACCAGCCAATCGGCGTTGTACCGGCTCGCGAAGGAGTTCGTGCTCGCCGATAATTTTTTCCAAGGCGCGTTCGGCGGTTCGTTCCTCAATCACCAATACTTGATCTGCGCCTGCGCGCCCGAGTATCCCAATGCGGATACGGCGCCCGCGAAGCCGTCCATCGCGATACTCGACACCGACGCGGCCGGACACTATCTGCCGCGGCTGAAACAGGCCAAGGACGCAAAGCGCTCCGCCTTGGACGCGGCGCCCAAGTATGTGAAAAGCGGCACGATCGCACCGGTCAATTATTTCGGCGACGGCAAGTTTTACGCGGTGAACACCATGCAACCCGCGTATCAGCCGAGCGGCAACAAGCCTGCGCCGACCGATGCCGGCTACCTGTACGCCGATCCCAACAATGCCACGACTTTGCCGCCCCAGACACAGGCGACCATCGGCGATGCGCTGGACGCCAAGCGCGTCAACTGGAGTTGGTATTCGGGTTCCTGGGAGGCGGCGCTCGCCGACGGCCGACGGCCCCCGACCAATACCCGCGAAGCGATCTACGCGCCCGAGATTCCCGGCGGGAGTCCCGACTTCCAGGCGCATCACCAGCCCTTCAATTACTACGCACGCTTCGATCCGATGGCGCACGCCGAACAACGATCCGCCCACTTGAAAGACTACAACGCGCTCTTGGCGGATGCGGCCGCGGGCCGCTTGCCGGCGGTCGCGTTCTACAAGCCGCAAGGCAATGAGAACCAACATCCCGGGTACGCATCGGTGTCCGAAGGCGATGCGCATATCGCAGGCCTGGTCGCTAAACTGCGCGCAAGCCCGCAGTGGCCGCACATGGTGATCGTGATCACCTACGACGAATTCGGCGGTGCCTGGGACCACGTGCCGCCACCGCAAGCCGATCTTCTCGGCCCCGGCTCGCGTATACCCGCACTGATCATTTCGCCGTTCGCGAAGCGCGGCACCGTCGATCACACCCAGTACGACACCGCGTCCATTCTGCGGTTGATCACGCGCCGCTTCGATCTCGATGTATTGCCGGGGATCACGCGGCGCGATGAGGGACTTGCCGCGCATGGCGCGCCGCCCATGGGCGATCTGACCAACGCTCTCGACCTGCGCCGATAAGCCCGGACCGCCGCGTCGACCCGAATCTCATCGCGCCGCGCGTCCGCGGCGCTACTTCGATTTCGGCGCCGGCTTGGTATCCGACTGCGGAGGCGCCGCCGGTGCGCCGCTCGATTTGACGCTCAGCAATTCCACGTCGAAAATCAACAGCGAACCGCCGGGAATGCCGGGCTTCGGGCTCGCCCCGTAGCCGAGTTCCGGCGGCACGAACAGTTGCCATTTGGCGCCCGGTTTCATCAGCACCAACGCCTCCTGCCAGCCGGGGATCACGCCGTTCACCGTGAAGGACGCGGGCGTGCCGCGCACGTACGTGCTGTCGAATTCCGAGCCATCGAGCAGTTTGCCCCGATACTGTACCGTCACGGCATCGGTGGGCGCGACCGCGGCGGCCTTGCGGTCTCCCGGCAGAAGGACCTTGTATTGCAGACCCGAAGCCGTGGTCGTGACGCCTTTCTCGTGTCCGTTGCGCGCGAGGAAGTCCTTTGCCGCCGCCTGGTTGCGCGCGACCCCGGCTTCCATCGTCGAACGCACGAACTCCTGCACTTGTTGCCGGTCCGCCGGACTGCTGTGCTTGCCCTGCAAGCCGTCCTTCACTCCGCGTGCAATGGCGTCGGTACTCACCTGGTCGGTAATCCCCACGCCATGCATCTGCTCGCCGAACGTGAGACCGAACAGGTAGCCCGCTTGGTCGGGGCTCAGCGCAGCCGGGGTACCGGGCGCAGGCACGGTCGCGGGTGGCGTAGCGGGCGGAGTTTGGGCGCCGACAAGGGGCGCGGCTGCAATCATCAGCCACGCGCCGCATGCCTGACCCAGAATATTGATGTTGGTGTGTTTCATGGCGCAAACGATACGCCTCTCAGGGCGCCAAAGGCTAGCGCGATATCAGACGCCGAGGGATCCGCGCCGAACGACCGCTATCGTCAAGCGCGACGTACAGACCAACCGGTGGAGCTCATTGACGATGTCTATGGTCCAGACCTGGGTGCGCGCGCCCAGATGCACGGGGCGTGCAGTGCCGGTGACGAGCCCTGCGCGCGCCGGCCTCACGTGGTTCGCGTTGATCTCCTGCCCCACGCACTGGTATTCCTTGGTGTCGATGCACAGGGTCGCGCCCGTGCTTCCCAGCGTTTCGGCGAGCGCCACCGAAGCGCCGCCATGAAGCAGTCCGTATGGCTGCCGCGTCCGCCCATCGACAGGCATGGTGCCGCGAATGAAGTCCTCGGTGATTTCGGTGAATTCGATCCCGAGGTGTTCGAGCATCGTTCCTGCGCGGCCGGAATTCAATTCCTCCACCGATAGCAAGCTCCGCCAGATCGTCACTCGGAATCCTTGAGCTTGGCGGCTACGCGTCGGTAGGCCTCGCGAAACGGTATGCCTTCCTCGGCCACCAATGCGTTCGCCGCGGCCGCTGCGTGAATACCGGGATCGAGCCGGATGTTTTCCGGCCGAAAGCTCACGCCGTCGAGCGCGCTCGGCAATATGTCGAGCGTCTGCAGGCAGGAATCGATGCCGCGGAACAACGGGGGTTTGATCAGCTGTAAATCGCGGTGATAACCCGAGGTCAGCTTTTGGGTGATCCCGAGCACTTCGTTGAGCGCCGCATGGGCGACGGTACTGCGTCCGCGCACCAGTTCGAAGACATCGGGATTGCGCTTCTGGGGCATGATCGAGGAGCCGGTGGTAAAGGCTGCCGGAAGCGTCACGAAACCGAATTCTTGGGTGTAGAAGATCAGCAAGTCGGCCGCGAGACGTCCCGTGTCCTGCGTGAGCAGCGCGATTTCGAATAACAATTGCGCTTCGGCCTTGCCGCGGGACAGCTGCACCGCCGTCACCGGTTCTTGAGTGACGGAAAATCCGAGGCGCCGCCGCGTCTCCTCGCGGCTGAGCTCGAGATTCGGGGTGCCGTAGCCGGCTGCGGATCCCAAGGGGTTTTTGCCGATGCGCCGCTGCGTGAGACCGAGGCCTTCGGCATCGTCGCGAATTTCAGCGGCGAAACCCTCTGCCCACAGCGCGACGCTGCTTGGCATGGCCTGCTGCATGTGAGTGTAGCCGGGGAGCGCCATGGAGCCGTGCCGCGTCCCCAGTCGGTCGAGCGCGTCCGCCACCGCGGTCGCTCCCCGCTGCAATTCTTCCGCGGCGTCGCGCAGGTACAGGCGCAGAGCGGCGAGCACCTGGTCGTTGCGCGAACGGCCGGCATGCAAGCGCCCGCCGGCCGTGCCGATGCGCGCCGTGAGCAGATTCTCGATCGCCGTCTGGCAATCCTCCTGCTCGAGCGAGATGCGCCACGCCCCGCGCGCATGTTCCTCGCCGATGGCCGTCAAGGCTGCTCGAATCAACTCTAGGTCCTGCGCCGACAACAGCCCCTGACCCGCCAGCATCTCCGCGTGCGCGATGGAAGCCTGGATGTCATAGCGAACCAGGCGGCTGTCCAGAATATAGTCGTCCCCCGCCGTGAAGCCGAGCACGCGCGCGTCGAGCGGAGTCCCCTTGTCCCAGAGCCGGGTCATTGCAGCGGCCGTGTCGTGAGCGGGGTCGCCATGAATCTCAAGCGCCCGACGCGCTCAATTGTTCCGCCGGGCTCAAGGCCGTCAGGTCCGCCACCACCAGTGTGCCGGTGCCCTCATTCGTGAAGATCTCGGCGAGCAAACTGTCGGTGGACTTGTAGCTGATGACATGTACCCGGCGCACACCGCCGCGAATCGCGTTCTCGATCGCGGCCGCCTTGGGCAGCATGCCGTCCTTCAGCGCACCCGCTTCGCGCAGGCGCTTCAGACCCTTGATGTCCGTGTACGAAACCACCGAACTCGGATCCTCGACGCGCTCGAGTATTCCTTGGGCGCCGGTGCACAGCACGAGCTTTTCCGCCGACAGCGCCCCGCCGATGGCCGCGGCCACGGTGTCGGCGTTGATATTGAGCAGTATGCCGTTCGAGTCCGCCGACAGCGGACTGACCACCGGCATCAAGCCGTTCTCGAGCAGTTTGGTGATGACCCCCACATTGACCGAATCGATGTTGCCCACGAATCCGTAATCCACGGTCTCGCTCGAACCTTCCGCAATGCGCACCGGTGGACGCTTGTGCGCGCGTATCAACCCCGCGTCCACCCCGCTCAATCCGATGGCTTCGATGTCGAGCTCCCTGCAGATCGCCAGAATGCGCGTGTTGATCAATCCGTTCAGCACCATGGCGGTCACGTCGATGGACTTCTGATCCGTGACTCGCCGGCCGTTGACCATCCGGGTTTCCAATCCCAACGTCGTTTGCAGGGTATCGAGTTGCGGACCGCCGCCGTGCACCAGCACGGCCTTGATGCCGACTTGATGCAGGATCGCGACTTGCTCGATCAAGGCACGGGTCGACATCTCGTCGCTGAACACGGCGCCGCCCGCCTTGATGATGAAGACCTTGTTCTTGTACATGCGGATGTACGGCGCCGCGCTCTTGAGTGCACGCACCGCCACGGAAGGATCAGGTCGACTCATGATCATTGAGAATACTCCGAAACGAGGTCAATCAGGCCAGCATGCGATGCAGGACGGCCATCTGCACGGCGAGACGATTGAAGGCCTCGCGTTTGACCACCGCGCGCGGGCCGTCCAGAACTTCATCGGCGACCGCGACGTTACGGCGCACCGGCAGACAATGCATGAGCTTGGCGTCGGGCAATGCGCCCTCGAACCAACGCTCGCGTACGCACCAATCGGAGAGATCGGCGCGCAGCCGCGAATCCGCGTCGGTGTCGCCGTAATACGTGGTGGTACCCCACTCCTTCGCGTACAGCACGCTTGCGCCGGCGAGCGCCGCCGCGCGATCGGAGGTCTCGGTGAGCGAGCCGCCGGCGGCGGCCGCGGCCGACCGTGCGTCGTCCATGATCTGCGGGGGAAGGGCGAAGCCATCGGGCCGCAGCACCACCACCTCCATCCCGCGCATGGCCGCCATGTGCACGGTGGCCGCGGGCACCGCCAAGGGCAGCGCCTTCGGATGATAAACCCAGCTCAGCACAAACTTGGCGCGCTTCGGTACCCCGAGCTCATCCATCGTTCGCCAGTCCGCCAGCGCCTGGCAAGGGTGGTTCATCGCCGATTCCATGTTGATCAACGGCTTGTCGCAAAGCTCATCGATCATCTCGAACAAGGTTTCGCCGAGATCGAGGCTAAGATCCTTGCCGTCCGCAAAAGCGCGCACGCCGAGCGCATCGCAATACGACGCCAGTACCGGGATGCCCTCGCGAATATGTTCGGCCGCCGCACCCTTCATGATGGCGCCCCGCCGAGTCTCCAGCTGCCAGGTGCCTTGGCCCGGCGTGATCACGAAGGATGAGCCGCCGAGGCGTGCCATTCCGGCCTGGAATGACGCCAGCGTGCGCAGTGAAGGATTGAAGAACACGAGACCTAGGATCTTGCCCGCCAGCGCCCGCGGCTCCGGCTTGTCTTGCAGGGTTTGGGCGAGCGCGAGCAGATCGAGAATCTGCTCGCGGCTGAAGTCCGCCAGATTGAGGAAGCGCTTCATGCGGATATTTTCGCCAAGGCGTCGCTCAGCTGATCGACATGACCTTCGTTCAAGATGTACGCCGGCAGCAAGCGCAGAATGTGCGGGTCCGCGCTGGTGCCGGTGAGAATATTCTTGGCGAGCAGCGCCGCCTGCACCTCCTTGGCGGGACGCGAGGTCTTGAGCCCCAACAGGAAGCCCGCGCCCTGCACCCCGGTGACCGGGCCGATGATGCAGCTGGAGCGGATATAGGCCGAGACCTGACGCACGTTCGCGAGCAGCGATTCGGATTCGATAGTGTCGATCACCGCTTCGGCTACCGCACACGCCATGGGGCCGCCGCCGAAGGTCGTGCCCATGTCGTCGTACTTGAGCTGTCCCGCGACGCGGCGTGACAACAACAGGGCCGATACGGGAAATCCGTTGCCCAAGGCTTTGGCGGCGGTGATCATGTCCGGCGTAACGCCGTAGAAATTCGCGGCGAAGGGTGCGCCGGTGCGGCCCGTTCCGCATTGCACCTCGTCGAATATCAAGAGCGCGCCGACCTCGTCGCAGCGCTGCCGGAGCGCCTGCAACATCGGTTTGCCCACATCATAGGCACCGCCCACGCCCTGCACGGGCTCGACGATGACCGCGGCCGTATCCCGGTCGACGAATTGATCGACGGCGCCAGGGTTGTCGCGCGGCGCGAAGCTCACATCGAAGGGTGTGCGCGGAAAACCGTACCATTTTTCCAGCGCCCCCCAGGTCACGGCACCGGCAGCGGCGGTGCGGCCGTGCCAACCCTGCACCAGCGCCACGATCTTGCTTCGGCCCGTCAGTTTGAAGGCGAGCTTCAGCGCATTTTCGTTCGCTTCGGCGCCGCTGTTGATCCAGAACACCGTATCGAGGCCGAGCCCCACGAATTTGCTCAAGCGAGCGGCGGCGCGCTCGCGGACCACCATGGGCAGCGCATTGGTCTGGAAGGGCATTTGCCGCGCTTGGCGCTCGAGCGCAGCCAGCCAGCGCGGATGCCCGTAACCCAATCCGGCGACCGCGTGCCCGCCGTAGAAATCCAAAATCTTGCGGCCATCGCGCGCGTGCAACCAGACCCCCTCGCCATGAGCCACTTCGATGGGATATTGCGCAAACACTTGCGCCAAATGGCTGGTCAGCGCCTGGGTCGTCGAGGCTGTGAGAGAGAGGGACATCAAAAATGCCTCAGGTCCAACCGGGTGCGGCGGCGGTGAGACCGATAGTTTCGTCAAAACCCAACAGGCGGTTCATCCATTGAAGGGCGCCGCCGGCGGCACCCTTATTGAGATTGTCCACCACCGACATGACAGCAATGGAATTGCCGTTGGTCACCGCGCTCAGGTTCGAATAATTGCTCGTGGCCACGTCCTTGACGCGCGGTGCGGTGTCGCCGACCCGCACGAAGGGACAGTCTTTGTAATATGACTTGAGCGCCTCCAGTGCCTGCGCCGTGCCGAGCGGCTTCTTGAGGCCGGCCTGCACGGTGACGTGGATGCCGCGCGCGAAGGGACCGGAATGCGGGACGAAATTGAATTCCGCTTCGACGCCCGTGGCGAGTTTCGCGCAGGCGATGATTTCCGGCACGTGTCGATGACTCAACGCGCCGTAGGTATAGAGATCGCTATGCCGATGCGGATGATGGGTGCCTTCAACCGGTTTGCGGCCCGAACCGGTGCTGCCGGTGATGCCGGTCACGAACAGACGCAGGTCGGTGAGCCCGAGCGCGAGCAGCGGCACGCTGGCGAGAAGCGTCGCGGTGGCGAAGCAGCCGGGATGCGCGACATGCGGCGTCGGCGATTTCTGCAAATGTTCCGGGACGGCACAGGTAAATTCCCGAATCCTCGCCGGCGCGCCATGGGCGTGCTTGTACACCGCCTCATAGGCGGCGGAACTCGAATAGCGGAAGTCGGCCGAGATGTCGACGCAGTGCAGGCGCGTGCCCGCGGCCTCGGCAGCCGTCAGCAGGCGGTCGATGATGGCGGCGGC
>DASYFQ010000139.1:0-28457 GCA_036498345.1 Steroidobacteraceae bacterium
CACCGACACGTCGTGAGTGACGTACGCGAGAACATCGCGCCCGTCCGCCTCGAGCGCATTGCATCGAACTTCGACGTCGATGAAGGATCCGTTCTTGCATCGCAGCTGCAAGCTCGAGGCCATTTGCGAATTCGTGCCGCGCAAGCGCATCAGCACGTTCTCGGGCGTGGCCGCGCCGTCGGCGAAGATGTCGCGCAATGTCAGCGCCTGCGCTTCGGCATTCGTGTAGCCGAGTCGGCTCAAGAACGCGGGATTGGTGTACAACACCGTTTGGGTTTGGGCATCGACGATGACGATGCCGTCGTTGGCCTGATCGATGATGGCCTTGTAATGCGAGTCGGAGGATTTCCGGCGGCGCGTCCATGCCGATCGCCGCGTGAGCCACTCGCGAATCCGTTCTCGCGTCGACATTTATCGCGCCCGGGTTCGGCGGGCCGGGGGCCGGCGATTCGACATAATGAGGGTCGGGATTGTATAAATCACGCTGCAGTATGGGTGATACCGCACTGGCGAACCGGTATGCGGTGCACAATCCTATGTAGGACGGGGGTTTAGCGCGGAATCGGACGGCGTCGCATCGTTGCCCGGCGATACAGATAGTTGCCTGGCTGCCGATACCGTCTAGGGTCCATCCCATTGGTACACAACACGCTCGGATTTTGAAAGAATGCAGGATATGCGCGAGTTTGCACGTGACTGACCGATCCACCGCGATTCGAGCGATTGGATCCGGACAGGCTGACGCCGGCCGCCGATACGTGCGACTCGACACGAGTCTGGAGTTGCTGCTGGAGCGCGCACCCGTTACCGAAGGTCCCCGCGTTCTCGCGACCGTAGTGGCAACGGCCGGTTCAACGTATCGCAAGCCGGGCGCGCGCATGCTCATCATGGCCGACGGCAGCTACTTGGGATTGCTCAGCGGCGGCTGCCTCGAAGCGGACCTCAAGCTTCACGCACAAGAAGTATTGGCGAGCGGAGAACCCCGCGCCATCGAGTACGACATGCGCGGCCCCGACGATATCCTATTCGGTATCGGTGCGGGTTGCGAAGGCGCCATGCGCGTGCTGCTCGAGCCGGCGGGACCCGACAGTGCGGCGGCGGCGGCCCTTGCGGCCGCCGGGCGCGCCACGCTCGCGGGTCAATCCACCTCACTGGTGTCGGTGCACGAGTCCGCGGATCTGCCGCTCGGCACCTACGCTGCCGCGCCACCGCTGCCGTCTGCGCTCCGCCACGCCGCTGCGCAATCTCTCAGCCACGGCGAGTCGCGCGCCATGGACGGGGAAGAAGGCGGCCGGCGCACGCGGGCATTCGTACAATTCCTCGCACCGCCCCCGCATGTGCTGATTTGCGGGGCGGGTCCCGATGCGCAGCCGGTGGTGAGTGCCGCGCGTGCCCTGGGTTGGCGAGTGTCGGTCGTCGACCATCGACCGGCCTATGCGGTGGCGGCGCACTTTCCCGGCGCCGACGTGAGGCTGTGCGATCCGCACTTGCTGCGCTCGAGTGTGGCCGTCGAGCGCTGCCATGCTGCCGTGGTGATGAGCCATCACCTGCCCTCGGATGCATCGTATTTGCGCGAACTGGCGCTGGCCGGCGTGCCCGCCTACGTCGGATTGCTGGGCCCCGAGGCGCGCCGCAGCCGGCTCGCGCAAGAATTGGGGCCGGTGGCGGAAGAGCTCAGATTTAGAATCCGCGGACCGGTCGGCATCGACATCGGTGCGGTGACACCGGAAGGTATTGCCCTCGCCATCGTCAGTCAAATCCACGCGTGGCTGGCCGGGCGCGGCGGCGTTGAACCGTCCATGCTCTGACGAGCGCGTGCAATCGCGGCCGTCGTCAAGGGGATGCCTGTTTGGTGTTCGTTCGCGTAAACTTCGTGCAACGCGTCCTTGGATTGATTAGAAAAATAACGATGAACGAGACGCCGGGGTGCCATTCGCTCAGCGAAACGGGGAGACAACATGTTCAAGTTATTGAGGCCTTTGAGTGCGGCCCTCGGTGCTGCGCTGCTGTGCGCCTGTGGATCGAGCAGCCCGACCTCGACGGTCGCCACTTCTACCGCACACGGCACACTGGCGGAGAATCCACCGTTTCGGATTGCCTCGCTGAATGCCGCGACTTTCCAGGCGGAACTTGCGGGAACCAGTAGCGGCGCGCAGCTATTGCAAATCGCGGGCACCCCGAGCTGCGGCGTGGATTTCTACTACGTCAAATTCTGGACTGTCGGCGGTGCGGGTGAGACGACCGAGTCGTCCGGCGCATTGATGGTGCCGACGGGTGCGGCGCCGGCCTGCTCCGGGCCGCGGCCGGTCGTGCTCTATGCGCACGGTACGAGTACGGACAAGGCGCTCAATCTCGCCGACGTCACCAACGCCTCGAATACCGAGGGCGTGCTGATCGCAGCCATGTTCGCCGCGCAGGGTTACATCGTAGTGGCCCCGAATTATGCGGGCTACGATATTTCCACGCTGGGCTATCACCCCTACCTCAATGCCGAGCAGCAGTCCGGAGAGATGATCGATATCCTGGCCGCGGCGCGGTCAGCCCTGCCCAAGACGATGTCCGCGGCTACCAGCGACAGCGGCAAGCTGTTCGTCACCGGCTACTCTCAGGGAGGGTATGTGGCCATGGCCACTCAACGTGCGCTGCAAGCCGCAGGGGTGACCGTGACCGGAGTTGCGGGCATGTCCGGGCCCTACGCATTGGAGGCTTTCGGCGACGCCCTGATATTCGGGGCGGTCGACTTGGGCTCGACCGTGTTCACGCCGCTGCTCGCCACCAGCTACCAAAAGGCCTACGGTAATATCTATTCCACACCGAGCGATCTGTACTCCGCGACCTACGTGAACGGTATCGAAACATTGCTGCCGAGCGAGACGCCGCTCAACACGATTTTCTCGACCGGCTTGCTGCCGAAGACCGCGCTGTTCGACAGCACCACGCCGGCGGTGACCGTGCCCGGCAATCCGGTGCTGTCCGCGGAATTGACCGCGCTGCTGAAGGTGCCCGGCAGTCCTGGTTATCCGCTGCCCCCGACTCCGGAAACGCCGTTGTTCGCAGCCGGGTTCGGTTCGCCCTATCTCATCAACAATTCGTATCGTGTGAGTTATGCGCTCGACGCGGCGTCGAATCCGGACGGCGCCACCCCTCCCGCCCGCGCCGGCGTGCCGCTCGCGGCCAGCGCGCCGATGCAACCGCTGCGCCTGGCGTTCTACAAGAATGATCTGCGCAATGGCGCGTGGGCACCGAATTCGCCCACCCTGCTGTGCG
Organism: Steroidobacteraceae bacterium; assembly: GCA_036498345.1. Classification (GTDB taxonomy): domain Bacteria; phylum Pseudomonadota; class Gammaproteobacteria; order Steroidobacterales; family Steroidobacteraceae; genus Bog-1198. The sequence goes on from DASYFQ010000139.1 coordinate 3,268, forward strand.
GCGGAGATGCGGACCCGACGGTGTTCTTTCCGGCGAACACCGGGATCATGGCGGCCTTCTGGAATCCTCTGGTGCAGGCCGGCCTCATCACGGTGCTCGACGTGAACGGCACACCGGGAGGACCGTTCGCCCCATTTCAGAGCGGATTTCAGGGCAGCCAAGCGGCGCAACTCGCCTTCTACGAATCGGCGGCCGGCGGCAGCCTGTCGCCGACGGCGGCTCAGCAGCTCATCGTGCAGGGCTATCACACGGCGGTGGCGCCCTTCTGCTCGGCGGCCGCGCGCGCCTTCTTCAACCAGCTCTAGGGAACCGGACATGACCACTCTCACCGTTCGCCTCGTGTCGGCCGCGCTTGCCGCGGCCATGGGTCCGTATTGCGCCGCGCCGGCCCTTGCCGATGACGTTCCCAGCAACAGCGCGCGCATCGGCCTTTACTCCGTGTTCTATCACGTCACGGCTGACGATCTTTCAGGGCCCTACGTACCCCCCGGGGCCAACATCGATGCCAAGAACGTGGAGACGCTGTATCTGGCCTACGTGAGGCGCCTATCCCCGCACTTCAATGCGGAACTGACCTTGGGCTACCCGCCGTTGCAAAAAACCGTGGGTAAGGGCCCCGCCACCTTGGGTTCGGTTCCTTACAACGGACAAGTCATCGCGACGGCCCGATGGTTGGCGCCGACTTTGCTGGTTGAATACGAGTTCTTCGACGAGAGTGCGAAGTGGCGTCCGTACATCGGCGCGGGCGTCAATTACACCAATTTTTACGATCGGGATTCGACCGCGCAGGGCAATGCCGCGAGCGGCGGCCCGACCAAGCTCTCGCTGACCTCGTCGGTGGGACCGGTGGGGACGGCGGGCGTCGCGTACAATATCGCCAATCACTGGAACTTGTACGCTTCCTATTCGATCTCCCAGGTGAGAACCAAGCTCAATGCCGATACCGCAGGCGTCATCCGTACCACTCACATCAGTTTCGGGCCACAGGCTTTGGTCGTGGCCGTGGGTTATTCCTTCTAGCCGCAGGTGCTCCCATGTCTGAACCCGGGACGCCGCCGACGTACCGATCCGGTACTCAATCCGTTCCGGCCAGCGGCGCCGTGTCGACTCCGCAGGAACGCGCGGCAGCGCTCGCCTTCCTGCAAAATTTGGCCACGGAGGTCTCCGAGGGTTCGATTGATTTGCCCTGCTTTCCCAATGTAGTCATCCGCATCAGCACGGCATTGGCCGATCCGAACACCACCTCCGAACACGTGGTCACCATCGTCGGCGCTGAACCGCGCCTGGCGGCGCGCATATTGCAGACCGCCAATTCGGCGGCATTCAATACCTCGGGCAAGCCCTTGACGGATTTGCGCTCGGCCATTACGCGCCTCGGACTTCAAATGGTGCACGGGACCGCAATGTCCTATGCCATGCAGCAGATGAAGAATGAAGCATCGCTGCGATCGATCGTGCAGCCCATGACCGAATTATGGAACAAGAGCATCGCGGTCGCCTCGATATGCCGCATCGTCGCCAAGCGTACCCAAGTGAGCGCGGACGAGGCTTTCCTGACCGGCCTCCTGCACGGAATCGGCAATCTCTACATCATGGCTCGCGCAGCGACGCAGGCCGGCGGACTTGGTAATCAGCGTTCCTGGCTTGATCTGTTGGCCGGTTGGCAGGCGTCGATCGGCAAGGCCGTTCTGGAGAGTTGGGGCTTCGCGGAAGAAATGTGCGACGCCGTCGGCGAGCAGGCGGACCATGAGCGGAGGTGGAAACACCAAGCGGCGCTTTCCGACGTGCTGATCGCGAGTCTGGTGCTGGCCGATGCCTTGAAGACACCCGCGCACGCGGCGGCGGCCACCGAGGGGATCAACGCGTTTCTAACCGTTGCCGTGAAAGCCGATGACTGCGGCGCCATACTCGTTGAAGCGGAAAAACAAATCAGTTTGGTGCACGCAGCCCTGGCGGCCTAGCCGTGCCTTGGTAAGGTCAATAACTGCCGTCGGCCGCAATGCTGCGGGATGCGCCGGTGAACTCCGCAGACAACTCCTTGGCGGCCTTGATCAAGATCGACGTATCGACCCCCACGGCGACGAATAGCGCACCCTGGGCCAAGTACTCGTGCGCGAGTTGCCGGTCCGCGGTGAGCGTGCCCGCCGCCTTGCCCGCCTTGTTGACGCTTGCGATTCCCTGAAGGATGGCGGCTCGCACCGCCGGATCGGACGGCTTGCCGAGTAAACCCATCGAAGCCGCCAAATCCGCCGGACCGAAGAAGACGCCGTCCACTCCGTCGACCGCGGCGATCCCCTCGAGATGGGTCAGCGCATTGACGGATTCCACTTGGACGAACACGCAAATCTCATCGTCGCTGCGCCGCAGGTAATCGTCGATCTGATTCCATCGCGATGCCCGCGCCAAGGCGCTGCCCACACCGCGCACGCCGCGCGTGGGGTAGCGCGTCGCCGCCACCATCTGCCGCGCCTGCTCGGGCGTCTCGACCATGGGGATGATGAGAGTCTGCGCGCCGATATCCAGATATTGCTTGATCAATTCCACGCTGCCGCACACCGGACGCACGATGGGATGAACCGGATACGGCGCCATCGCCTGCAATTGGGCGAGAACGCTGCGCGGATCGTTGGGCGCATGCTCGGCATCTATCACCAGGCAATCGAAGCCGGCGGTGGCCAGCAGTTCGGCGACATAGGCGTCGGCCAGCCCCACCCACAACCCGATTTGCGGCTTTCCCCGGCGCAGTGCTTGCTTGAACAGATTGGTCGGCAGCTCCATGGTAATTCCTCCGCGATCAGACAAAGCGCATCGATATGCTGCCGAGGACACCGTAGTCGGCATGCAGCACATCGCCGCGCGCAACGTTCGTCGGTCTCGTGAACGAACCGCCCAAGATGAGGTCTCCCGATCTCAGGGCTTCGCCGTAAGGCGCGATCTTGTTGGCCAGCCACGCGACGCCGGCGGCGGGATGATTCAGCACCGCGGCCGCGAGACCCGTTTCTTCGATCACCGCATTCTTGTAGAGCAGCGCCCCGACCCAGCGCAGATCGACGGCATCGGGCTTGACCGGCAGACCGCCGACGACGACGCCGGCGTTGGCGGCAAAGTCCGCGATGGTGTCGTACACCTTGCGGGGCGCCCGGGTGTCGCGGTCGAATTGTTCGATGCGCGCGTCGATGATCTCGAGCGCGGGCGTCACGTAGTCAGTAGCCCGCAGGACGTCGAAAATCGTCACGCCGGGTCCCGTCAGCGGCGCGTGCAGCACGAATGCCAGCTCCACTTCCACGCGCGGCGCGATGAATCGCTCGAAGGGTATGTCCCCGCCGCTCACGAAAAACATATCGTCCATCAGCGGCGCGTAGTCCGGCTCCGTGATCTGCGATGCCTGCTGCATCGCGCGCGACGTGAGACCGATCTTGCGGCCCTTGACGCTGCGGCCGTCCGCCATTTCCATCCTGACCCATTCGCTCTGAATGGCGTAGCCGTCCTCGATGGTCATGTCGCGATGCTCCGTCGAAAAATGCCGCAGCTGGGTCCGGGTCTTGCGCGCGTCGTACAGACGCCGAGCCAGCAATCGAATGGTATCCGTAGGCAACATATGATCGGGCTCCGCGGCGTCTCAGTTTTTCTTGAATCGCACGTGCAGGTTGTTGTGCTTGAGGGTACCGGCTTCGCCGAATTCATTGAGCTCGAGCGACAGCGCCAGACCCCGCATGGCAAATTCTTCCGCAAAATGTGCCTTCATGATATCGAACAGACCGGTGCAGATTGTTTGCTTGGCGGCGTCGCCGCGCCCCGCGCCGATTTTCAGGATGGCATGCACGAATCCCGCATCGCTCGCCGTCCCGTCGGCAATGCAATACTCCTCGCACGCAATGGCGCGCACGCGCACGCCGCCGGGCGGAAACACGGCCGCTCCTTCCACGCGCAACGCCGTCATGAACCGCGCCAGCTTCCGGCACAGCTCGCCGAAGCGGCCGGCGTCGCGCAGATTGGCGCTGTATTCCAGGGTCATGTGCGACATGGCTTAAGGTCCGATGGCCATGGTGGCAACGGTGCAGCCCACCGCGAAAATCGGGATGGGCCGGTAGTACTGCAGCCGGCCCGGGCCCTGCGCTGCCGCGGCAATGCTGATGAAGGTTCGAATCTCGAAACCTCCCTGGCCGGCGTCCCGGTACGTTGCCTCGTCCGTGTACGACAACATCGCCTGCTTGTCGTTGATTTGCCAACGCCGCAAGAATTCCCGGTCCCACGGCTCGTTGATCCGCCCGGAGTCCGGTGTCGCCGGCCAATGCGAAATGCCGCCGGTGCCCACCAGGGCGATGCGCTCCGGCACGAGATCCGCGGCGCGGCGCAACGCCTCGCCCAGCGCCCATGCCCGATGCAGCGGCGCGAGCGGCGGACCCTGGCAATTGATGTTCACGGGGATGACCGGCAGATCGTATCGGGGCGTCAGAAAACTCAAGGGCACCATGACGCCATGATCGAACTTCCATTCCTCCGCGTACGCGAGATCGACGGTTTGCATCATTTCGCGGATCAGGCGCTGCGACAGCGGGGCGTTGCCGGGAATGGCGGCGTGGGGAATGCCCAGCCACTCGGGATTTTCGATCGGCCCTTCGTAGCTCTGCGCCATGCCCACCGCGAATGCCGGCATGTTGTTCATGAAAAAATTGGCGAAATGCTCGGCGGCGACGATGACCAAGGCGTCGGGTTTCGCGGCGGCGAGTTCCTCGGCCATGCCTCGATAGGCGCCGTAGAACTCGTCGATGATGGCTCGATCGGCCATGTGCGCGCGCCCGGTGATGCCGGGAGCGTGGCTGCAGATGCCTGCGAACACGAGGCTCATACGTCCGCGGCCTTTTCATCCAATCGAGTCGTCATCGCATAGACGCCGGCGCGAACCGGTCCATGACGGCTGACGCCGCTGCGCATCGCGGCGATGTAGTCGGCCCACGGCATGCCGAGAAATGCCGCATAGTGCATCAGCAATTGGCCATTCGCACCCAGCACGTAGATCAATCCGATATCGCCTGCCTCGAGGGCTCGGCGTTCCTCGTCGCCGAGATCATAGCGGTCGAGGACTCTCGGGGGATCGGCACGAAACTGCCCTTGCAAGTCGCGGTCGCGATTGATGTCGAACAAGAATTTCTGCAATTGATATAGGCTCATGGCTGTTGCAGGCTAGTGCTAAACACCCCAGCGCGGAATGTGATGCGCGCCCAGACTCACACAGACGTTCTTGGGCTCCAGGAACACCTCGTAGCTCCAGGTGCCGCCCTCGCGGCCCACCCCCGAGGCTTTCGTGCCGCCAAACGGCTGCCGCAGATCGCGCACGTTCTGGCTGTTCACGAAACACATGCCGGCCTCGATGGCGGCGGCCACGCGGTGCGCCCGGCCGAGATTCTCGCTCCAGATGTAGCTGCTCAATCCATAGGCAATGTCATTCGCCTTGGCGATTGCGTCGGCCTCGTCCGCGAACGGAATCAGGCACGCCACCGGCCCGAAAATCTCCTCCTGCGCAATCCGCATGCCATTGTCGACGTCGGCGAACACCGTGGCCTTGACGAAGTTTCCCGATTTGAGGGGTCCGGCCAAGGCCGGGGCATCGATTCCGCCGCACATCAACGTCGCGCCCTCCTTCGGGCCCATCGCGATATAGCGGCGCACCTTCTCCAGATGATTCGCACTGATCATGGGTCCGATGATGGTTTGCTCGTCGAGCGGATCGCCGACCGCGAGGCGCCGCGCGCGTTCGGTGAACTTCGCGACGAACTCGGGGTAAATGGATTTCTGTATCAGGATGCGCGAACCGGCGGTGCAGCGTTCGCCGTTGTTGGAGAAAATCATGAAAATCGCGGCATCGAGGGCACGCGCAAGATCCGCATCCTCGAACACGACGAACGGGCTCTTGCCGCCCAATTCCATGGAAAATTTCTTCAATCCCGCACTTTTCACGATGCGATTTCCCGTGGCCGTCGAACCGGTGAAGGAAATCGCCCGCACGTCGGGATGCCGGCACAAGGGCTCGCCGGCCTCGGCGCCAAGCCCATGCACGATATTGAGCACCCCGGGGGGGATTCCGGCCTCCAAGGCCAGTTCACCCAGACGCGCCGCCGACAGCGGCGACAGCTCGCTCATCTTGAGGACGGCGGTATTGCCGAAGGCGAGCGCCGGCGCGACCTTCCAAGTCGAGGTCATGAACGGCACGTTCCAGGGTGAGATCAATGCGCAAACGCCCACCGGATGGAACAGCGTGTAATTGAGGTGCGTCGCGGTGGGATAGGTATGGCCATCCACCCGCACGCACATCTCCGCAAAATAATGGAAATTGTCCGCCGAGCGCGGCACCAATTGCTTGGCCGTCTGCGCGATCACCTGCCCGGTGTCCCGAGTTTCCGTCCCGGCGATCTCCGGCACATGTCTCGCGATCAGGTCGCCGAGCTTGCGCAGCAGCCCCGCCCGTTCGGGTGCAGGCCTGCCGGCCCACGCGGGAAACGCAGCCTTGGCGGCCGCGACGGCGGCATCGACCTCCCCCTCGCCGCCGCGCGCCACTTCGGCCAGTACTTCCTGGGTGGCGGGATTGACGGTTTCGAAGTAGTCCCTGCTGGGGACCGCCGCGCCGTTGATCAAATGTTGGATCTGCATGCATCGCCCCTCAACGGCCGAATTCCTCATCCGCCGCGATCGTGTTGACCAGACGGCCGAGGCCGTCGATTTCGCAGGCAATCACGTCGCCCGGCATCACGTTGGTCACGCCCTCCGGCGTGCCGGTGAGAATGACATCGCCCGGCGACAGCGTCATGAACGCGCTGAGATACTCGATCAGATACGGGACGTCGAAAATGAGGTCACGGGTATTGCCGGACTGGGTGAGACGTCCGTTCACGAATGCTCTCAAGCCGAGGTTCGCCGCATCGGCGACATCGGCCGCGTCGACGAACCAGGGACCCAAAACCGTACCGCCATCGCGATTCTTGACGCGCAGGTTGGGGCGATACCAATTCTCCAGGTAATCCCGAATGGCGTAGTCGTTCGCGACGCAGTACCCCGCCACGTGATCCAGGGCTTGCGACCGCGGAACGCCTTTGGCCGGCCGACCGATGACCACCGCCAGTTCGCACTCATAGTGCATGAATGTCACGCCCGACGGACGGCGGGTCACTCCGCGATGACCAAGCAACGTCCCGGGGCCTTTGAGAAACACCAAAGGTTCGTCCTGCGCTTTGACGGCGAGCTCCTCGGCGTGGTCGGCATAGTTGAGGCCGAGCGCAATCACCGTGCCGGGTTCGAACGGCGGCAGCCAGACCACCTGGTCTTCGGTGACGAGGCGGCCATCGGCAAGCCGCAGGCTCACCTGGGCGGAAGGCAGCGCGGGCCCCCGCAGCGGCAACGACACGGGAGTAGCATCGTGAATGGCCCCCGCGTAAGCGACCCGTGCGCGCATCATGAAGCGGCGTCCGCGAATCGATTGACGAGACTACCCAAGCCGTCGATTTCGATCATCACGGTCTGGCCCGACCTTACGCGCGGCGCAGGCCCCGCGGCGCCCAGCGCGAGCACGTCCCCCGGCGCCAATGTCATGAACTCGGTCACGTCCGCCAGCAATCGTCCCGCCGGCCTGATCAAGTCGGCGGTGCTCGCTGTTTGCGCCAAGCCGCCGTCGATATAAGTGCGCACGGTCAGCGCGTCGGGATTCGCGACGGCGGCGCGCGCGGTGACCGCAGGTCCCAGCGGGCAATACCCGTCCCGTGCCTTGAAACGAACGGACGGACGGTAATAACTGGTGTGCGGAATGCTCACGTCGGCCACGATGAGATAACCGGCCACGTAATCCAAGGCGCGCGGTTCGGACACCCGGCACGCCGCGCGGCCGATGACCACGCCCAAGCAGGCACCCACCTCGAGTTCGGGGATGCCGGCCGGAATTCTCACGACGCTGCCCGATCCGGCCAGGGTATTGCGCGGCTTGATGTAGAGCACGGGGGCGGCGGGCGCAGCGTCATAGGGCGGCCGGCTCGCCGCGTCGCCGAGCGCCGCGAGGACCGAGCGATGATTCAGCAAGGCGCCGTACACCGCTCCGCTCAAGCGATAGGGCGGAACGTCGAACGGCATCGAGAAACAGCCTGCGCCAGCCAGCATCCGCCACCCACGTGAATTCAGCGATATTCTATCTAGCGAGATTCACTAATATATTAGTAATATGATGCCATGTAAATTGCTGCGGTCAAGTTGGCACGCTCCGAGAGATACGGCATGACTCCTGAATCCGGGAAAATAAGACACCGCAATTTGCCGCTGCTGCTGTTGCAGGCGCGCGAGCACGTGATCGCCCGCTTCAGGCCCATTCTCAATGAGCATGGCGTCACCGAACAGCAATGGCGCATCGTGCGCGCCCTGATCGACACGGGGCCGCTGGAGCCGCGCGAGATCGGCGAGTTGTGCCGCATTTCCAGTCCCAGCCTGGCGGGCGTGTTGTCGCGCATGGAAGAACTTAGGCTGATCAAGCGCAAACGTCTCGATCATGATCAGCGCCGGCTGCGCGTTTCACTCACGCCGCGCAGCCGCGCCCTCGCATCCCGCATGGCTCCGCGGATCGAAGCGACGTACCGCGAGATCGAGAAGCTCATTGGGGCGCGATTCGCCGCCGAATTTTACGCGGCCCTGGACGAACTTAGCGCCGCTCTCGCCTCGCGTGCCGCTGTCGACTCCGAATGAATGAGACGCCTTGAGTTCCGATAGGCGCGCAACTCGCGTTCATCGGTGGTGAAGATGCGGCCATGCCTAGCGCGACGTTCGCCTCATTTCGCCGCGTCCCGATGAATCGGATCGATCCAGTACACCTCCTCCACGCGCTCCGCGGCATCGATATTGAGATTGACGACCACCGCTTCATTGTCGCTGCGCACCAGCACGCATTCGAGCGGCGTATCGCTCGAACGGTTGATCTCCTGGTGCGGTACATAGGGCGGCACGAAGATGAAATCGCCGGCATCCGCTTCGGCGACGAACTCGAGCCGCTCGCCCCAACGCATCCGCGCCACACCGCGCACGACGTAAATGATGCTCTCCAGCGCGCCGTGATGATGCGCGCCGGTCTTGGCGTTCGGATGGATGATCACGGTCCCGGCCCAGAGTTTCTGCGAGCCGCGGGCCGAATTCACGGCCGCGGCGCGCAGCATGCCCGGCGACTGCGGCGTGTTGCCGTCCAGCCGGTCGCTCTTGATGACTTTGACGCCGTCGGTCCGCCAATCGCGCAATCGTGAATTCGACATGATGAGTTCCTCGAATCCGGGTTACCCTAGCAACTTGCGACAACGCCCGCGCGTCGTGAGTTCCGGCATGAATCAAGAGCGGCCGTTCGCGGCGCTGTGTCGGAAGTAACGTGTTGTGTCGGGCGGTGGAGTCAGTGATAGGGAGGTTTCATGAGCTACGTGGAAAGCAATCTTTTGCCGAACGAGCAAATTACCTATCGAGCTGGACTCCACTGGATCATCTATGCTCTCCCGGCGATCGTATTCCTGATCGCGATTCTGGTCGCGCTGGGCGGCGGCGGCTGGATTGCCGGCGCTGCAATAGGCTTCATTGGCATTGTTCTCCTTCTGCCGCCTTGGATCAAGGCAAGCAGCTCCGAATTTGCCATCACCAATAAGCGCGTGTTGATCAAGGTAGGGCTCATCCGCCGGCACTCCCTCGAATTGCTGTTGCAAAAAGTCGAAGGAATCGGCGTGGATCAAGGCGTGCTCGGCCGAATCCTCGGGTATGGAACCATTACCGTATCGGGTGTCGGCGGCACCAAGGAGACATTTCCGATGATCTCGAATCCCCTGGAATTTCGCCGCCAGGTCCAAGCCAACCTCGCTTCGTGAGCTGACCCGCTGCCCCACAGGGCAATGGATTCCACGGCCGGCTCGCGGCGGCGCGGCCTAGCCGGCGAGCGCCTTGATCAACACATCCCAGTAGGTCAATCCGTTGTAGAACTCGTTTACCCGGATTCGCTCGTTGAGGCCGTGCGCAAACTCTTCGCTGTCCATGATGAAGACCCCGCCTACCCCGTACGTCGGTATCCCCGCGTTGCGGAACACGGCGCCGTCGGTTGCGTACGCAGCCTGAGTCGGCACCACGGGCGCGCCGGGGTCCGATGCTTGAACGGCCTTGGCCACCGCGTTCATGACGTCGGCGCGCATCGGCGAGGCATTCGATACCAGCGCCTCGTAGCCTTGCCGCACGTCGACCTTCGGACCCACCAGTCCCTGCAACGTCTTCTGCACTTCGGCCGCGCTGGTGCCGGGAAAGATCCGGCAGTTGATGGTGGCGGTGGCCGACTGTGGCAGCGCGTTCTCCGCGTGACCTGCGTTGAGCATGGTGGCCACGCACGTGGTTCGGATCCGGCCGACGAAGGCCGGGGTCTTCGCGATCTCGGCCGCTGCCGCCGCGTCGCCCGGTTCAGCCGCATATCGTGCCATCGCCTCGCCGAGCGGTCCTTTGGTTACGAGACTCGCGGCCTTGAAGTCGCCGAGCGTCCACTCATTCCACATCACAGGAAACTCATGACGCTGCACCGCTTTGAGCGCGTCGGCCAGCTCGTAGATTGCGTTGTCGGCACGCGGCTCGGAACTGTGCCCGCCGGGATTGTGCGTCGTCAGGAGATATTGAGCCGAGCTCTTCTCGGCGCCCTGGACATAGAAAATGAGCGGTTTGGCCGTGCCCTCGCTGAGCACGCCGCCGCCGCCGTCGCCGTTGAGAGCGAATTCCGCGTCGACCAGATCCCGATGCGTGGTCACCAGATCCCTTGCCGTTGCCTGCGCCGTTTCCTCATCGCCGCTGAATGCGATGATGAGGTCGCGCGTCGGGACGAAGCCTTCGGCCTTGAGGCGCAGAAAGGTCGCGGTCAGCAGCGCCACTTCCTGCTTGACGTCCGATGTGCCGCGGCCGAAGAAGAAGCCGTTCTCCTCGGTGAGACGGTACGGATCTCGCTGCCAGTCGCTGCGTTTCGCGGTGACCACGTCCATGTGGGCGATCAACGCGATCGGCCGTCCCCCGGTGCCGCTGCCCCGGTAGCGCACGACCAATGATGCGGTCTCGCCCAACGGCAGGATATGGATGTCGGCCGCAGGGAAGCCGCCGGCCTTGAAACGTTCGGCGAGATACTTCGCCACCAGAGGGACGTTCGCCTTGCCGATCGAGCTTTCGATGCCGACGACATGGGCAAAGATCTCTCGGGCCTGGGCGCGCACGGCGTCCGGCGCCGCCGCGGGGGCGCCGAAGGCCGGAGCGCAGACTGCGACGATATTCGCACAAAGTGCCCCGGCGCTCATGCGAAGGCTCATGGATCGAATTCTCATTGTTTGCTCTCTCCCCCGTAGCGATTTTTCCCACTATACCTGCGAGAATAACGCAGCGCATGAAACCCAGTGCTCCAGTACCGGTTTGGACGATCGTCGCTCCGATATTTGCGGGACTCGTGCTGCTCGCGGCTGGACTCGGCGGCGAAGGCGGCGCAATTATCGTGGCTTTCATCTCACTGGGCCTCGCCGGCAGCGTATTCGCCGCGGTACATCATGCCGAGGCGATCGCCCACCGGATCGGCGAACCCTACGGCACGTTGGTCCTGGCGCTCGCGGTCACGCTGATCGAGGTTGCGCTCATCGTGTCGCTGATGACCGCGGGCGGCGAGGAAGCGGCCGGCCTCGCGCGGGACACGGTATTCGCGGCCGTGATGATCATCCTGAACGGCATCATCGGCCTCTGCCTGCTCGTGGGCGGCCTCGAGCACCGCGAGCAGACTTTCAGCCTCGACGGCGTCAGTGCATCGCTGGTCGCCCTGGCGACCATCGTCATCATGACGTTGGTCTTTCCCAACTACACCGTCACCACCCCCGGCCCCTACTATTCATCCAGTCAGCTCATACTCGTCGCCGTCGTGACGCTCGTGATCTACGGCGCGTTCATTTTTACCCAGACGGTCGGCCACCGGCAGTACTTTCTGCAGGATGACGAGGCCGAGAATTCGGCGCCGCACCCGGCACCGCCGAGCAATGCGGCAACCGCCCTGAGTTCGATCCTGCTGCTGATGTGCCTGGTCGCGGTGGTGCTGCTGGCGAAGAAGCTGGCCCCGACCCTCGAGGCAGCGGTATTGCGCATGGGTGCTCCGAATGCGCTGGTCGGAGTGATCATCGCCGGCATCGTGCTGCTTCCGGAAGGGCTCGCGGCGCTGCGCGCGGCGCGCGCCAATCGCCTGCAGACCAGTCTCAATCTCGCCTTGGGATCCGCGCTCGCCAGCATCGGTCTGACCATTCCCGCCGTCAGCTTCGTGTCGCTCTACATGAACTCCCATCTGCGCCTGGGGATAGACGCCAAATCCTCGCTGCTGCTCATGCTGTCGTTGTTCGTCTCGGTGCTGGCCCTGCGAACCGGGCGCACCATCATTCTCCACGGGGTGGTGCTGCTCACCGTTTTTGTCGTTTATCTATTCATGACCATCGTGCCGTAGCCTCAGCTGCGCGCGGCCACCTCGTCGATATGCTCGAGCAGATCCTTGGGGTCCGCATAGACGCGGAAGGCGCCGGCGCGTGCGAGTTCCTCTTCCCCGTAGCCGCCGGACAATAACCCCACGCCGAGCCCACGCGCACGCTGCGCGGCGATCATGTCCCAGATGCTGTCGCCGAGCACGAGCGAGTCGCGAATGTCGACGCCGAGGCGGTCGGCCGCCGTGAGAAACAGATCCGGATCGGGCTTGGCATATTTGACCTGATCGCGCGTGACCACCGGCACTTTGGTGGGATCGACACCGAGCGCGGCGAGATTGGCCCCGGCGGTCTCCATGCGCCCGCTGGTCGCGATTGCCCAGGGCGTGCCTTGCGCGGTCAAATAATCGAGCAACTCGCGCGCCCCGGGCAGCGGCTGCACGTTGGCCGATAGCTCGCGGTAAGCGAGGGCATGGCGTATACGCAGCCGCTCTAGACGCTCCGGCGTATTGTCGAACCCGGTCTCGCGCAGCAGCAGGTTTGCAAACAATCCGCCGCTCATGCCGATCTTGCGATGAATGCGCCACACCGACAGCGGAATGCCTTCCTGATCGAGCGATGACTTCCATGCGAGTACGTGCTGGTACACGCTGTCGATGAGGGTGCCGTCGAGATCGAACAGAAAAGCGGTTTTGTTGCGTGTCATGCGTGCCGGCCTTGAACGTCCTGCGCCGGCGGACGCCGCATCGGCGCGGCGAGATAGCAACCGAACTCTTTGACGAAATCGACCGAGACGCGCGCATGGACACGGCCTTGGCGGTCGAGGAACTCGGCTTCATCGTCCAGCGGCACGACAGCGCCGTGCCATATGTTGGGATGCAGGTAGAGAGCCCGGCCGCCCTCGCACCAGTACGTCACGAATTTCTCCGGCGTGACGTCGTCTCCCGGCAGCGCCAAGGGTACGACGAAACTCTGTCCGTTGAGGGGATAGAACAATTGACCGCCATCCGGGTGATAGTTCGCGCGCCAGATCAGGGCGCGTTCCCGCAATCGGCCGGAGGCTCCCGCGGCGGCCTCTTCCGGCCAGTTGCTCCAGCCAAATAAATAACTGTCGCCCACCGCGCCGTTGCGCGCGTATAGCGTCTCCCCTTTCCAGCAAAACTCGAACAGACCCTCGGTCACTCCACCCTGATCGCCGGAATTGGCATCGATCGCCCGCCACCCTTGCGCCGGCCAGCGGACGATCTCGATCGGGAAGGTCTTCGGATCATCAACGAGACGACCGAGACCCTCGAGACTCGTGTCGGTGGCAAGAACGATCGGCGTTTCGTGTACCCGCCGCACTCCGGTGGTCGGCTCGTAGGCGAATTCCCATTGACCGATATCCATGATGGCTTTGGTTCCTGCGGTAAGTTGCCGATTATGCCGCAAGCCGCGGCAAACGTGAACGCCGTCGCACAACCCGCTGTGAGCAAGATCGCACCGCCGGTGTGAACGACATCGCACAACCAACATATCTCGTCGGCAAATCCGGCTGCGAGCAATAACGTTCTAGACCCTCCTCCACCCCGTGCTTGTTTAATCGCGTCGCCCGCTCGGCCGTTCATCGAAAGAGCGGACGAGGGAAAAGGATTCGTGTACCAGCCTTCGGCGCAATTGCGCCGACGTAGAGGAGATTGTTCGTGAAGATATACAAGTATGTTGCCGTGCTGCTGTTCAGCGGCGCGTCGCTGTTCGATCTGGCCGGGTGTGGAGGTGACAGCGGCGGCAAAGGCAGCAGCGTCGCGGCGCCGAGCGCTTTGTCATATATGAGCCCGGTAACAAGCACGCAGGGCACGGCGATTGCGTCGCTGACGCCGACCGTCACTGGAACCGTCGCGAGCTATTCCGTCAGTCCCGCTCTGCCGGCCGGTTTGTCGCTCAACACAGCGACCGGCACCATCTCCGGCACGCCTACGGCCATCACGGCGCAGGCCACATACACTGTCACGGCTACCAACGCGACCGGCAGTACGGCGTTTGCGTGGGTACTGACCGTCCAGTCAGCCACGGCCATCAGCGGTACCGCCGCCAGCGGAGCGCCGATCACCGCCGCCATGAACGGCACGGTCACATTGAAGGACTCGACCGTGCCGGCGAAAACAGTGTCGACCCCGACCGACGCCAACGGCAAGTATTCCTTCACGCCCGCGCAGATCCAGGGGTTCACCGCCCCTTTCATGCTGGAAATCGCCTATAAAGTCGGGGGCGCCAATTATTACCTGCACTCGGCGGTAACGGCTGAAGATGCCGCAAGCGGCAACGCCAGCATCAATATCACTCCGCTGACCGATCTGGTCATTGCCAATCTGGGGCATGAAATTGCCGCAAAGATCTTTGCCAACGGCAATTATTCCAGTTTGCTGACCAAGTCGGCGCTGGACGGCGGCGTGACGGCGCTCGACAATATATTGCAGCCGGTGTTGCAGCAGTTGGGTGTTTCGAACAGCGTGGATCTGCTGCGCCAGTCCTTTGCCGCGAACGGCGCGGGGCTGGATGCCGTACTGGACGCGCTGAAGGTGACCATCGATCCGTCGACCAACGCCGAGACCATCACCAATCGCCTGAACAACACGTCCGTATCCGGAACACTGAGTTCCCCTCCCACGACGCCGGTCACCGCCGGCGCCGCCAACAATGTAACCGACTTGCAGGGCATCACGACCGCGTTCAGTAACTTGACTGCGCTGATAGCGACCGCGCCCGCACCCAGTTCCACGGCCCTGTTGGCGTTCTTCGATCAAACCAATTTCAAGGACGACGGCCGGGGTCTCCAGCCCTTTCTGCAAATGCTTACCAGCAACCCCGTGATCGCGGGTGGCGCCCTGGCATTGAGCGACATCGTGCTGAATAGCGTCCCGAGTTGGGTGACGATGGTGCCCGCGGGTGCCAACGCCTATGACGTGGCCTTCACGGTGCTGCAAAACAACGCACCCAACAGTCGCCATCACTTCATCGTATATGCCAGCCAGGGCACTTGGTTGATACTCGGCAATCAGCGCGTGGCCAAGGTGGATTTCTCGGCGTTCGAGGGCGACAACAATGGGAGCATGTGCAGCGGCATCAATTTCAGCGTCAACGACAAGGGTGGACTTGGGCTCAACTACGCGGTGGTGACCGGGCCGGCCCTGCCTGCTGCGGGCCTCCTGCTGTTCAACCCGGCCACCGCGGGCGGTTCCTTCAATCTGGCCGCCGGCGACCCGACGACCTATAACGGCACCAGCACTGCGATGGTGACGACCTCGTGCCAATACACCGTCTATACGATGACGGACACGCAGATTCAAAGCATCAACACGCTGCCCGCGGTCTACACCGTGAAGCTGTATGAGGACAACGGTACGCCCGGCAATCTGACGGATGACATTCTGATCGCCACCTATACGTCCGAGCTGCTCGCCGCTCCCTTGCAGTCGACGGCGCTGACGAGTGCTCTGTTTGCCGGCAATATCACTGCCAGCCCCTCGGTGCTGTCGGCTGCCCCAACAGGCGGCGCGGTGAATGTCACCTGGGCGGCTCCCACGGCCAGCGGACTCTACGCGAGCTCGCTCGATCTTTACCTCTGCAATGCGTCCGGTTGCCAGAACATCAACCAGAATCTGTCCGCGACTCAGACCAGCCTGACCATCAGTGTCCCGATGACCTCAGGTCCGATCACCGCCGACGGCGGCACGGTGGAATACACCGACTCGGTATTCCGCACCCTCTGGACCAGCCCTGCCGCCGGCAGTTTTTAATCCGCAAATGGCCGGGCCCCGTGCCGGGGCCCGGCCGCATGCATGTTCGCGTATTGCCCGGGCGTGATGCGCTGTATCCGCTTGAAGTGACGCGTGAAATGACTTTGGTCGGCGAAGCCGACTTGGGTGGCAGCCTCCGCCGCGGTAACGCCGGCGCGCAGCAAGACGCAGGCACGCTCGATGCGCAGCTTCAGTTGGTAGGCGTGCGGGGGCATGCCCGTATGGAGCGCGAACGCGCGCACCAGATGAAAACGGCTCAGTCTCGTCAAGGCCATGAGCTCGTCGAGACTGACCGATTCGTTGAATCTGTCGTGCAAATGAAGCTTCGCGCGCTCGATCGCGCGCGCAGTCTTGGACCTGCGTCCTGCGCCTTCCACGTCGGCGCGACGACCATTCTGAGGATTCACGAGAGCGTAGCCTGCGGGTGACCGGAATTCCGGCCGGACGCTACGTGGGGACGGCGCTGCAAGTCATGATGAAGTTCTGACGAATCATGACTATGCTGGCCGACTATTGACGGTAGACTAGGGTTTTCCCGGTACTTGGATTGCCGACGAATGGCCGACCATGGAATGAGTCCCCGCCGCCGAAGAGCTACGAGCCATGGCTGAGCTGTATCGTTTTGGACCGTTCGAATTGAGGCCTGAGCACCTGCAATTGCGCCGCGGGGAAACGTTGCTCAAAGTCGAACCGAAGCCGCTCGAGGTGCTTTCCGAGCTGGTGCGCAACGCCGGCGAACTGGTCACCAAGAATGAGCTGATGGACAGTGTCTGGGCGGGCCGCGTCGTGACGGAATCGGTCATCGCGCGCTGCATCGCCAAGCTGCGGACGGTGCTGGAGGACGAATCGCAGACGCTGATTCTCACCGTCCACAGCTACGGCTATCGTTTCACCGGGGAAGTTCACCGCAGCGCCGAAGAGCCCGCTCGTGCCGAGGGAGGGGCCGCCGGCAACTTCAGTCTCACGGCGGGCGATGCACCCGCTTTGCGTCCGCACTGGCGTCTGTTGCGGGCGCTCAACGAGCGCTGCGGCGTGTGGCTCGCGCAGCACGACAAGACCGATGAGAGAAGGGTATTCAAGTTCGCTCTGGAACCGCGGCAGATTCGCATACTCAAGCGAGAACTCACCATTCACCGCGTTCTGCGGCGCGGCCTCGGCGAACGCGACGACATCGCGCGGCTGCTGGACTACAACCTCGAGGCGCTCCCTTATTTTCTGGAAATGGAGTACTACCCGGAAGGCAGCCTGTCGGACTGGTGTGCCGCCGCGGGAGGCGCCGCCGGCATTGCGCTCGAACTCAAGGTCGAGCTCATGGCGCAAGCCGCCGAGGCGCTGGCAGCGGCGCATGCTCTGGGTGTTCTGCACCTGGACATCAAACCCTCGAATCTTCTGGTCTGGGTCTCGCCGGATGGCCATCCGCATATCCGCTGGGCAGACTTCGGCAATAGCCGCTTGCTGCAGCCGGAGCGCCTCTCGGAGTTCGGCATCACCCGGCTGGCTTCGACGCAGACGCTGGGAATAGACGGCCCCGCGGAAGGAACGCTCCACTACATCGCTCCGGAACTGTTCAGGGGAGAGACGGCCACGGTCCGTTCTGATTTATATGCGATGGGCGTAATGCTGTACCAACTCGTCGCCGGTGACCTGCGCAAACCGATGGCCGCGGGCTGGGAGTTCAATATCGCTGACGAAGCGTTGCGCGCCGACGTAGCGGCCACGGCCAATGGCGATCCTGCGCAGCGCATGAGCTCGGCCGACGAGCTCGCGAGGCGTCTACGCGGCATCGAGCAGCGTCGCGCCGCGTTCGATGCGGAGCGCGCGCGTGCGCGCGAGGACGCCGAGCTGCGTCGCAAACTCGACTACGCACGCGCGCGCCGACCTTGGCTGATCGCCGCCGGCGTCGCACTCACGGCCGGCCTCGCGGCCAGCCTGTGGAATTATCGGGCGGCGGTCCAGGCACGCGACGAGGCGCGCCGTCAGGCCGCGATCGCCGACGCCGTCATCGATTTTCTCGACCGCGACATTCTTTCCGCCGGCTCGCCCTTTAGCGTGAGCGGCGACAGCCCCGGCGGACTCACGGTGCGCCAGGCGGTGGATCGCGCCGAAGCCAAGCTAGCCGGCCGCTTCCCCGCGCAACCGGCCGTGGAAGCCTCGGTGCGCGCCACCATAGGCCAGGTCTATGTCGAAGACGGCGATTACGACAAGGCGGAAAAACAGGTGCGGACTGCCGTGCAGCTCGCCCGGGGCGGCCCCGGCGGAGCAGACTTCCGCACCGTGCGTGCCGAGTACGGCCTGGTGTTCGCCCTCACCGTGGAGCAGAAATTCGGTCAGGCGAAGGAACTGCTCGAGGAAGCGAATTCGGCGCTGGCACAGGCACGCAATATCGATCTGCTCACCGCATCGCGCCGTGACGTCATCAACGGCAACTACTACTTTGCCCTGCAGGACTATCGTCGCGCCGCGCCTTATTTCGAGCAGGCGCTGGCAGAATCGCTGCAGCATGATTCCAGCGACATCAGCCAGATCGCCATTCGCCGAACCTCTCTGGCCTGGTGCTACGCGGCGCTGGGACGCGTCGACGAGGCGCAGAAGCTTTACGCCACCGCCCTGGACGAAGTGAAGCGGGCCGAGAAGAACGGCGGCACTCTCACCGGCACCGTGGAGGAACGCTACGGCATCGGCCTCTTCCTGGCGGGACGCGACGCGGACGCCGAGAAGATGCTGAAGGCCGCCTATGCCGACCTGTATGCCACCATCGGCGACGACGGGCTGACCGAGGAAGCGCTCACCTTTCTCGGTTGGCTGCAGCTGCGCGAGGGCCGCACCTCGGAAGCCAGCGTGGCGCTGCATACCGCGTACGCCGCCGAGGTAGCCAGCGCGGGCGCCGAGCACCGCATGAGCCTGCGCGCCCAGGCCTGCCTCGGGCTCGCCGAAATCGCCAACGGCGAACAAGCGGCCGGATTGCAGACGCTGACACAGGCGGTCAACGCCTACGACAAGGTCATGGGGCCGGCCACGCCGGAAGCGCAGCTGTTCAAGTACTGGCTGGTGAGCACGCAGCTGAAATCGGACATGAGCGTGGCCAACGCGCCCATGATGCTGGCCCAGCTCGATCCGCGCCAGCTCTCTCTGGCGGACCCGCGCGAGGACTGGAACGAGAAGCTGCATCTGCTGCAGGCTCAACTGGTCTTGCGAAAGGCAAAGGAAAGTTCCAGCCGAATCTAGACCGATCGCGCCATAACGAGACGGACGAGCCACAGGCCGATTCGGTAAGATACGGGGGACTTTTCACAGCGGGCGACAGACCCGGCTTGGCGCATCGCAGTCCATAGGGAGCATCGATGAAATACATCTGGATAGCCTCGTTCGTAGTCGCCTTGAGCTTGGGTACCGGCAGCGTCCGGGCCGACAGCCAGAAGCTGCGCATCATCAGCTGGGCCGATTACGTGCCCGCCGATTTGATCGCCGCATTCAAAAAGGAAACGGGCATCGACGTGGAATTGACCCTGTCGAACAACGAGGAAATGATCTCGAAGCTCCGTGCGACGGGGGGCGCGGGCTATGATCTCGCGCAGCCGTCCCAAGATCGCATCTTGGCCGCGCAGCGCGAATTCGGCATCTACAAGCCCGTCGATCTCACCAAGATCCGGCTGGAGCGGTTTCAGCCTGAATTTTTGGACATCGTCCGCAAGAACACCACGGTCGACGGCAAAGTCTACGGACTTCCATACGTCTGGGGCACCGATGGCCTCGTGGTCAATGCGAAGCGAGCCAAAGTTGCCGACTATCCCGATCTGTGCAGGCCGGACCTCAAAGGCAAGACCGCCGTCCGGTTGAAGCGCCCGACACTGATGGCGTTCGCATTCGCGGCCGGCAAGGATCCGTTCGCGCTCTACGCAGATCCCAAGGCGTATGGCGCGCTCATGGATCAGGTGGGTGCGGCGCTCATCGCTTGCAAGGCGAATTTCAAATTCTTCTACGATAACAAGGACCAGCTGCTCAACGGCATCCGCTCGGGCGAAGTGGTTGCCGCGATGATGTGGGACACCGGCGGGTGGACGCTCAATCGCGACAATCCCGACATTCAATTCATCGTGCCCCGCTCCGGCGCCCTCGGATGGCTCGACACGTTCGCGTTGCCGGCGCGCGGCCGCAACGATGCCGCGGCCTACGCCTGGATCAATTTTACGATGCGCCCGGAAAATGCCGCGCGAGTGGTCAAGTCCGTGGGCAGCTTCTCGACCGCCATGAACACGGCGCCGCTCATCGACCCGCGGCTGAAAGCGCAGTTCGCCGCCGCTTTCCCCAATAACGACTTGAAGCGCATCCATTGGTATCCCGCCATACCCCCCGGCCTCGAAGAAATGGAGGGCCGAGTGCTCGATCGAGTGAAGGCCGCCAATTGAGCACGCCGGACCTGGCGGCGGACGCGGTCGTCAAGCGTTTCGCGGATCATGTAGCGGTGGATTCCCTGTCATTCTCGGTCGAGCGCGGCAGCTTTTTTTCGATTCTGGGTCCATCGGGCTGCGGTAAGACCACGCTGCTGCGCATGATCGCGGGATTCATCGCGCCGGATGGCGGCGACATCGCCATCGGCGGCAAGAGCATGCGCGACGTCGCCCCGAACCGCCGTCCGGTGAACATGGTTTTCCAGCAACTGGCACTGTTCCCGATGATGTCGGTGGGTGAAAACGTCCAATTTGGCCTGGCCCGGCGCGGCCTGTCCCGCATGGAGCGCTTAAAACGCAGCAACGCGATGCTGGAACGCGTGGGATTGGGCAACGCCGCGGATAAGCGCGTCGATGAACTGTCGGGCGGTCAGCGTCAACGCGTCGCCATCGCGCGCAGTCTCGTTCTGGAGCCGACGTTGCTGCTGCTGGACGAGCCTTTGGGAGCGCTCGATCTGAAGCTTCGGGAGCACATGAAAATCGAGCTCAAGCAGCTGCAGGCGTCCTTCGGCACGACCTTCGTTTACATCACCCATGATCAATCCGAAGCACTGGTGTTGTCCGATCATGTCGCTGTGATGAGTCACGGCCGATTCGAACAATTGGGGACTCCCCAGGACCTGTACTACCGGCCGCAAACGCCGTTCGTCGCGGCGTTCGTGGGCGCGAATAACAGGATCGTCGGGCGAACGACCCATACGGACGGCGCGATCGCGGAAATAGCGACCGCCGAGGGGTGGGTCGTGCGCGCGCTCAAGACGGGCGCGATCGCCGCAGGCAGCGCCGTCGAAGTGTTCGTGCGCCCGGAAGTGGCCGTCCTCGCGCGCAGCGCGGCGCAATTGCCGCCCGACCAGCCGCAGCATGCCGGAGAGGTGCAGAGCGTGCTATTCGACGGCGCGAATTCGGCGGTGCTGCTGCGGGAGGCGCGCACGCGCCGCGAATTTCGCATCGCCCTTCCCCAGACCGGGCAGTTTTCCGATCTCAAGCCCCAGGAGAAAGTGGTATTCAGTTTCGATCCCGCCCGAGCGGTATGCTTTGCGGCGCGAACCGGAGCGGAGGGGCAGGATGCGTAAGGCGGCCATGGACCCGCGCTGGCACGGACGCCTCGCGCTGGGCCTGCTGCTCGCTCCGGCGCTGCTCTGGCTCGGCGCTCTGATCATATTGCCGCACGCCGATCTCGCCGTACTGTCGTTCCGCGAACGAATCGCGCCGCGCCAGTACGCAGCGAGTCTCGCACAGTACAAGACCTTCTTCGCGGAGCCGCTGTATTGGCATGTATTCCTGCGCACGGCGGTCATGTCCGTGATCGCCACGTTCTTGACGCTGCTGCTGGCGTTTCCGATTGCCTGGATCATTGCCAAACTGGCACGGGGCCGCGCGGGTTCCCTGCTGTTCATCATCTGCCTGATTCCATTTTGGGTCAGCGAGACGGTGCGAACTTTGGGATGGATGATATTACTGAGAGAGTCGGGCGTCCTACCGGCCTTGCTGGTCAAGATAGGCTTAACCCACGTTCCCGTGGAACTCCTGTATCGGGACGCGACCATCCTCGTGGGGCTGGTATATACCTCCTTGCTCTTCATGGTGGTACCGCTGGTGTCGAGCTTGGAGAGTCTGGATAACTCGCTGATCGAAGCAGCCTACGATCTCGGCGCCGGCGGACCATCCATTCTGCGCAGCATCGTGATTCCCCACGCCGCGCCCGGTATCACGGCCGGCTGCATCGTGGTGTTCATGCTGACGCTGGGCAATTACCTGACTCCGACGCTGCTCGGCGGCAAGAACTCGCAGTGGTTCACCGAGCAGATCTATACGCAGTTCATCACTCGATTCAACTGGGAACAAGGCGCCGCCTTCGGCTTCCTGTTGCTCGCGCTGTCCACGGCCCTGGTGATCCTGGGCCTGCGGGTGAGCGGGCAGCGCTTCGGCGACGTGATGCGGCAGACGTGATTCCCTCGCTGCCGCGCCCTATCTGGCTGCGCACCGCCACGGCGGCGTACTTGGTGGCGTTCCTGGTCTTCTTGTTTCTGCCCCTGGCCGTGGTCGCGGTGTTTGCCTTCAACGATGCGCCCTACCCTGCGCCGCCTTGGCGCGGCTTTACGCTCGATTGGTTTCTCGGCAATGCGTCGCTCGGGCGCATCGGTCTTTTCGCCGACCGCGAATTGCTGGGCAGCATCTGGACCAGTTGCGTCGTCGCCCTATGCGTGACGGCATTGTCGGCCGTGGTAGGGACGACCAACGCATTCCTCATCGAGCGCGGACGCTTCCCCGGCAAGCAGGCCTTGTCGATCCTGATGCTGGCCCCGCTGGTCATTCCCGGCGTCATCCTCGGCATTTCCATCCTCGCCTTTGCGAGCCGCCTCGCGGAATTCGCGGATGACAGCTTCGGCCTGGAACTCGATTTTCTGCGGCCCGGACTGCCCTTGGTGGTACTGGGTCAATTCTCGTACATTGCGACCATTGCGACCTTGACCATCAGCGCTCGGCTGAGGCGCTTCGACCGAACTCTCGAAGAAGCGGCGCTCAATCTCGGCGCCTGCAAAGCCGCCGTGTTTCGCACCATCGTATTGCCCTATCTGCGGCCCGCGCTGTTGGGTTCGGCCGCCATCTCCTTCCTGATGTCATTCGCCGACTTCAACACCACCCTCATGCTGGTCGGTGCGGACACGCCGCTGACCGTGATGATGTATGGGCGCATGCGCGAAGGTGCGACCCCGGTATTGAACGCAGTCAGCCTGTTTCTCATGGTCGCATCGGCGGTACTCGCGCTCGCGCTGCTGCGCCGGCGCGGGCCGCGCTGAACTAACCGCACCGCGCTCGCTCGCCTTCATTCGGGGCTGCGGCGGTCCCGGTGATCCCTGCGAAATCTCGCGGCGCCCCCGTCCTGCGGGCAAACGCTGTGAACTCGCGTTCCCCCCGCCGGCCGCCGTTTGATCTTCATGACTCCGCCGACCACGGCGGAACGATATTCCATGAGTTTGAGCCCCATGCCGGCGCCCCGCGCCGGATTTTCGGCAATCCCCACGCCATCGTCGGCAATCGACAGGGACACCAACGTTCGATTGCTGCGCAGGGTCACGGCAATCGATCGAGCCCGGCCATGCTTGACGGCGTTGTTGATGGCCTCCTGTACGATCAGATAAAGATGGGCGGCCGCCGATTCGCCGATCCGCAGCGGAGCTCTTATGGAGAGACCCAACCGGACTTCGATGTTATAGCTGGCCTGGGACCAGCCGATGAGAGTTTGCAAGGCCGGCAGCAGGCCGCCGCGTTCGAGCGTCACCGGCGAGATACCGAGCGCCATCTTGCGCGCGCTCTGGATGGCGTGGTTCACGAGCATGATGATCTCGTCGAGTTCCGGAGCGGGATCAGTTGCCGCGAGACCGGCGCGCTTTGCGAGACCGCGCAACATCAGCGAGATGCCCGTGAGCTCTTGACCGAGACCATCATGCAAATCGGCACCCAGGCGCCGCCGCTCCCGGTTGGCGATTTCGATGATCTCGGATTCCAATTGCTTGCGCTCCGAAACGTCCTGCACCACGAACAGAATTCTCTTCTCACCGCTCAGTTCGATCTCCGCGGACAGCATTTCGCCCGCGAATTGGCTGCCATCGCGCCGGCGGAACAGGATGTCGCGCTTGCCGCCGCGGCCGTGCTGTTCGAGCAAGCCTTCCAAAACGACGGCCGGTGCCTGAACTTGCCTGCTGTTGAACAGCTCCAGCACTGAAAACCCCGCCAGTTCTTCGGACGTGCGGCCGAACAAGCCGTCGAATGCGGGATTGGTGAATTCTATGCGTCCGTCGAGAGTGACGAGAACGATGCCCTCGCGCATGGTGTCCAAAATGATCGCTTGCGTCCGCAACGTCTGCTCGGCCCGCCGCCGTGAATCGACGTCGATGCAGGCGCCTACGATTCGCAGCGCCTTGCCGGCCGCATTACGCTCGATGACTCTGGTGCGCACGTTCACCCAGCGCCAATCGCCGGATGCGGACAGAATCCGGTAGTCGCTCTCGGCAGAGTCGCTCCCATCGAAAATGAGCGCATGGTCCTCAGCCGCATATTTCTGCCGATCCTGGGCGTGCACTCGATCGATCCATTCGTCGCGCCGAACCGTACGGACCGTCGCATCGATTCCATATCGAGTGGGCCAATCCGATAGCCACAATAGCGAGTCGTCTTCCAGCTTCCAATCCCAGAGGCCGAGATCGGTACCCCATATCGCCGCTTCCAGGCGCGCCTCGCTGTCGCGCAGCGCCAGTTCCATACGCTTTCGCGCGTCGATATCGATCGTGACGCCCGCGGCACGCAGCGTGCGCCCCATATCATCGCACGCCGTGGCGCGGCCTCGGCTCATGACCCAGCGCCAGTTTCCGGATCGGGTACGGAGGCGGTGCTCCGATTCATAGATATCGCTTCGACCGTCGAGCAGTGCCTGGTATCTCTGGTTGAAATTCGCCAGGTCATCGGGGTGGACGTTGACGTCCCGATAAGTTAAATAG
>DASYFQ010000140.1:0-26140 GCA_036498345.1 Steroidobacteraceae bacterium
CCGGCAAGGAGACAATATGACGGACGCGCAGGTGCCCCAGGACCGACACAGCCACGTGTTCCTGGGCGAGGGCCATGAGCACGCCGAACGGCGCACCTGGATCGTCATCGCCCTGTGCGGCGCGATGATGGTGCTGGAGATCGGCGGCGGCATCGCCTTCGGCTCCCTGGCGCTGACGGCGGACGGCTTGCACATGTCCACCCATGCCGGCGCCCTGCTGCTGGCGGCGCTGGCCTACACCTTCGCGCGGCGGCGGGCCGGCGATGCGCGCTTCACCTTCGGCACCGGCAAGTTCGGCGACCTCGCCGGCTTCACCAGCGCCATCGTGCTCGCGATGATTGCGATTCTCATCGGCTATGAGGCGATCGTACGATTCATGTCGCCGGTTCCGATTCACTTCATGGAGGCAATTCCCATTGCCGTGGTGGGCTTGGTGGTGAACATCGTCAGCGCGTGGCTATTGAGCGGCGGTGAACATCCCGGTCATAGTCATAGCCACGGACACGGACACGGACACGGCGAGCACGATCACGCCGAACACGAACATGCGACCGAGAGCAGGACCATTGCGACCGCACAAGGTGCCGTCGAACTATCCATTTTCGAGCAAGACGTGCCTCCGCGGTTTCGGCTGGCGCTCGGCGCTGCCGGCAGCGCAGCGCCGCTGGGACTGGAGACGCTCAGGCCGGACGGCACGCGCCAGTCATTCAGTTTCGTGAACCGCGGCGACTACTGGGAATCGACGCAGGAAATCCCGGAGCCTCATGCATTCGAGGTGTCGCTGCAACTCGCCGATGGCAGGCACGAAGTGACGTTCGAAGAGCACGCGCATGAGCGCCCGGCGCACACCGATCATTCGAGCCGGGCGCACCGGGACAACAATATCCGCTCCGCCTACATCCACGTACTCGCCGATGCCGCGGTGTCGGTGTTGGCCATTACGGGCCTGGTTCTGGCACGCGCTTTCGGTTGGATGTGGATGGACCCGCTCGCAGGCGTCATCGGAGCACTCGTCATCGCGAACTGGTCGTACGGCTTGATGCGCGATACGGGGGGAATCCTGCTCGATATGAATCCCGATCAGAGCATAACGGCCAAGGTGCGCGAAGCGATCGAGTCGGACGGCGATCGGCTCCTCGACCTGCACTTGTGGCGTCTGGGCCCGGGTCACTTGGGTGCCGTCGTGTCGGTGCTCACCAATAAGTCCCGCGACTGCGCGTTCTATCGGGAGCGGCTCAAGAACTATAAATCGCTGTCTCATGTCACCGTCGAGGTCACGAACGCCGAAGCGTGAGCGGCAAGTCCGTGGCGGGTGCACTTGTTTGGCGACTTGCGGGCGCCGTAGCGGCGCTGTCGGCCGTGGCGCCGGGGGCCGGCGCTGCGGCCGCGGCCGACGCGCCCTCCGCGGAGTCTTTCGCCGTCCATGGGCAACTGACCTATGTGGAACAGGAGACGTCGGCCTTCGACGCCCCCTACGCCGGGGCGAATAGCCTGTCGCCGGATCGCGTCGCCGAGACGATCGATGCCACGCTGTACTTGGGTGCACGCCTTTGGCCGGGCGCCGAAGGCTGGATCAACGGCGAAATCGACCAGGGGTTCGGTCTCGACGACACATTGGGGCTCGCGGGATTTCCCAGCGGCGAGGCGTACAAGGTCGGCAAGCACCAGCCCTATCTGCGGCTGCCGCGCATGTTTCTGCGCCAGACGTTGAGTCTGGACGAGACTAGACAATCAGTCGACGCCTCTGCCAATCAACTGGGAGGCTCTCGCAGCGCGAACCGCGTGGTCATTACCGTCGGCAAATTCGGCGTCACGGACGTTTTTGATACGAATCAATATGCCCACGACCCGCGCAGCGATTTTTTGAATTGGGCCAGCGTCGACGCCGGCACATTCGATTACGCGGCGGATGCCTGGGGATACACCGTGGGGGCCGCGCTCGAGTGGTACCAGGGTGCCTGGACGTTGCGCACCGGCCTGTTCGATTTGTCCGCCGTGCCGAACAGCGTGCATCTCGACCCGGGCTTCCATGAGTTTCAATCGGTCCTGGAACTCGAGAGACGCCATAAAATCGCCGCCCTCCCCGGCCGAGTGGCAATCACTTTCTTCGACAGCCGTGGCCGCATGGGCCTGCTCAATGACGCCGTACAGCGCGCCGAGACCACCGGAACGGCGATCGATATCGCCGCAGTGCGCAAGTATCGCAGCCGCGCCGGCGCGAGCCTCGATCTGGAGCAGCAGCTGACGACTGACCTCGGGGCATTTGCGCGGCTCGGAACAGCCGCCGGGAACGTAGAGGCATATGAATTCACGGATATCGACCGGACGGTGTCCGCGGGGCTGTCCCTGCGAGGGACCCGGTGGCATCGCGCCGAGGACACGCTGGGTCTGGCCGCGATCAGCAACGGCATCTCCGCCGCGCGGCAGCGCTACTTGAACGCCGGCGGGCTCGGCATTCTGGTCGGCGACGGGCGGCTGCCGCATCCGGGCCCCGAGCAAATCGTCGAGACCTATTATTCGCTCTCGGTCCTCCGGGCGGCGCACCTCAGCTTCGATTATCAGTGGATCAATCATCCGGCCTACAATCGCGACCGTGGCCCGGTGTCGGTCGTCGCAGTGCGGCTGCACGCGCAATTTTGATCCTGGTCCTCAAGACCGAGACAGTACTGGCGCGGCGGCGGAAACTTGGAGCATAGTGAGCGCGGTCGTATCGCGTTGAGTCACCACATTGAAACTGAAGCTCTTCATCGGCAACGTCATCGTGATGGCGCTCGCCTGCGGCGCCTTGGGCGGCGGCGCGTTCGGTCTCGACTTGAACTCGCTGTCGAATGCCGATGCATCCGCGGGCCTGAAAAAGGCGCTCGATCAAGGCATTAACCTCGCGGTTGGAAAACTCGGCGTCACCGACGGATTCTTGAAGAATCCGCAAGTCAAAATAGATCTACCTCCAAAACTCGCGAAAGCGGAAGGCATGATGCGCATGCTCGGCGCCGGCGGCCAGCTGGATGATCTCGTCACCTCGATGAACCGCGCGGCCGAGGCGGCCGTGCCGGAAAGCAAAGTCCTGCTGAAACAGGCGCTGAAACAAATGAGCCTCGATGACGCCAAACATATTTTGACCGGCGGCGATGATGCGGCGACGCAGTATTTCAAACAGGCCACCTATGCACCGCTGAAAGCCAAGTTCGCGCCCATCATCGGTCGTAGCACGGAGAAAGTGAAATTAGGACAGACCTACGACACCGTGGCGAAAAAGGCGGTAGCCCTGGGCGTTCTCAAACCCGAGGACGCAACCCTGCAGTCCTACGTGACCGACAAAACCCTCGACGGACTATTTGTCATGATGGCCGAAGAAGAACGCGCCATTCGCAAGGATCCGCTCGGCCAAGCCAGCGGCTTGTTGAAAAAAGTCTTCGGAGCCGTGCACTGAGCTGAAGCGACACGACTTGCCCCTGCCGCTCACGACTTGCCCCTGCCGCATGCGCTCAGTACCATGGCTTCCATTCGGCCCTGGAGGCGCAACCGTTGCTCATCGAATAATGTCGATCAGCGCTCGTCAAAAAAGGAGAATGCCGTGGGATTAGGTGCAGAATTCAAAGAATTTGCCATGAAGGGCAACGTCGTGGACTTGGCGGTCGGTGTAATCATCGGCGCCGCGTTCGGAAAGATTGTTTCCTCACTGGTCGGCGATGTCTTCATGCCCGCGCTCGGCAAGATCATAGGCGGTTTCAATTTCTCGGATTTGGCGCTGACGCTCGGCAAGGACCCGACGGGCAAGGAAGTGCTGATCAAGTACGGCGCTTTCATCCAGACCATTTTTGATTTCGTCATCATCGCACTGGTTCTGTTCATCGCCATCAAAGGCATCAACAAACTCAAGAAGCCCGCGCCTGCCGCACCGGCGGAGCCCGCGCCGCCGCCCAAGTCAGAAGTACTTCTCGAGGAAATTCGCGACCTGCTCGCGAAACGCGCTTAGCCCTCAGATCTTTTCCGCCGGACAGGCGGGACCCTGGGGCGTTCGCGTGCGTAAATCGGCGCAGCGCCCCCCCATATCCCAGTAATTAAACCGTAAGGAGCATCATGCCTAGTATTCGCGCCGTCGCAACCACGCTCTTGGTCCTCACCCCCGTCGTCGGTGTGTGGGCCGACGAGGCGCCCGCCCCCCCGCCGCCCATGGGCGTGTGGATTGGGAAGGGTCAACTCGGTTTTTTGAATTCGCACGGCAACAGCGACGCCGAGTCGATCAACGGCAATATCGACATGCTGCGCTATGACGGCGCTTGGAAAAACGAATTCTATTTGGGCGGCCTGTATGGGAAGAATTCGGGAATCGTATCGGCGGAGCGTTGGGAGGCACGGGGGCAATCCGATTACACCATTTCGGGCAATCTGTTCGCCTTTGGCGCCCTTCGGTATGAACACGATTTGTTCGACGGCTTCCAGTATCAGGCAAGCGTGACCTCAGGTATCGGCTACAAATTCATCGATACGGTGGATACCAAACTGAGCGGCCAGGTCGGTGCGGGTTACCGTCGATTGCGGCCCGAAGACATCATCAAGGATCCGAATGGTGTCGTGACTCAGCGGATCTTGCACGATGCCACAGGGGAAGCGATCGGAACCGTCGGCGTGGATTTCTCGCACGCATTTACGAAAACCACCACACTGAGCAATAAATTCCTGATGGAATCAGGTTCGAGCAATACGTTGCTGCACGATGACATTGCGCTGGCCGTGAAGATGTCTGACAAGCTCGCCCTCAGCGTTGGTTACGGAATCACGGATAACACCCATCCTCCCGGCACCCTCAAAAAGGTCGACACGGTAGCCACCGTCAACCTGGTATTTGCGTTTTGACGGATTCTTGCGCTCTAATTCGTGCGCAGCGCTGATTCCGAAGCGCAAGACCAATCTTGCCGGTTCCAGTCTAAGGAGGGTCTCGACATGGGAATGCTCGACGGATTGTTGGGTGGCGTGGTCGGTGCCGAAATGGTCACCGTAGTCAATGGCCTCATCGAAAAGCATGGCGGCGTTCAGGGCATCGTCGCACAGTTGGAGCAGCAGGGATTGGGCGGCACCGTGCGCTCCTGGGTGGGAAGCGGCGCCAACCAGCCGATCACCGCCGACCAGATACATCAGGCTTTTGGCTCTGATACGGTGAAGCAACTAGCGGCCAGGGTTGGGATGTCACCCGAGGACTTGGCCGCCAAGCTGTCGCAGATTCTCCCGCAGGCGATCGACAAGCTCACGCCGGGTGGAGTGGTTGCGAAAACCTGACGGCTGCGCGGCTCGCAGTACCAGTGGTACCCGGCAAGGGCGTTTCCGCGGAAACTGAATCATCCGCGGGTCGGTCATTCCCACGTTTCCGCGGAAACGCGCCGAGACTCAAACTCACCGATCTAGTCGGATCTCTAGTGCAGGGCCAATAGCCAGGCTGCGCACACCAGCAACGCGGCGCCGGCGCCGGCGGCAATCTGCAAGGTCCTGCTGCGGCTCCGCGGCACGCCCGTCTGGGCATAGAGCCAGCCTACGGCAGTCCCGAAAAGAAATCCCAGGCCGTGACCGAGCACATCCACGTGCGCGTTACCCGCGCCCAATAGAGTCAGCAAGCAGATCCCGGCGATCAGCGGTGCCCATCGATACCAGCGCCGCTCGCGAAGTGTCAGCCGCTGCCGCCACGCCAACCCCGCGAGCAGTCCCAAGGCCGCGAACACCGCGGTAGAGGCCCCCACCGAGCGATGAGTGACCGGCGTCATGAATACTTCCACGTAGTTGGCGAGCGCCCCCGCACCCAGGATGCTCGCCCATGCCACGCCGGGTCCGAGCAATCGGCCGGCCGCGAGTCCCGCGACCACACCAAAGAGCAGATTGCCCATCAAGTGTTCTTGGTCCAAATGCAAAGTCAGAGCCGTCAGCGCCCGCCACCATTCGCTTCTGGCACTCGCGTCGAGAGCACCCAACGACAACCAGTCGGCGCCGAACAAGCCGACGCCGGCACAGTAAGCCGTGAGCAATAGAATCAGCGTATAGCCGATGGCGCCGATGGCCGCGCCCGAGAATGGCTCGATCACGCTTGGAACGCTGCGCGGCATGCTGCGTTCCGCGGAATAACGGCTGATCTCGTCATATGCACGATGAAGCAAGGTCGGCGGCACGCTCAACGCCCAGGTGTCCCCGCTTTCCCGCACCCCGCTTTCCCGCACCTCATGTTCGATGCCCCTCGCCTCGAGCACCAAGCTGAACTCGCGGCAGAGTTGCTTCGCGCCGCGAAATACCACGGCCTGCGCAGGATCCGCATTTCGGTCGATATCTGAGGATGGATGGGTCAACGCGCACTCCGCCAAATCACCGCTCGACCCCCAATGGGGACTGAGGGCGGGTAAATCAACGGGCAGGCCGGGACACAGGCGCTCATGTCGCAGGTGTGATTTGTGCAACTGGCTGCTCGAATAGCGTCTTAGAATACCCAGCTTCGCCGATGCGGCGATTACCCAATTCACCTCTCGAGGAGATCGATCATGCGAAAGGCAGCGCTAGCCATTTCCCTGGCCGGATTTTTTGCCGCGTCGAGCCACGCGGCCGACACCGCGCGCAGGTATGTAGAACCGCCGAAGGTCGGTCCGAGTCCCGCTGCGCCCTTTAGTAACGGAGTCATGGTGGGCGAGACCTTCTACGTGGCGGGCCACATCGGGATCGACTCGGCCACCGGCCAGGCCGCAGCCAACATTGACAACGAAGCACGCCTGGTCATGGATTCGGTCAAGCACACGCTCGAGCAAGCGGGACTGAAGACCGATGATCTCGTGTCGGTGACCGTCTATTGCACGGATCTAGATCTTTACGACAAGTTCAACACCGTCTATCGCACGTATTTTCATGATCACTACCCGGCGCGCGCCTTCATCGGCATCAATAAGCTGGTGCGCGGCGCTCACTTCGAAGTGGCGGGAGTGGCCGTGAAGCCAGCGGGGTTCCGCAAGTTGTAGGCGGCACCGCGCAGCCGGTCCGCGCGGTCAATGGCTGCGCGGACCCGCTTCGCCGTCGGCTAATTTCTTGAACCGCTGCAGCTGCTCGCCGAGCACGTGGTCGGTCATTTTCGATAGTTCGTCAAATCCGTCCTTGGAGTAGCCGCCGATCGAGTAAGTAAAGGAGACATCGGTGCCGTCGGCGCCGCTCTTCACGCTCCAGGTCATGACCCCATCGACGGCCAGTCCCTGGAACGGGCCCAGAGCGCCGCGCAGGCGCAGGGTCTTGCCCGGCGACACGTACACCACTCTGAGATGCTCGACCGACCCGCCGCCGGGCAAGGTCTCGCACCAACAGCCGCCGGCGCGTGCGTCCAGGACGAGATTTGCGGCGCTTCCGGAAAATGTGTGGTCGGAATCCCACCAACGCGCAGGCAACAACAGGGCTGCATACACTTTGTCCGGCGAAGCGGCGGTATGCACGGTCTCGCGAATCTCAAAGCCGTTGCCGGCGACGCTGACCACTTCAGCATCGGCTCGTGCACCCACTATCGAGGCAAGTACCAATAGAGTTGTCCCCATCACGCGCTCATTCATTTGCGTCATCGTTGGCCCTCCGGTGTTAGTTTTCCGCGCAGATCTTGAACGACTCGAGGATGGCGCCCCAGCCGCCGGGTGAGTCCACCGCGTTGCGGGCGTCGGCGGCCTTGCCGCCCATCCGTTCCAAGTAGCGATGCTCCAATTCAATTCGCGTCACGCCGGGGCTTTCGGCAATGAACCTCACCTCGACCTCGGTGACGAGACCGGGGTCGAACTGCCAGTCGGCGTTGATCTGCCATGCGAGCACGAGAGCCTGAGGCGGTTGCCACGCAATCACGTATCCCGTTTGGCACGATGATCCGTCTTCTCCGACGGTGTACCAACGCCCCCCGACGCGGGGTTCGACCAGGCACTCCTTCAGCGGCGACTTAAGAATGGAATGCGTCGCGGGCCACCAGCGCGACATCTCCGAGGTAAACACCGCGAAGGCGCGCGACTGAGTCGCTTTCACGACCAATTGTTTGCGTACAGGTGCGATGCGAATCATTCGTGCGAATCCTTTTTCTCGGCCTCGGCTTGGAAAGCCGCCAGCGCCTCGTCCCAGAATTGATCGAGCCAGATCCGGATCGCGGCGAGTCCCTGCGGATCGATGTAATAGACGCGGCGCGTGCCCTCTGCGCGGTCGATTACGAGTCCCGCCTTTTTCAAAACGCCGAGATGCTGGGAAACCGCCGGGCGGCTCACGGGCATGCGCGCGGCGATCTTGCCGACCGAGCGCGGCCCGCGCCGCAATTCCTCGAACACCTGCCTGCGGGTCGGATCCGCGAGCGCCAACAGTGCCGCTTGGTAAGTCATGACTAACAGTAAGCGAATACTAACGCTTGCGTCAAGCCTCAGCCCACGCACGGCGGAAAACCCATTCGAGCGGCGCCGCCCGGTAACGGCTTCATCGCGAGGCTCAGGTCGCGCGCTGCTCCCGGAGCATTCGGTAGATCTTCATCACCCGGGGCACGTAGGCCATCGTCTCCGTAAAAGGCGGAATGTGGCCGCCGTTGCGGTTGACCGCCTCTTCGCCCGCGTTGTATGCCGCAAGCGCGAGCGCGACATCCTGGTCGAAGCGATCCATGAGAAACTTCAGGTATCGCGCGCCGGCATGCACGTTCTCGCGCGGATCATAGGGATTCGACACACCGAAGCGTGTCGCCGTCGCCGGCATCAATTGCATCAATCCGATCGCGCCCCGTTTCGAGACGGCGCGCGAATTGAACCCGGACTCCACCACGATCACGGCGCGCAGCAGATTCGGTTCCACGGATGCAGAGGTCGCGGCTTTCTCGATGATGGAGTCATACCGACTGGCTTTCGCCAGCAGCGCCGAATCGTAACGGTCGCCGCTCACCGTGCGGTCGTGCGGCGAGAGGACCAACAGTCGATATCGGTTGTTGTCCGGCACATCCGTGTAATGCCGCTGGCCATCCGCGTCCACATAGGCGTAAATCTGCGAGTGCGCCGCGACGGTCGATGCCCATAGCAGAGTTGCGATCAGAATTGCGGGTTTCTGCACCATGAGATTGCGGCTTCCTTCGGTGAAGCCTATCTCGAAGAGTGCGGACGCCGATGGGACCTGCATCAAGAAACGGCTCTTTGGCCGGGTCGCGCCACTCAATCCACGTCGGTTTCCAAGGGATCCAGCAAGGTTTCGTCATTGTTGCGCGCCGAGTTGACCCGGGGGTCTACCGGATAGGCGATCATTCGCTCGTCGGGGTATGCAACGAGCGCCGTTCCCGCAGCCTCTCGGCTGCCGGATAGCCATGGCTCGCGCATGCCGCGCGCCAGAATCGCCGGCATCCGCGCCCTGGAATTGTGGATGTTGGCCATCAAGGTGTTCGCCGGCACGGTAATGATGGTGCAGGACTCGCCCTCCCACAGGCCCGCGAATCCGAATATCTCTTGATCGTCCAAGTGAATGTAGAACGGCTGCTTGGTGCCGTCCGCATTCACGTGCCAGTCGTAAAATCCAAGCGCGGGAATGATGCAGCGCTGACCGCGCTTCCACGGTCCCCCGAAAATAGCGCTCCTCGCCAGGGTGTCTGAGCGCGCATTGAAAGTGCTGTATTTGCGGGATCGCTCACCGGCGAACAACGGTATCAACCCCCAACGCAGCAACACGCCCTCATGGCTGGCGCCGCGTGCGCGAATGGCGGGCACGGGCTGCGAGGGGGCGATATTGAAGTTGGCCGGAAATCGCCATTCGGTGCGTACGAGATTGAACTCACGCTCGATGGACGCTTCATCCGGACTGACGTAACGGCCGCACATCCGGCGATCATACGCTGCCCCGGGAAAGCCCCCGGCGTGCCGTCAGGGCTTCGTGCCTGACCCTGAATCGACGCAGGAACGACGCTGAGAATCCAGGCATCTTCGTCCAGCCGCCCGCCCGTCGATATTCGGCTAGTTAACAGATATTTAACGTATTTTCTGCGGTTCCGGCACGGATTTCGGGGGTGAGGTACGACTAGAATCGTCTCCAGCCGACGTCGAATATCCAAGCCGCGATCCTAGTCATTGCGACGGCAAGGGATTGGGGCGGCGAGTTGACAGTGCATCGCAGCATCAAGGGTCCGTTGCCAATTTATGTCGATTCCAGAAACGATCGTAACCGAACCGTCAATCGCAGTCCCCAGGGGGGGCAGCGTCGTTGCGGTTGAACGTCGTGGCACATTGGCGGGCCTGCGTGCGTGGCTGCTCACCGCGACGCTCTTCCTCGTGCCGTTGGTCACCTATTGGCCGGCGACATTCCACGACTTTGGATTGCGCGATGACTACTCGAATTTGCGCGAGGCGCACGAAGAACCAGGCAAAGTCGTTAAATTTTGCGCCTCGCACGCACGGCCGATTTACGGCTGGCTCCTGCAGTCCACGTATGGTCAGACCCCGTCGGTGCAGGATCTGCAATGGATGCGTTTCGCTGCCTCGCTGCTGTTGGGCGCGCTGTCGTTGGTCTGTTTTCGCGGCCTGCGTGCGCTTGGCTGGTCGTTCAGCACCAGCCTGTGTTTCGCGGTGCTGCTCGCTTTGATTCCGTCCGCACAGGTGATCGCGGGATGGGCCATCGGTTGGCCGTACGCGGCGACCGCCCTGCTCGCCTTCGGCGGATTCTTCACGGTCGAGGGCGCGCTCACCGTGGGGTTGAGCGCCGGCGCCGGCCGCGCCGTTGGTCAGTGGATGGTGGCGCTCGGCCTCATGGTGGTGAGCGCGCTCATTTATCAGCCGAGTGCCATGTTCTACGTCGTGCCTCTGGCGGGCGCGTTGATCGTTCAACGGCATCGCAATCTGGCGCAGACCGCGCGCTGGGCTGGGATCCATCTGGGATTTTTAGTCGGCACCTTGGGCTTGGCCTATTGCGTGATGTCCGTGCTTTACGCAACGGGGGTTTTCGTCAAATCGGGCCGCATTGCGTTCGAGCATAACTGGGGCGGCAAAATTGCCTGGTTCTTGCAGGAGACATTGCCGAATGCGCTCAGTCTTTTCGTGCTGAATGACAACAATCAACGCGACCACACGCTGTACATCGGCGGCGCCGCCGTCGTCGGCGCGATTCTGCTGGCCGGCGCCTATCTGGAGTGGCGCCGTTACGGACCTTCGCGCGGCATCGTCTGGTTGACGGCGCTGCTGGGTTTGCCGGTGTTTGCCTGCGCCGTCAGCTTGATCGCCTCGGAACGGTATGCGACTTACCGCACGATTCTGGCCCTGACGGCGGTGCTGCTCTGCTTCCTGGTGGCGTCGATCCGCACGCTGACCGAAAGCTGGGGTCAGAGCGGCCGCCGAACGCTCGCCATCGTCGCCGTATCGGTCGCGTTCTTTACGGCGCAACATCATGTCTACGCCTTGATTGCGGTGCCCCAGGGCAATGAATGGCAGTTGATCATGGCGGGCGCGAAGCACGTCCGCTTGGACGGCTCGCATCCGCGCATCTTTGCCATCGCCTCGACTCCGGCGGACATCTCGACCGCATCGATCTATCACGACGAATTCGGTTCGCTCTCGTCGAATTCCGAATGGGTGCCGAGGGAAATGTTCAAGCGCGCGATGCACGACCTGCACCCGGAGATCGCGAATCTCGACACTCGCTATGATTTCTCCACCGGCCCCAAGCTGCCCGCCGACCAGCGCTTCAACGTCATCATCGACTTGCACCGGCTCCGCCAGTTCCACACCGACAATTGAACGGCTCGGACTGACATCGGCCTTTCGAGAGGCTCGGGCTAACACTTCCCTCTCCCCTGTATCGCCGGCTTCGCGGCTTCTTGGTGCAGGTTAGCCATGTGCATGGCCGATGCGCGCGGTAAGCTGCCAAGAGCGGCGCTGTCTTGCCGGATCAAGCGACGGAATCAGTGATGGTAATGGAACCTCTGCAGTGGATATGCGCCGTATTGGGCGCCCTGATGGTCGGCATATCGAAAGCCGGCATCACCGGATTGAGCATTCTGTCGGTAGCACTGTTCACGCACGTGTTTCCCAGCAGCAAGCAGGCGAGCGGCTTGGTGCTGCCGCTGCTGATCTTCGGCGATATCGTCGCGGTCCTATCGTATCGGACGCACACCCAATGGCGCTATCTATGGAAGCTCATGCCATGGACCGCGGCCGGCGTCGTGCTCGGATATTTCGCGCTCGGCCATATTTCCGATAGAACCACGCGGATCATGATCGGCGTGATCATCGTCTCACTGTGCGTGTTGGGATATTGGCGACGATTCGTCGGCGTCAAAACGCAGGAATCATCCGAAACCTGGCATTGGACCCTCGCGGCGTCGATCGGAATCGTGGCCGGTTTCATCACCTTGATCGCCAACGCGGCGGGCCCGCTGATGTCTATTTACCTGGTTGCCATGCGCTTGCAGAAGATGCAATTCGTCGGTACCGCCGCCGTATTTTTCATGGTGCTCAACCTGTTCAAGGTGCCCTTCATGGTCAAGCTCGGCTTGATCACCCCGCAGAGCTTCGAATTCAATCTCATCCTGGCGCCGGCCGTGCTGCTCGGCGCGCTTGCGGGCCGCTGGCTGTTGATACGCATCAATCAGCAGCTATTCGAGAAACTGGTGCTGGGCTTGAGCGCCATCGCAGGCGTTCTATTGATCCTGTGAGGCGCTCGCGTTCGCGGTAAGGTGCGCACGCGCGACGCTTGCGAAATTACCGGCGCATCGCCAGAGTTCGGTCGACTATTGTCAATCTGCCCAAGCGGAGAGCACTATGTTTCCGTTCGCGAACGATTCACGACGGTGTAGCGTAACGCCGCAGCAATAACAGCGAGGATGAGAAATGCAATACCAAGGCGGCTTATTCAGTCTCGTAGTTCTGATCGCCGATGTCTGGGCGATCGTCAACGTCTTTCAGAGCGGCGCGGATACGGGAAGAAAAGTGCTCTGGACGGTCCTGGTGATCATTCTGCCCGTGCTCGGTTTCATTCTTTGGTATTTTCTGGGACCCAAGACCCGTAGGGCCTAGCGAAGCCGCAGCGCCATTGACTGGGATGCGGTCAAACGCTGTTAGTATATACAGGATCATCATGCGTCCGCACAGTCACGAGCGTCATAGTTTGGGTGGGGTTAGTTGGCTGCGCGCCAGCGTTTTGGGCGCGAATGACGGCATCGTCTCGACCTCCAGTTTGATCTTGGGCGTTGCCGCCGCACACGCCTCGCAGACCACGATCTTACTCAGCGGTACCGCCGCCGTGGTCGCCGGCGCGATGTCGATGGCGACGGGCGAATACGTCTCCGTGCATTCGCAAGCGGACACCGAAGCCGCGGCTCTGGCGCAGGAGCGTGCCGA
Organism: Steroidobacteraceae bacterium; assembly: GCA_036498345.1. Taxonomy (GTDB): domain Bacteria; phylum Pseudomonadota; class Gammaproteobacteria; order Steroidobacterales; family Steroidobacteraceae; genus Bog-1198. The sequence goes on from DASYFQ010000140.1 coordinate 13,332, forward strand.
GCTGGATGTCGACTTCGCCGGCGAGCGCCGCGAATTGACCGAGATCTATGTGCGGCGAGGACTCGATGTGAACCTTGCAGGGCAAGTGGCCGCGCAACTCATGGCGCATGATGCACTGGGTTCGCATGCCCGCGATGAATTGGGATTATCCGCGGGCACGCGAGCGCGGCCTTTGCAGGCCGCGCTCGCGTCGGCCGGCAGTTTTGCGACTGGCGCGGTGCTTCCTTTGGCGGTGGCGGCGTGGGCGCCGGAGCGCTATCGAATGATTTCCGTCGTGATCGTGTCCCTCGTCTGTTTGCTCATCCTCGGCGGCTGGTCCGCAAAAGTCGGAGGCGCCAATGTGCGCACGGGTGCGCTGCGCGTGGCGTTTTGGAGTGCGCTCGCCATGATGGTGACGAGCGTCGTCGGCGCCATCGTCGGCTCGCTGGGATGACGGCGATGCAGGCATGGCTCGACGGCGGCCGCATCCAAGGAGTCACCGCTTGACGGGCGATGCGCGCCCAACTCAAACGGCACTGCTCAGCGTCGCACAGATGACGGAGGCCGATCGCGCGGCGATCGTCGCGGGTACCCCCGGACCGGTACTCATGCAAAACGCGGGAAACGCGGTCGTGCGCGAGATCGCACGCCGCTGGTCGCCTCGGCCCGTGAGCGTGCTGTGCGGCCCGGGAAACAATGGCGGGGACGGCTTCGTCGTGGCCGTTGAACTCGCGCAGGCCGGCTGGCCGGTCCGAGTCGCCTTGCTCGGGCGCAGGGAAGACCTGCGCGGCGACGCCCAAGTTCATGCTGCGCGCTGGAGCGGCGGCATCGAGAGTGTCGCTCCCGGCGTGGTCGAAGGCGCCGCGCTGGTCATCGACGCCCTGTTCGGATCCGGCTTGAGCCGCCGATTGGATCCGCAAACCGCCGCGACGCTCGCCGCTGTCACCCAACGCGGCATACCGCTCCTCGCGGTCGATGTGCCGAGCGGCGTGATGGGCGACACGGGCGAGAGCGTGGGCGCGGCGCGGGCGGCTTGCACCGTCACCTTCGCGCGCAAAAAACCCGGTCATGTGTTGTTGCCGGGCCGGGAGTTGTGCGGCGAGATCGTGGTCGCGGACATCGGCATTCCCTCCGCCGTGATCGAGTCGCTGCCCATCGACACCTGGGAGAACGATCCCACCCTGTGGCGGACGGAGTTGCCGCGTGCAAACTCCTCGGGCAACAAATACACGCGAGGCCACGCGCTGCTGTGCGGCGGCTATCCCATGACGGGCGCGGCCCGAATGGCGGCGCGCGCCGCGGCTCGCATCGGCGCAGGACTCACCACGATCGCGGCACCGGATATCGCGTTCCCCATCTATGCCGCGGCCCTCACCAGCATCATGGTGCGTCCGCTGAAGCAGGAGAGCGATCTGGCTCACCTGCTGTCCGATTCGCGTTACACGGCGTTCTTGATCGGGCCCGGCGCCGGCGTCACTGATGCCACCCGCGAAACCGCACTCGGGATCTTGGCAACCGCAAGGCCGGTGCTGCTCGATGCGGATGCGATCAGCGTCTTTGCCTCGAGAGCGGCCGAATTGGCGCGGGCCATCCGCGGACCCTGCGTCATGACCCCGCATGACGGCGAATTCGCACGGGTATTCGACCCTCGAGGCGACAAGCTGAGCCGCGCCCGCGCCGCCGCGCGCCAGAGCGGCGCGGTCATCGTGTTGAAAGGAGCGGACACCGTCGTTGCGGCTCCCGATGGCCGCGCCGTCGTCAATAGCAACGCTCCGGCAACTCTGGCCACCGCCGGTTCCGGCGATGTTCTCGGCGGTTTGATTCTCGGGCTGCTCGCACAGGGCATGGACACCTTCATGGCCGCCGCCGCCGGCGTCTGGGTGCATGGCGCGGCGGCCGCGGCCTTTGGTCCCGGACTGCTCGCCGAAGATCTGCCCGACCTCGTTCCCGCCGTGCTGCGGCAATTGGAACAGGCGAACGCCAACCCGTGAGCGCCTGGTTTCCCCGAGTCACCCTTCACTCACTGGTCGTTGCACTCAGCGTGCTCGTCTATGTCTTGACCACGCGTGTGGAACGCGAGCGCCGGCCGCCGTCGATCGCCATTGCCTGGGTTCTGGGCATGATTGCGGTGCCCTATCTCGCGTTGCCCACCTACCTATTGTTCGGGCGCCGCAAGTTGCCGCGCAGGGTGCTCCAGTCGTCCGGCGTCCTCGCGCATTGCGCGCACTGGGCCGAAGACCTCATCGAGAGTTTTGGCCTGGCCCCGTCCGCCCCCTCGTCGGTTCGCATGCACGAGAACGGCGAGGAATCCGCCTCGGCCTTGTTCTCGACCATGGCGAGCGCGACCTATCGCTTGGATATCTGCACCTATATTCTCGGCAACGACCCGTTCGGCCGAGAGGCGATGCAACGCATGATCGAGCGCGCGCGCTCCGGCGTGCAAGTGAGATTTCTCATCGACGGCGTCGGTGCGCTCCAGCTGCCGCACTCCTGCTTGCGCCATCTGAACACCGCCGGCATCCAGACCGCGATTTTCAGTTCTTTGCTCGCACGCAAGACTCAGGGCCCTCGGAATTTGCGCAATCATCGCAAAATGGTCATCGCCGACGGCGCGCAACTCTGGGCCGGAGGCAGAAACCTCGCTGCGGAATATTTCACCGGTCTCAAAGGCGCGAAGCCATGGAGCGATCTGTCCTTCGATTTGCACGGTCCCGTGGCAGCCGCTGCCGCCGGTCAATTCGAGGCCGACTGGGTCGCCGCCGGCGGTAAGCCCGCCGCGGCGACGGGCGCCGTCTCGCCCGTGCCGCAGACTTCAGGCGGCCGAGCGCAGTTTCTGCCCAGCGGGCCGGACCAGGCCGAAGACACCGTGCACGCGTTGCTGATCGATGCGTGTTTCCATGCGCGCGAACGCTTGCTGGTGGTAACGCCGTACTTCGTTCCCGACACCAGCCTGGAAACGGCGATGCGCTTGGCGGCGCACCGCGGCGTGAAAATCGACTTATGCATTCCTGCCGTCTCGAACCATCGCTTGGCGGATTTTGCGCGCAACCGGGCTTTGCGCGCGCTCGGCACGGCCGGCGTCAACATTCACTTGCTGCCCTACATGAATCATGCGAAGGCCATGGTGTTCGACGAGTCGCTTGCGATTTCCGGCTCGGTCAATCTCGACTCGCGCAGTCTGCTGCTCAACTATGAATGCGCCGTGGTTTTCTACGGAGCACGCGAAATCGATTGGCTGGCCAATTGGATCCAAGCGTTGATTCCCGAAGCGCAACCCTTTGATCACCGCGCACCGGGTTTGTGGCGCGATATCGGTGAAGGCCTGCTATTGACCGTTGCCTACCAGCTGTAGCTTGTTTGTCGCTGTAGCGCCGTAACGTAGGAAAACACCTACATAGGATTATTGATCGGGTCGCGGCGACGCATAGTATTCTTGTTTGCTCGCCGCGGTCGTTGCGCACTGGCAGGTACAATGGAGTTTAAGGACTACTACAAGGTCATGGGTCTGGCGCGCGATGCCACGGAGGCGCAGATCAAGCAGGCGTACCGCAAGCTCGCTCGCAAATATCACCCGGACGTCAGCAAGGAAAAGGACGCCGAAGCTCGCTTCAAGGAACTCGGCGAGGCCTACGAAGTACTCAAGAGTCCGGAGAAGCGCGCCGCCTACGATCAACTCGGACAGGGGCCTCGTCCCGGCGAAGATTTTCGCCCGCCGCCGGATTGGGGCGCAGGCTTCGAGTGGAGCGGTTCGGGTGCCCGCGAGTCGGACTTCAGCGAATTCTTCGAGTCGCTGTTTGGCGCGCAAGCACGGGCGGGGGCAGGTAATCGTCGCGGCGCCTTCCATCCCGGACAGGGCGAGGACCATCACGCGAAAGTGCTGCTGGATCTCGATGCCACGCTGCATGGCGGCGCCCGGCAGCTCACTCTGCGCGTGCCTGAGATAGACGCCGACGGCCGGCTCGTCTCGAAAGACCGAGTGCTCAACGTTCAAGTGCCGAAGGGCATTCTGCCCGGTCAGCATATCCGATTGGCCGGCCAGGGCGCACGCCCGCAAGGCGAGGGAAAGCCCGGCGATTTGTTCATTGAAGTCGAATTTCAGCCGCATCCCTTGTACCGAATCGATGGCCGCGATTTGTATCTCGACCTGCCGGTCGCCCCTTGGGAGGCGGCCCTGGGTGCCACGGTGAAAACGCCCACACCGACCGGAACGGTGGACCTGAAAATCCCCCCCGGTTCGCGCGCGGGGACGAAGTTGCGCCTCAAGGGTCGCGGCATTCCGGCGTCCCCGCCCGGCGACTTTTACGTCATTCTGCAAATTGCCCTGCCCCCCGCCGACGACGACAAGGCCAAGGCCGCCTATGCCGCCCTCGCGGCGGCGCTACCCTTCAATCCGCGCTCGAATCTGGGAGTGTAAGCCATCATGTCTTCATTCGAAGAGCAGGCGCTGACCGGCGTCATAGTCGACGACTCGATGCTCCTCAGCGTCAAGGATTTGAGCCGCATGTGCGCGGTCGAGGAACGGCACATCGTGGAATTCGTCGAAGAAGGAGTGCTCAGCGTCGTCGAAGTCAGCGCGGCCGAATGGCATTTCACCGGCGCTGCGCTGCGTCGCGCGCGCCTTGCGCTGCGTCTCGAGCGGGATCTCGAAATAAATCTCGCCGGCGTCGCACTGGCGCTCGAACTGATGGAAGAGCTGGAGCGCCTGAGGCGCGAACTGAATGCGAGACGTTAACATGAACTCACTCACCTCCGATGCCTTCGTCTTCTTCGGCGCCACAGGCGACCTGGCCTACAAAAAGATCTTCCCCGCGCTCTACGCCCTGGTGCACCGGAGCGGCCTCAACATTCCGATCATCGGCATGGCGCGCGCAGGCTGGTCGCTCGACAAGCTCAGGGCACGCGCCCGCGAAAGCATCGAAGAGCACGGCGGCGACTTCGAACCCGGGTGCTTCGAGAAGCTCGCTGCGCAATTGCGCTACGTGGACGGCGATTACACGGATCCCGGGACTTATACGAAATTGAAGCAGGCGCTCGGCCTCGCCACCCGGCCGATCCACTACCTTGCGATACCCCCGAGCATGTTTGCCAGCGTCGTGCAGGGCCTTGCCAAGTCGGGGTGCGCAGCCAATGCCCGGGTCATCGTCGAAAAGCCTTTCGGCCGCGATCTCGCGACGGCGCAATCTCTCGACCGCACCCTGCACGAGGTGTTCCCGGAATCCGCCGTCTTTCGCATCGATCACTATCTGGGCAAGGAAGCGGTACAGAATCTGCTGTATTTCCGCTTCGCGAACACCTTTCTCGAGCCCATTTGGAATCGCCACTATGTCAAGGACATACAAATCACCATGGCCGAGGAATTCGGCGTGCAGGGCCGCGGCGCCTTCTACGAAGAAGTCGGCGCCATCCGCGATGTAGTGCAGAACCACTTGCTGCAAGTCATTGCGCTGCTCGCGATGGATCCGCCCACGGGTCACGAACCCGAGGCGATGCAGGCGGAGAAGCTGCGCTTGTTCCGCGCGATGCGCCCGCTCGATCCGAAGGAGGTCGTGCGCGGCCAATTCAAGAGCTACCGCGACGAACCGGGGGTCGCGAAAGACTCGCAGATCGAGACCTTCGCGGCGCTGCAGCTGCACATCGACACCTGGCGGTGGGCCGACGTGCCGTTCTACATTCGCGCGGGTAAATGTTTGCCCATCAGCGCGACGGAAGTGACGGTTACGCTCAAGCGCCCGCCGCTCGCGATCTTCGATTCCAGCGATGCCATGCCGCGCAACTATTTCCGTCTGCGCCTGAGCCCCGAGGTGGTGATCAGCGAGGGTGCGCTGGTGAAGCGCAACGGCGAACAAATGCACGGCGAGCCCGTCGAATTGATCGCCCGCCACCACTCCGAGAGCGAGAAATCGCCTTACGAACGGCTGCTCGGCGATGCCATTCGCGGCGATATTTCGCTCTTCACTCAGGACGACTGCGTGGAAGCAGCCTGGCGGGTGGTAGACCCTGCGTTGACGGCGAGCCGGCCGGTGCTGGAATACGAACCCGGCACGTGGGGCCCCAGTGCCGCGGCCGACATCGTGAACGCCGGAGACACCTGGCATGATCCCGTCACCGAGAAGTCCTCGCCATGCTGAGCGCCGGGGAGGTGATTTTTCTATTGGACGTGGACAACACCCTGTTGGACAACGACCGCTTTGCCGCGGATCTCGGCGACCGGCTGGAACAGTCGTTCGGCGCCTCGGAACGCGAACGCTACTGGGCGATCTTCGCGCGGTTGCGGGAGCAACTCGGGCTCGCCGATTACCTGGGAAGCCTGCAGGCATTTCGCTCAGGACTCGACGACCATCCGGATTTGCTCGCCATGTCGGATTTTCTGCTGGAATACCCCTTTACCGCGCGGCTGTTTCCGCGTGCCCTCGAAGCGGTGGCCCACTTGAACACTCTGGGCCGTCCGGTGGTGCTGTCGGACGGCGACATCGTTTTTCAACCGCGCAAGATTCAGCGCTCGGGAATATGGGATGCGGTCGGAGGCCGCGTCATGATTTACCTGCACAAGGAACGCGTGCTCGATCACGTGCAGCAGCGCTATCCGGCCAGGCACTACGTCATGGTCGACGATAAACCGAATCTGTTGGCGGCCATGAAATCCGCACTTGAGAGTAAACTGACTACGGTATTCGTGCGCCAGGGGCACTACGCTCTCGCCGCGGAGTCGAACTCCGTGGAACCGGCGCCGGACATGACAATCGAGCGCATCGGGGATCTGATCGACCACCATTTATCCGACTTTCAGGAACCGTCATGAAAATCACGAAACGCTTGCACGATTTGGGGCAAAGCCTTTGGCTCGACAACATCACGCGCGAGATTCTCGACAACGGCACGTTGCGCCGCTACATCGACGATCTGTCGGTCACCGGCCTCACCTCGAACCCGACTATTTTCGACGAGGCCATCGGCAATACCTCGGCGTACGACGGCGGCATTCGCCAGAAGGCGCAATCCGGCCTCGCGGGCGAAGAGCTTTTCGTCGAACTGGCGCTGGAGGATTTGCGGCGCGCCGCCGATCTGTTCAGACCCGTGTTCGACCGCACTCAAGGAATCGACGGCTGGGTCTCCATGGAGGTCTCGCCGCTGCTCGCGAACGACACCAAAACCACGATCGATGCGGCACTGCGCATCCATAAACAGGCGAACCGGCCGAACCTCTATGTAAAAATTCCCGGCACACCCGCCGGCGTGCCCGCCATCGAAGCGGCGATTTTCGCCGGCGTACCGGTCAATGTGACGCTGTTGTTCTCGCGCGAACACTACCTCAGCATCGCGGACGCCTACCTGCGCGGCATCGAACGGCGCATCGCCGCGGGCCTCGATCCGCGCGTGAGTTCTGTCGCGTCCCTGTTCGTGAGCCGTTGGGACCGGGCCATCAGCGACAAGGTGCCCGAGGACTTGCGCAATCGCCTCGGCATCGCCATTGCGGCCCGCACGTACCGCGCGCACGTCGAGTTGCTGGCGAGCAAGCGCTGGCGCGATCTCGAAGCCGCCGGCGCGCGCAAGCAGCGCATGCTCTGGGCGAGCACGGGGACCAAGGACCCGAAGGCCCCGGCCGGCCTGTACGTCGAAGCCCTGGCGGCGCCCGACACGATCGACACCATGCCGGAGAAGACCCTGCTGGCATTCGCTGCCAATGGAACCCTCAAGTCCGTGATGGCCAAGGACGGCGGTGACGCCGAACAGGTGCTCGCCCGCTTTGCGGCCGCGGGTGTCGACGTCGACGCCCTCGCCGCCCGCTTGCAATTGGAAGGTGCCGAGTCATTCGTCAAATCATGGAGGGAGCTCATGAATCGCATCGTCGAGAAAAGTGCGGCACTGGCGACGTCTTGACTGCCAGGATCAATCCCCTCGCGGGCCGCGCCGCACCCGCTGCGTCGCTGGTGGACGTTCCGCGGCTCGTTACCGCCTATTACAGCGAGCGGCCGGATGCTGATATTGCCGCGCAACGTGTTGCCTTCGGCACCTCCGGCCATCGGGGCTGCTCCTTCGACTCGAGTTTCAACGAATTTCACGTGCTCGCGATCAGTCAAGCCATCTGCGAGTATCGCCGGCAGCAGAGCATCAACGGCCCGCTGTTCATCGGGTTCGACACTCATGCGCTCTCGGCGCCCGCGTTCGCGAGCGCCCTCGAAGTACTCGCCGCCAACGAGGTCGAGACCATGGTCTCCGCGGGCGGCGAATACACCCCGACGCCGGCGATATCGCACGCCATCCTCACCTACAATCGCGGCCGCGAAACGGGTCTCGCCGATGGCATCGTCATAACGCCCTCGCACAATCCCCCCGACAGCGGCGGTTTCAAATACAACCCGCCGAATGGCGGACCCGCGGACACCGACGTCACCAAGTGGATCGAGGCTCGCGCCAACGATCTGCTGCATTGGGGTGTCGGCGCGGTCAACCGAATCGGATTGGCCGCAGCGCGGCGTGCCGCCACGACCCACGCTCACGATTACCTGGAGACCTACGTGGGCGACCTGGGCGCGATTTTGGACATGGACGTGATACGCGGCTCGCGCATTCGAATGGGCGTCGATCCCTTGGGCGGCGCCGGCGTGCATTACTGGGCGCGCATCGCCGAGCTCTACCGTCTCGACCTTACCGTGGTCAATGAAGACGTCGATCCCACCTTTCGTTTCATGACGCTGGATTGGGACGGCAAGATTCGCATGGATCCCTCCTCATCGTATGCCATGCAGCGGCTCATCGGCCTCAAGGATCGATTCGACGTGGCCTTTGCCTGCGATACCGACCACGATCGCCACGGCATCGTCGCCGCCAGCAGCGGCTTGCTCCCGCCGAACCATTATATGGCAGTGGCGATCGACTATTTGTTTCGCCATCGAACGCACTGGCGTGCGGAGGCGGCGGTCGGCAAAACCGTGGTGAGCAGCGACATGATCGATCGGGTCGCCCATCGGCTCGGCCGAGCCGTGTACGAGGTCCCGGTGGGTTTCAAATGGTTCGTGAGCGGCCTGGTGGACGGTACCCTGGGCTTCGGCGGCGAGGAGAGCGCCGGCGCCTCGTTCAGCCGTCTCGACGGCAGCGCCTGGACGACCGACAAGGATGGCCTGGTTCCGGCGCTGCTGTCGGCGGAGATCACGGCGCGTACCGGACGGGATCCGGGTGAGGCGTACCGGACCATGGCTCAGGAATTGGGCGCGGTGTACGCCAACCGTGTGGACGCCCCCGCCACCCCCGAGCAAAAGAAAAAGCTCGGCAAGCTCGATCGGCAACAAGTGCGGATCACCGAGCTCGCCGGCGAGCCGATCGATCGGATCGTGACTCGCGCTCCCGGGAATGATGCGCCCATCGGCGGCGTGAAGGTCGCCTCTCGCGGCGGCTGGTTCGCGGCGCGGCCGTCGGGAACCGAGGATATTTACAAGATCTATGCCGAGAGTTTTCACGACGCGCAGCATTTGGACCGGCTGATCGCCGAGGCGCAGCTCATCGTGGACGCGGCGCTCGCAGGCGCCTGAGGCCCGTTCAATGGTCGTGCAAGCACGCGACACGGGCGCCCTGAGCGATACGGCCAAGCGCCTGCTGCCCTGGCTGGTGGCGGTCGGCTTTTTCATGGAGTCGTTGGACACGACCATCCTGAACACGGCCGTTCCCGCCATTGCGCACGGCCTCAAGGTGCCTCCGCTCAGCATGAAGGCGGTGCTCGCGAGCTATACGCTGAGTCTGGCCGTATTCATCCCGATCAGCGGATGGATGGCCAATCGCTTCGGCACGCGGCGCGTCTTCGCATCGGCGATCGGCATTTTCACGCTCGGCTCGTTTCTTTGCGGGATCTCGAACGACATCCACTTGCTGGTGGCCTGCCGCGTGCTGCAGGGCTGCGGCGGCGCCATGATGCTTCCCGTGGGACGGCTCACCATGGTCCGCGCCTTCGCCAAGTCCGAACTCATCGGCGCCATGAGCTTCGTCGCCGTGCCGGGCCTGATCGGCCCCATGCTCGGGCCGCTCTTGGGCGGCATGATCATCGGGTATTTTCATTGGAGCGTGATTTTCTTCGTCAACATCCCCATCGGCCTGATCGGCTTGTACATGGTCTATCGGCATCTGCCCAACTACCGCGAGAAGCGCAACTATCCGCTCGACATCGTCGGATTGGTGTTGTTCGGCTCCGGTATTTCCCTGCTGTCCTATGTGCTGGAAGTATTCGGCGAAACCACCTTGAGCGGACGCGAGATGGTGGGACTGCTGACCATCTCCGCCGCGTTGCTCGGGGCCTACGGCTTGAACACCATGCGCACGGCGCATCCCCTGTTGCGCCTGAGTCTGGTGCGAATTCGCAGTTTCCGCGTCGCGGTGACCGGCAATCTGTTCACTCGCTTAGGCATGGGCGGAATTCCCTTTCTCCTGCCCCTCCTCTACCAAGTCGGCTTGGGCTATTCACCGATCCAATCCGGACTGCTCATCTTGCCGCAGGCCTTCGCAGCGATGTCGCTGAAGCTCACGATGCCGCTCGTCCTGAAGCGATTCGGCTACCGGCGGGTATTGATCGTCAACACCATCGCCGTGGGGTTGATGATTTTCATGTTCTCGACCATCGATATCGGCATGCCGGTATGGATGATCGTGCTGATGGGATTCACGTACGGATTCCTGAGCTCGCTGCAATACACGAGCATGAATACGCTGGCCTATGCCGATGTGAACGAGCGCGAAGCCAGCGGCGCGAGCACCATCGCGAGCACCGTTCAGCAACTGGCGGTGAGCTTCGGCGTGGCCGCCGCCTCGCTCGCCGCCGACCTATTCATTCCCGACCACCTCCATGCCACCGCACCGCAAATGATCCACGGCATTCACCGCGCGCTGTGGGCGCTCGGCGCATTGACCATCATCTCCACCCTGGTCTTCAGGGAACTCAAAAGCGGTGATGGCGACGCGGTCAGCCGCCACAAGGCAGAGCTTCCGAGCGGTTGACCGCCCAGCCCGCTGCGCGAAGTCACTCTTGTTTGATCGCGTGACCGCCGAACTGATTGCGCATGGCCGATAACAGCTTGTCGGTAAACGAATCGGCGTCGCGGGAACGCAGGCGTTCGAGCAGCGACAGCGTGATGACCGATGCGGGCACGCCCAATTCGATGGCCTCGGCCACGGTCCAGCGGCCCTCGCCCGAATCCGCCACGTAGGGGGCGATACCGTGCAAGGTCGGGTTCTTTTCCAGCGCGTCGGAGGTCAGATCCAACAGCCAGGAGCGTACCACGCTGCCGTAGCGCCAGATTTCGGCGATTTGGTGCAGGTCGAGCTCGAACTCGCTCTTGTGCTGCAGAATTGAAAAGCCCTCGGCGTAGGCTTGCATCAAACCGTACTCGATGCCGTTGTGGATCATCTTGGTGTAGTGGCCGGAGCCGACAGCCCCGACTCGGCCCCAGCCCCGATCCGGTGCCGGCGCGAGGGTCTCGAAGATAGGCCGCAAACGCTCGACCACGGCCTCGTCGCCGCCGACCATCAGGCTATAACCTTCGGCGAGTCCCCACACGCCGCCGCTGGTTCCGGAATCGACGTAGTGAATCTGGCGTTGCGCCACGGCCGCCGCGCGTCGCTGAGTGTCGCGGTAATTCGAATTGCCGCCGTCGATGATGGTGTCGCCCGCCGCCAGCAGGGGCATCAGGTTCGTGATCGTGCCGTCGGTGATCGCCCCGGCCGGCACCATCAGCCAAATGACGCGCGGTGCTGTGAGTTTCGCGACCATCTCATCGAGCGTGGCCGCCGTCAGCGCACCTTTCTGTTCGAGGGCAGTGCGCGCGTCGGCCGCCGGATCGAAACCCACCACTTTGTGGCCGCCGCGCAGCAATCTCTGCGCCATGTTGGCGCCCATGCGACCCAAGCCAATCATCGCGATTTGCATAAATTACAACCCGTTCGCGCGCACGCACCTGCAATGAGTATAGATCTGGGCACGAGACCAGGTACAGCGGGATCTTGAGGGTACGATCCCGTCAGGACTGCTTCAGCATGATCATGGCCGCGGGACTCCCTACCGGCTCGAAGCGGCCCGTGAATTGCAGGGCGCCGGTCACGGCGCTGATGCGAAACGAAGTGATCGAATCGCCCTTCTGGTTGCATGAATACAGGAACTCGCCGCTGGGATCTATCGCCAGGCCGCGCGGATAGTCGGCGTGCACCCAGGACTCGGAAATCATCCGCAACTGACCGTCATTCGCCACCGCGAAAATCGCGACCGTGTTATGCAATCGATTCGACGCATAGAGGAAACGGCCGTCGGCGGTGATGAGGATTTCCGCCGACAGATTGCTGCCGCTGAACTTCGGCGGCAACGCCGACACGAGTTGCTTGGGTCGAAACCCGCCTTTCGCGGGGTCGTAGTCATAGACCGCAATCCTTGCATCGTGCTCATACAAATTGTAGAAATTTCGACCGTTCGGATGGAACACGAAGTGGCGCGGCGCGGCACCCGACGGCGCCGCGATCACGGGCACGTCGGCGGGCAGCAGCCGCCCGGCTTGCGCGTCGAAGCGCCATACCAAGGTCAGATCGAGCCCGGCATCGTTCGCGACGACGAATTGCCCGCCGGGATCCGCCGCGACCATGTGCACATGCGGACTATCATGATCGCTGATCGCAAATTGCCCGGGCGGGTCGTCCATGGCGCGGGCATGATGGCGCGGACCCACGCTCGGCCTCACGTCCGACGCCTCGCCGAGCGCGCCGTCCGCACCCACCGGGAAAACGGCGACGTTGCCGCCGCCGTAGTTGGCGACGAATACGAACCTGCCGGACGGATGAACGCTCGCATACGTGGGGCTGGT
>DASYFQ010000141.1:0-34467 GCA_036498345.1 Steroidobacteraceae bacterium
CGCGTTTGCTCGGTACGTCGTCATCGCTGCCGTATTGGTGGCCGCGGCCGCTGCGTTCGCCTATGTCGGAGGTTGGTTTTCGCCCCACCGCCTGACTCAGGCCCGGATGATGGCGGCTTTCGAATCGGCAGGCGGAGAGCATCCGGGTTTCCGCCGCAATCACGCCAAGGGACTCTGTGTGACCGGTTGGTTCGAGAGCAACGGCAGCGCGGCGGCCTTATCGAATGCCGCGGTGTTCGCAGCGGGCCGCATCCCCTTGATCGGCCGCTTTGCTCTTGCCGGTGGAATGCCGTTTCAAGCGGACGCGCCCGCGGTGGTACGCAGCATGGCGCTGCGATTTCTGCCGCCCGGCGGTGAGGAATGGCGCACGGGAATGAACAACATCCCGGTCTTTCCCGTAAATTCGGCGCAAGGCTTCTACGAGCAACTCCTGGCCTCCAAGCCCGATCCGGCCAGCGGCAAACCCAATCCGGCCGCAATGCAGGAATTTCTGGCGCGCCATCCCGAATCGGTGCGTGCCCTGGCGCTCATTCGCGCACGAGTCATTTCGTCGAGCTTTGCCGATTCCACCTACAATGGCCTCGACGCGTTCCGTTTGGTCAACGCCGCCGGAGTTTCAGTTCCCGTGCGGTGGGCCGCGGTGCCGCTGCAGGAATCGCTGCCCGAGAACGAGACGCAGAGTGCCGACAAGGACAAGAATTATTTATTCGACGATTTGATTGCGCGGCTCCGACGCCAGCCGCTGCAATGGCGATTGGTGCTCACCATAGGTCAGCCCGGCGATCCGACCAACGACGCCACACTGCCTTGGCCCGAAGACCGCCGCCGTGTCGATGCAGGGTTGGTGTCCATCGAGCATGCGTTCGGCGAGGACAGCGGCGCCTGCACCGACGTCAACTACGATCCCTTGGTGCTGCCTTCCGGCATCGAACCCTCGGACGATCCGCTGCTCAGCGCCCGCTCCGCGGCGTACGCGCGTTCATTCACCTTGCGCGCCGACGAGAAGCGGAAAAAGCCGCCCAGCTCGGTGACCACGCAGGACGTGCAGGCAGGAGGAACGCGATGAACGCTCACCCCGCGCGTTTTCCCGCCATATCCCGATTGTTGCACTGGCTGATGGCGGTGATGGTGTTAACGATGTTATTCCTGGGAATTGGCATGGCGGCGTCGGTATCCGAGCGCTATCGGTTCCTGGTCGCGATCCACCGGCCGCTGGGTATTGCGGTCCTGGTCCTGGTTGCAATCCGTCTGATCAACCGGCTGCTCAATCCGCCGCCTCCGCTCCCCGACTCCATCCCTCCGCTGCAACGCGTCGCCGCCAAGGGGTCGTATGTCCTCTTGTATGCGCTGATGTTCATCATGCCCCTTCTCGGTTGGGGGATGCTCTCGGCGGCGCGCTATCCGATCGTGATCCATGGTTCGCTGCGCTTGCCGCCCATCCTGCCCCAGGATCCGGTGCTCTACGCCTTGCTCAGGCAATTGCATACCGATTTCGCCTATCTCTTGTTCGCGGTCTTCCTGGTGCATCTCGGCGCGGCGCTGCTGCACGGCCTGATACGACGCGATGGAGTGTTTGAAAGCATGGCGTCCTGGGGACGCCGCCGGGATTGACGCCCGCCTCAGGCCGACCCGATCCGGGCGAGGCCGGCCTCGATGGATTGCTTCACTTCTTCATTGAGTTCCCGCGGTTTCTTGCCGGCGGGTTCGATCGGCTCGCCGATGACCACCCGAATCGTACCCGGCTTCTTCAAGAAGCCGCGCCGCGGCCAGAACGTCCCGGCATTGTGGGACAGCGGCACCACGCTCTTGCCGGAGGCGATCGCGAGCAACGCGCCGCTCACGCCGAACTTGCGCGTCTCTCCCGCGACGACGCGCGTGCCTTCGGGAAAGATAATGATCCACAGACCGTCCTTGAGGCGCGCCTTGCCCTGTTCGACCACCTGGTTCACGGCCCGATGCCCCTCGCCGCGGTTGATGGCGATCGGCCGGAGCAGCTTCAGTCCCCATCCGACGAACGGAATCCATAACAATTCCCGTTTCAGCACCCAGACCTGCGGCGGGAAAATGAGGAATTGCGCCACGGTTTCCCATGCCGACGAGTGATTGCTCATCACGATATGATTTCCGGGCGGAATGCGCTCGCGGCCTTCGACGGTGAAGGTGAGGCCGCACAAGCGCTCGAGCATCCAAAACAGAATCCGCGCCCAGCAGCGCGCGATCGCAAATTGCGCGCGATACGGCAGCCAAAAACCGAGCGCCATCACCGCCCCGAACAGGCACGCCGACGCCATCATGTAAGTGGTAAAGACCAGCGATCGAAATAGCTGCACGGATCAGTTCAACCCGGCAGGCGTGACAAATCGGCGACGCCGCCGAGCAGCATCTGTACGTCGCGCAGCAACGCGAGGCGGTTGTTGCGCCGCTCGATGTCGTCGTCCATCACCATGATGCGCTCGAAAAAATCGTCTACCGGCGCTCTTAGAGCCACCAGCGCCTTGAGGCTCTGCGCGTAGCGGCGCTCTGCGGCCGCTTCCTCAACCGGCATGCGCAGAGACCCCAGTACCCGATGCAGTTGCCTTTCGGCGTCTTCGGTCAGCGCGGCGGCGTTGACGGCCATATCCACGCCAAGGGAGCTCTTCTTCAGAATATTCGCGATGCGCTTATTGATGGCCGCGAGAATGCCGGCCTCCGGCAGCAGCAGAAACTCTTTCAGCGCCGCCAAGCGCGTGACCGCATCGAGCGGCGAGCGCGGCCGCTTCGCGAATACCGCATCGAGCATTTCGGCCGTGGTGCCGGGCTCTTCCAGCAGCGTGCCCCGCAAGCGCTCGGCAATGAAATCGTAGACCTCGTCGACCACGCCGGTCTTCTGCACGGGTTGTGCGGCCGCGGCTCGCTCCAGCAGTTCGACCAGATCCAATTCCAGGCGGCCCTCGAGCAGGATGCGCAACACACCGAGGGCGGCGCGCCGCAGACCAAAGGGATCCTTGGTGCCGGTCGGCCGCTGCTCGATGGCGAAAATTCCCACCAGCGTATCGATCTTGTCGGCGAGCGCGACCGCTTGACCCGTCTTGGTCGTGGGCAACGAGTCGCCGGCATACCGCGGACGGTAGTGCTCCTCGAGAGCAAGCGCGAGCTCTTCCGGCTCGCCTTGAGCTTCGGCGTAGTAGCGGCCCATCGTGCCCTGCAGTTCCGGAAACTCACCCACCATTGCGGTCATCAAGTCCGCTTTGGCGAGTTCGGCCGCCCGCGCCACGCAGGTGCCGGCCCCGATGCGGCTGCCGATCACTTGCGCGAGCGCCTTCACGCGCTGCGTCTTGTCGGCGTACGTGCCGAGCTTGGCCTGAAATGTCACGCCGCCAAGCTTGGCCGCATGCGCGTCGAGCGGCAGTTTTCGATCCTGCTCCCAGAAAAACGCCGCGTCGCTCAAACGAGGCCGCACCACGCGTTCGTTGCCCTCCCGTACCTTGGACGGGTCGCGGCTTTCGATATTGCTGATGGTGACGAACCAGCCGGACAAGTTGCCGTCCGCTCCCTGCACCGCGAAGTAGCGTTGATGGTCCTGCACGGTCGCGATCACGACCTCGCGCGGCAGCCTCAAGAACCGCTGTTCGAACCGGCCCGCAATCGGTACCGGCCACTCGACCAGGGCAGTGACTTCATCGAGCAATGCGTCGTCGATCAGGGCGGTGCCGCCGCTTGCCGCGGCCGCAGCAGTCACCCCCGCGCGGATCAGCTCGCGGCGAGTCTCGAAATCCGCCACCACCTTGGCGCGACGCAGCCGGCCTGCATAGTTCGCGGCGGATTGGAGCGTAATGGGCCGTGGCGCAAGAAAACGGTGGCCAAAGGTCACTCGCCCCGAGGGAAGTCCGAGCACCGAGACCGGAACCACCGTCTCGCCATATAAAAGAACGACACTGTGCACCGGCCTCACGAACTCCACGGTGCCGGCCCCCCAGCGCATGCGTTTCGGGCTGGGCAACGCGGCGACGGCTTGATTGATGATATCGCCCAGCAGGGTTGCCGTTGCCGCGCCTCGTTCGGTGCCCCGGAACACGAGCCACGCGCCCTTGTCCGTCTCGAGCCGCGCGAGATCCGTCACCGCCACGCCGCAATTTTTCGCAAAGGCCATGGCGGCCTGAGTGGGCGCCCCCTGCGGGTCGAAGGAATTCTTGAGCGGCGGTCCGCGCCGTTCCACTTCTTTATCAGGCTGCTGCGCCGCTAATTTTTGTATTCGCACGGCGAGGCGGCGCGGCGTTGCGTATCCATGCGCCCTGCCGTGCGCAATGCCGGCGGCATCCAGCCCCTTGACGATGCCCTCGGTCAGGGCCGCCGACAAACTCGGCAGTGCGCGCGGCGGCAACTCTTCGGTGCCCAACTCGAACAACAGATCCTGCGCGTTCATCAGGCCACTCGTTCCGCGGGAGCGCTCTTGATGAGCGGGAAGCCCAGCGCTTCGCGGCTGGCGCGGTAGGCCTCTGCCACGCCGCGCGCCAGGGTGCGCACACGCAGGATGAATCGCTGCCGTTCGGTGACGGACACTGCATGGCGTGCGTCCAATAGATTGAACGCATGTGAGGCCTTCACCATCTGTTCATAGGCAGGCAGCACCAATTTGTCTTCGAGCAGGCGGCGGCAGGCGATTTCATGCGCGTCGAACTGCGCCGACAGCACCGCCGTGTCTGCCTTTTCAAAGTTATAGGTGGATTGCTCCACTTCGTTCTGATGAAACACATCGCCGTAAGTGACGGTGCCGAACGGACCGTCCGCCCAGATGACATCGAAGATGCTTTCCTTGCCCTGGATGTACATTCCCAATCGTTCGAGGCCATAGGTGATCTCGCCCATCACCGGGCGGCAGTCCAGGCTGCCCACTTGCTGAAAGTAGGTGAACTGCGAGACTTCCATGCCGTTCAGCCACACCTCCCACCCCAGTCCCCATGCGCCCAAGGTCGGCGATTCCCAGTTGTCCTCGACAAAACGGATGTCGTGGGTCAATAGATCCAGCCCGAGTGCCCGCAGCGAGCCCAGATACAGTTCCTGAAAGTCGTCGGGTGAGGGCTTGATGCAGACCTGAAATTGATAGTAGTGCTGCAGCCGAAACGGGTTATTGCCGTAACGGCCGTCCGTCGGCCGGCGCGAGGGCTGGACATAGGCCGCACTCCAGGGCTCCGGGCCCACCGCGCGCAGAAACGTCGCGGCGTGAAAGGTCCCGGCGCCCATTTCCATGTCGTAGGGCTGCAAAATGACGCAACCTCGCTCAGACCAATATTTCTGCAGCGCAAAAATGAGATCTTGAAAAGTACGGGGCGGCTTGGGGAAAGCGTGGGCCATCGGATGCTCGCGGCGAAGGCAAAGGCCGCGAGTATAGCGACGCCACTCTGGTGTGTCTTAAGGTTACCATGCACCCAATTCGCTCAAGAGACGCTTGATTTGTCGGCGGGATCGGATATTCCGCGTGTGTGGGGCCGCAACGCACCAAATCAGGGCGTAACTTTTTGCGATTCGATCCATTATGATGCAAGGAAGCTTGGCCCCCATCGCAAGTGCTTGATCCGTATATGCATCAGAATGGCACATTAGCTGCACTATCGACAGAACCCCGGCATTTGCCGGGCCAATAGTCAAACCCCGCGAGGACGCACATGACTCCCGCCGATGTCCTGAAATTGATCAAAGAAAAAGAAGCGAAATTCGCCGATCTCCGTTTTACTGACACGATTGGTAAGGAACACCACGTCACCATTCCGACGCGCCTGGTGGATGAGGGCTTTTTCAAGGATGGCAAAATGTTCGACGGTTCGTCGATTGCCGGCTGGAAGGGCATCAACGAATCAGACATGATTTTGATGCCGGATCCCGCCACCGCCGTCATCGATCCTTTCTATGAGGAGACGACGGTGGATTTGCGCTGCGACGTCATCGAACCCATGACGATGCAGGGCTACGAGCGTGACCCGCGTTCCTTGGCGAAGCGCGCGGAAGCGTATCTCAAGTCCACCGGAATCGCCGACTCGGCGCTGTTTGGACCGGAAAACGAATTCTTCATATTCGACAACGTCACGGTCAGCTCCGGCATGAACGGCTGCTCCTACGAGGTGGACTCCTACGAGGGCGCTTGGAATTCCGGCAAGACCTACGAAGACGGCAACAAGGCGCATCGTCCCGGCGTCAAGGGCGGCTACTTCCCCGTGCCGCCGGTCGACTCGCAGCAAGACATCCGCACCGCGATGTCCATGGCCTGCGAAGAAATGGGCCTGAAGTTCGAAGTGCACCACCACGAAGTGGCCACCGCCGGGCAGGGCGAAATCAACGTCGCGGCGAACACCCTGACCAAGAAAGCCGACGAGGTGCAGATTCTCAAATATGCGCTGCAAAACGTCGCGCATGGTTACGGGAAGACCCTGACGTTCATGCCGAAACCCATCGTCGGCGACAATGGCAGCGGCATGCACGTGCATCAATCGCTGCAAAAAGAGGGCAAAGCGCTGTTTGCCGGCGATAAGTACGGCGGCCTGTCGGACACCGCGCTCTACTACATCGGCGGCATCATCAAGCATGCCCGCGCCATCAATGCTTTCACCAACGCGAGCACCAACAGCTACAAGCGCCTGGTGCCTGGTTTCGAAGCGCCGGTGAAGCTCGCCTATTCCGCGCGCAACCGGTCCGCGTCGATTCGTATTCCCTGGATTGCCAATCCCAAGGGCCGGCGCATCGAGGTGCGCTTTCCCGACGCAACCGCCAATCCGTATTTCGCCTTCGCCTCCATGCTGCTGGCGGGAATCGATGGCATTCAAAACAAGATCCATCCCGGCGACCCCGGCGACAAGGATCTCTATGACTTGGAGCCTGAAGAGGACAAGAAAATACCGACGGTTTGCCACTCCCTCGACATGGCGCTCGAGTATCTGGACAAAGATCGTGGCTTCCTCAAGGCGGGCGGCGTCTTCACCGACGACCTGATCGACGCTTACATCGAGTTGAAGATGAAGGAAGTCACCCGCGTGCGCATGACCACGCATCCGATCGAAGTGGAGATGTACTACAGCTTGTGAGGTCATTGCAGGGTGCAAGCCTTAAGGTGACGGCGGTCACGTCGCCGTCACCTCGTTTTGTGGCTAGGAGGCGATAGGGCTATGCTTTGGCGTCATGCACCCTTGGAGACCATGGATCGTGTTGGCCAGCCTCGCCGCGTTTGCGGGACAGGCGGCCGTGGTCTACAAATGGACCGACTCCGACGGGATAGTCCATTATTCCGATCAGCCGGTACCCGGAGCCGAGAAGATCTTCACGGCCAGCAGCCCGACGCCCGGCGGCGGTTCGGCGTCGTCCGCTCGCCCCGCGAGCCCGGCGGGGTCGCCCCCCAAGAAAACCGTGGCACCGGGACTCAACTACAATCAATTCTCGATCACTTCGCCGCTTCCCGAGCAGACCTTCTTCGGCGACGACGTCATCAGTGTGCACCTCGCCCTGGATCCTGCCCTGAAACCGGATCAGACCATCACCTGGCATCTGAACGGCAAGCAGGTGGAGGATCTGGGGCCGACTGCAACGCAATTCGCACTGCCTCACTTGGACCGCGGTACCTACGCCATCGCCGCAACCATCACGGATCAAACGACGGGCCAATCCTCGAGCACCGACAGCGTCAGCTTTTTCGTACGGCAGCCATCTGCTTTGTCGCCCCAGCACCAGAAACCCTAGCTCACGCGTTTCGCCAACCGGATCCTCCGATTGGCCGCTGAACTGCAATTGAATCCCGTGCGCATCGAGAGTACCGAGCTCCTCGATAGTCTGGTCACCAGCGTGTTCCTGCTGGATCACGAATTGCACGTGGATTACCTGAACGCCGCCGCGCAAACCCTGTTGGGGCTGGGACCGAATCAAGCGCTCGGCCGCAGCATCACGGAATTGACGCGCGGCGCCGAGTCTCTGTTGCCGCTGTTCGATCGTGCGCGTCACGGAGGCGAGGGAGTGGTTCAACGCGAACTCGCGTGGCCGGCGCCGGCGGGAGCCGATCGCATTCTCGACTGTGCCGTGACCCAAATAACGCTCGGACAGGACAGTCCCCGGCTGCTGCTCGAGATCGAAGACATCACGCAGCATCGCCGTCTCACTCGCGAGAACGCGCTGCTGGCGCAACTGGGCGGGAGCCGCTTGATGGTCCGCCAGCTCGCGCACGAAATCAAAAACCCCCTCGGCGGCTTGCGCGGCGCCGCGCAACTGCTGGAGCGGGAACTCCTGGACCCGGCGTTGCGCGAATACACCCGCGTCATCATCAGCGAAGCCGACCGGCTCACCAATTTGCTCGACTCCATGCTCGGGCCGGGCCGCCCGCCCGCAAAGCAGCTGATCAACGTGCACGAGATCTTGGAGCGCGTCTATCATTTGCTGCGCAGTGAGGCGCCCGAAGGCGTCACCGTCGATCGCGACTACGATCCGAGCTTGCCGCCGCTCACGGTGGATCCGAACCACATCATCCAGGCCATGCTGAATCTGGGCCGCAACGCGGTCCAGGCCCTGTCGGGCGGCAACGTGCAATCGCCGCGACTGATCCTCAGAACCCGCGCCGTGAGCAATGTGAGCGTCGGCTCGCAACGCCATCGGCTCGTTGCCTCGATTCAATTCGAAGACAACGGCCCGGGAGTGCTCTCGGAAATTCGCGACACGATTTTTTATCCGCTGGTGTCCGGCCGTACCGACGGCACGGGCCTCGGCTTGGGCATAGCGCAGGATCTCGTCAGCCGCCACGGCGGCCTGATCGAATTCGACAGCGCCCCGGGTAGAACCATATTCGTCATCTCCCTGCCCATGGATTCCGTATGAATTCGAAGCCGCTGCAAGTTTGGTTGGTCGACGACGATGCCTCCATCCGATGGGTGCTCGAGAAGGCGCTGAAAGGCAGCGGCATGGCCGCCAAGTGTTTCGATCAGGCCGACAATGTCTTGACGGCCTTGCGTTCCGGCGCACCTGACGTACTAATGACCGACATCCGCATGCCCGGCCGCAGCGGACTCGATCTGCTCAAGGAAATCCAAGTATCGCGGCCCGGTTTGCCGGTCATCGTCATGACGGCGCACTCCGATTTGGACGCGGCGGTCGCGGCGTATCAGGGCGGCGCGTTCGAATATTTGCCCAAGCCCTTCGACATCGACAAGGCCGTCGAGCTGGTGCGCCGCGCCGCGCAGCAAGCGACGGTTTCCATCGACGTCGAGGCCGCGCGGCGCAGTATCCCGGAATTGCTCGGCCAGGCGGCCGCCATGCAACAAGTGTTTCGCGCGGTCGGCAGACTGTCGCGCTCCAGCATGACGGTGCTCATCACCGGCGAGTCGGGTACCGGTAAGGAACTCGTGGCGCGTGCTCTGCATCGCCACAGCCCGCGCTCCAACAAGGCCTTCGTCGCTCTCAACACCGCGGCTTTCACCGCGGATCTATTGGAGTCGGAACTCTTCGGCCATGAAAAAGGCGCGTTCACCGGCGCCGACGCCCTGCGCCGCGGACGCTTCGAACAAGCCGACGGAGGCACGCTGTTCCTCGATGAAATCGGCGACATGTCGCCGGCGCTGCAGACGCGGCTGCTGCGCGTGCTGGCCGAGGGCGAATTCTATCGAGTCGGCGGGCAAACGCCGGTGAAGGTCGATGTGCGCGTCATCGCCGCGACTCACCAAGATTTGGAGACGCGCGTGAGTTCCGGCCACTTTCGCGAAGACCTGCTGCACAGGCTCAACGTGATTCGCATCGAAATCCCGCCGTTGCGCGAGCGGCGCGAGGATATTCCCGAACTCCTGCGGCATTATTTGGCGGTCGCGGGCCATGAGCTCGGAGTCGAACCGAAACTGCTGACCTTGCCGGCCGAAACCGCGCTCGTGACTTTCGATTGGCCGGGCAACGTTCGCCAGCTCGTCAACGCCTGCCGGCGCCTGACCGTCACCGCGCCGGGGCGGGAAATACGCGCCGAGGACATTCCGCCCGACCTCGGCGGCGTACCGGTCGGCCAGTCCGCGAATCACGACTGGATGGCGAAACTGTCGCACTGGGCCGAACAAGAACTGGACGCGGGAACGCGGCGCCTGCTGGATCAGGCCGTCCCCGAGGTCGAGCGCATACTGATCCGGGTGGCGCTGCGCAAGGCCGACGGCTTGAAACAGGACGCGGCGAAACTATTGGGCTGGGGCCGCAATACGCTGACTCGCAAAATGAAAGAGCTGGGTATGGAGAACGCCAGCTAGCCGCCGGCCGGACGCCGCGTATCGAGCGCCGAGCAGTTTATAATCGCCGTCATGCGCGATTACCTCACACAAAAAGTCGAGGCGGTGCACCGGCTGCTGCTCGGCAATTCGCTGACGGACTGGTTGGTCGCGGGAATCGTGGCCGTGGCCGTTTGGACGGGGCTTTGGATTCTGCGGCGGCTCATGGCGGGGCGCTACCAGAAGTATTTGGGGGCGGCGCGCCCGGCGCCGATCCGGCTCATCACCTACCTGATCGGAAACACCACACAGCTCCTGTTCTTGGGGGCCGCCTTATACGCCGCTCAAGAGAGCCTGACGCTGCCGGACAAATTTCAGCACGCCGTCGCCACCATCGCGCTGATGCTGGTTTTGGTGCAGGTCGGACTCTGGGCGGGATTGGCGCTGCGCTTCTATTTGGAGATGAAGGAAGCGGAGCGCGGCGCCGACCGGGTATTCGCCGGCTCCCTGAACATCATCAACTTCATCGCGCACATGCTGATTTGGTCGCTGCTGGTCCTGGTCGCGCTCGAAAACCTCGGCGTCAACATCACCGCCCTGCTCGCCGGCCTCGGAGTCGGCGGGGTGGCGGTGGCGCTGGCTCTGCAAAACGTGCTCGGGGATTTGTTCGCGTCGCTGTCGATCGCCCTCGATAAGCCGTTCGTCATCGGCGACACACTGGTGATCGACACGTTTACCGGAAAGGTCGAACATATCGGCATCAAGAGCACCCGACTGCGCAGCGACACCGGCGAACAGATCATCCTGTCGAACGCCGACATCCTGAAAAGCCGCGTGCGCAATTTCGGCCGCGCCCAGGAACAGCGCGCGCTGGCGACTATTCGCGTGACCTACGAAACGCCGTCGGACAAGCTCCAGAGAATACCTCCGCTGCTCGAGGGCATCGTTCGCGAACACGCGAACGCTCGTTTCGAGCGCTGCCATCTGAAAAACCTGGGCGATTCCGCATTGCACTTCGAGCTCTCGTATTTCGTGCAGCAGCCCAGTCTCAATCCCCTGCTCGACCTGCAACAGGCCGTCAATTTTCGCATCATCGACGAGTTTCGCCGTTTGGGCGTGGAGTTCGACTATCCGACGCAGCGCGTGATTCTTGCGCAGCAAGGCGATCGCTCCGACACATGATGCCGGCCAATAGCGCGGCCGCCCGAGACCCCATCGCCATGCTCCATGTCGTGCTGTTCGAGCCCGAAATTCCGCCGAATACCGGCAACGTCATTCGCTTGTGCGCGAACACCGGCGCGGCGCTGCATTTGATCAAGCCGCTGGGGTATCGCCTGGATGACAAGAGCCTGCAACGATCCGGTCTCGACTATCGCGACCTTGCGTCCGTGAAAGTGCACTCCGGTCTCGACGCCTGCCTCGAGGAACTGGCGGGCGCGAGGATTTTTGCCGTCGAAACGGGAGGTCGCCACGGCTACGCCGATCTCGAATACCGGGACGGCGATGCTTTTTTGTTCGGGCCGGAAACTCGCGGACTTCCGGAGGCCGTGCTGGACCGGATCGGACGTGAATCTTCCGTGTTCATTCCCATGCGGGCACGGAGCCGCAGCGTCAACTTATCGAACGCGGTGGCGCTGGTCGTCTACGAAGCCTGGCGCCAGCTGGGCTTTGCCGGGCGGGCCTCTCCATGACACCACGTATCTTCGAGGACGGCGACGCAACGCCCGCCGGCTGCGCCTCCGCGCGTCACTCCGTCTCGGAGCGCACTTCCCGCCCCATCAGTGCTCGTACGGCGGCTCGAATCGGCTTGCCTTCGTGCATCACCCGATAAACTTCCTGGCATATGGGCATGTCTACCGTCAGCCGCCGCGCCACGGCGTAGACCGCGCGGGCTCCCGCCAAGCCTTCGACCACTTGCTGAATGCCGCTTTCTGCTTCACGTAACGATAGACCCCGGCCCAAAGCCATGCCGAAGCGGCGATTGCGGGACTGATCGTCGGTACAGGTGAGCACGAGGTCGCCGAGGCCGGCAAGTCCCATGAATGTCTCGCGCGCGGCGCCGAGTTTGACCCCGAGACGCATCATTTCGGCGAGCCCGCGCGTGATCAACGCGACGCGGGTGTTGGCGCCGAACCCCATGCCGTCGGCGATGCCTGAACCGATCGCGATGACGTTCTTGACCGCGCCTCCCACCTCTACACCCATGATGTCGGTTTGCGTATAGGCGCGAAAAGTCGGTCCCGACAGGCTCCACGCGAGTTCCTTGGCGAAGCGCTCGTCCTGGGATGCGATGGTCATGGCGGTGGGCAGACCGGCGCCGACCTCCCTGGCAAAGGTGGGGCCGGATAACACCGCCGCCGGCCGTGCGCCCAGAACCTGACGGGCGACCTGGTGCGGCAGCAGGCCCGTCGCGATCTCGAATCCCTTCGTGGCCCAAGCTATGCGCGTCTCGGGGCCCAAGTGCGGCTCGATGCTCTCCAGCGTCGCGCGAAATGCATGCGAAGGCACGGCAATCAGCGCATCGCGCGCAGTCTCGAGCGCCTCGCGCAGATCGTTTGCAACCTGCAATGCGGCGGGAAATTCGGCGTCCGGCAAATAACGCACATTGCGCCGCGCGCGGCGCATCGCATCGAGCTGGACGCCATCGCGTCCCCACAGCTGGGTAGGATGACCTTCCCGGGCCAGTTGAATGGCGAGTGCCGTGCCCCAAGAGCCGGCGCCGATGACCGTCATCGGTTCGGCGCTTTGGGGCTGCATCTGCTAAGACCTTCTTAGTTGACGAGGCCAGGCTGCGGCTGTTCGGACGCCTGCGCGAACAAGGCATCGAAGTTGACCAAGGGCAGCAAGAAATTCGGGAAGCCGCCCTTGACGATCAAATCTGATATCACTTCGCGGGCGTAGGGAAACAGGACACTGGGACAGAAGCTGCCGATCAGGCGCTTCAAATCCTCCACCGACGCACCGGCGATCGAGAACACTCCCGCCTGCTTCACCTCGACCAGGTACAGCGTCGCTTCGCCCTGCCTCGCTTCGAGCGTGATGGTCAAGAGCACCTCGCGCACATCCGCCGCGAGTTCCTCGGCCGAGGTATTCATGTTGAGCTGAAATTTCGGCTCCCACGCTTGATTGTTCGGCAGCCGCGGCCCGTTCGGCGACTCATAGGAACAATCCTTCAAGTAAACGCTTTGCAGGCTCACTTGGACGCCGCCGATGTTGGCCTCTGGCCCCGGAGTTCTAACCTCGTTCATCAAGCCCCCTGAATTAATCGATCCAATTCGCCGCTGCGATCGAGTTCGAAAAGCTCGTCGCAGCCGCCGACATGCTTGTCGCCGATGAAAATCTGCGGAACCGTGCGCCGATTGCTGCGCGCCATCATTTCCTCGCGCAATTTCGCATCGTCCTCGACGTTGATTTCGCGAAAATCCACATTCTTCTGAGCCAACAGCCCCTTGGCTCGCTGGCAATACGGACACCAATCCGACACGTATACGGTCACGGCGGGTTGGGTCATTTCGAGCTTCCCTTACCCCCCGGCGAGGTTTTCGCCAACGGTAAGTTGTCCTTCACCCACGCGTTCAAGCCCCCCTGCAGATTGAACACCTTGGTGAAGCCGAGCTTCATCAGCGTACGTGCACCGCTCGCGCCATTCACGCCGCTGTCGCAATACGTGATCACGTTTTTATCGCGCCATTTTTTCAGGCTTTCGGCCTGCGATGCGAGTTCCGCCACGGGTACGTTGCGCGCCTCGCCGATATGGCCGGCGTCGTATAATTCCTTGCCGCGAAGATCGAGGACCAGCGCGCCTTGATTCATGAGGCGTACGGCCTGCATCGCGCTCAGCGCCGCAAACGCCTGGATGCGCTCGCGAATCTCGTAAATAGCCACGACGGCGGCAGCCAGCACCGCTCCGCTTGCCAGGTAAGGATGATGGCCGATGAATTCGAACAGTCGCTGCATGCGGCTCGCACAATAGGATTTTCGGGCCGCCAAGTATAGCAGCGGCCCCAAGGCTTGTATGCTTGCCGTCCAGAATGAACTTCACCAGTAACCGCAGCCTCGAACTGTCATGCATCGTCCTCGTGGCGGTCCTGTGTTGCGCCGGGACTTGGGCGGCCCCCGAAACCGCGGATTCCGCGCAGGCGAAAGCCAAACTCGCGGCAGTGCGCGCGCGTATAGCGGCGCTCACCAACCGTCTGAGCGACGAGCTCAAGGAACGCGACGCATTGAGCGCACGTTTGCGCGGGGCGGAGCTCGCCATCACCGCCAAACGCCAACGGCTGGAGGCGTTGCGCGCGGCAGAGGCCGCCGCGGAGCGGCACCGATCGGAGCTGCGCCGCGAGCAGGAGCGCGATCAAGATGCGTTGCAGGCGGAGCGGGCGGTCTTGGGCCGGCAAGTGCGCGCGGCCTATATGATCGGCCGGCAGGAACAACTCAAGCTGCTGCTGAACCAGACCAATCCGGCCGGCCTCGGCCGTACGCTCAGCTACTACGGATATTTCGCCCGGGAACGCAGCGGCAAAATCGACGTCATTCAGAATCAAGTGATGCGGTTGGAGCAGTTGGTCGCCGAAATCGATCGACAAAGCGCGCAACTCGAGACTCTGGCGGAGGACGCGGGCCGCGAGATGGCCGGCCTTACGCATGCGCGCGCCGAGCGGGCCGCCGCGCTGGCGGCGCTCACGAAGCAAGTGGCGAGCGGCAATCAGGAAATGGCTGATTTGCGGCGCGAGGAACAAGCGGTCGAATCCCTGGTGGCCGACCTTGCGCGAGTGATGCAGGATTTTCCGGTCGATGCAACGCAGAGCTTCGACCGAATGCGCGGCAAATTGCCGTGGCCCGTGCAGGGGAGAGTGACGGCGCATTATCAGGAAACTCACGCAAATTCCGCGCCGGGCGTGCGCTGGAACGGCGAAATGATCGAAGCGGCACCCGGCGCCAAAGTGCGTGCTCCCTACTTCGGCCGCGTCGTGTATGCCGATTGGCTGCAGGGTCTCGGATTATTGCTCATCATCGGTCACAGCGGCGGCTACATGACCCTGTACGGCCATGCCGAGGTACTCTACAAATCGGTCGGCGACTGGGTCGCACCGGGCGATGTGATCGCGGCTTTGAGCGATGCCGGCGCCGCCCCGCAGCTGTATTTCGAAATTCGCGAAGGGCGCAAAACCGTGGACCCCAAGGCTTGGTTGAAGACCAGTCCCTGAGCGCGCCTCCGAGTGTGCGACGATGGCGATATGTCTCGTCGCGATCCGCGCACGCGCCGCACAATCGGGCGTGGGACTGCGGCCAAGGCCTTTTTCGGCCCAGGGAAAGCGGCGGCGCTCCGCGGCTAGCGGCGACTCGCCGCCGCACGTATGCTGCGGTCTGATGATCATCAAATCTCGCAATGTCTTGTTATTGTGCGTCGGAATGGCGGCGGGCATGTCGCTCGGGCTGGCGGGCGGGGTACTCGCCGACAAACCGGCACTGGGGAGCGACCTACCCTGGCAAGACGCCCGCATGCTCGCCGATGTGCTGGAGCGCGTGAAGCACGACTACGTGAATCCCGTCGACGACCATCAGCTGCTGCAGGCTGCAATTCGCGGCATGGTGTCCTCGCTGGATCCGTATTCGGCTTACCTCGACGGGGAAGAGTACGACGAGGTGAAGATCTCGAGCTCGGGCCAATACTCGGGCGTGGGGATCGAGGTATCGATGGAGGACGACCAGGTCGTGGTGGTGTCGCCTTTCGAAGGCTCGCCTGCGGCCTCGGCCGGGATCCGACCCGGAGACGTCATTGCAACCATCGACGGTGTTCCCGTGAACACGGCCAACCTGGCGGACACCATCGGGCGCATGCGCGGCGCGGAAGGAACCACGGTCAAGATAGGTATTTTGCGAGAAGGCAGCGCCGAGCCGCTGCAATTCACGCTGAAACGCTCGCGGGTGGAATTGCGCAGCGTGAAGGCAGAGCTGCTCGAGCCGGGCATGGGATATGTGCGAATCTCCCAGTTCAGCGAAACCACCGGCGATGACTTGGACGCCGCGCTCAAAGACCTGCGTAAGCGCAATGGCGCGGCGCTCAAGGGGCTGGTGCTCGACTTGCGCAACAACCCGGGGGGAGTACTCGAGGCGGCGGTATCGGTCTCCGATGCTTTTCTCGATGCGGGCGTCATCGTCACCGCCAAAGGCCGGACGCCGGAATCCAAATTTGAAATGAATGCGACACCGGGTGACGCCCTCAAGGGCGCGCCGATCGTGGTATTGATCAACGGCGGCTCCGCCTCGGCGGCCGAGATCGTCGCCGGTGCCCTCAAGGACAACCATCGCGCGAAGCTCATCGGACGCACCACCTTCGGCAAGGGCTCGGTGCAGACCGTCATTCCCCTATCCGGCGACCGTGCCATCAAGTTGACCACGTCGCTCTATTACACGCCGTCGGGGATATCCATCAATCACCGAGGCATCGCCCCCGATATCGAACTCCCGCGCGATCCCAAGCTGCCCGACGTGCCCGCCGACGCGCCGCTGTTGCAGCGGGATCCGGAAGTAAAACGCGCCGTTCAGGAATTGAAGGTGCCGACCCCCGGCGGCAACGGGTCCGTCTCCGCGGCCGCCCGATTCAAATAGCGCGTGCGCAGTACCCGATCCATAGAGATTCTGTGTTTGGCGCTCGCTGCCCTGGTGGTGGTTTGGTCCCGGTCGCTGATAACGCAGCCATGGCCGGTGCTCGGCCTGTTCGGCGCGTTCGTGATCGCCATCGTCGCGTTTCGGTCCCGCTGGTTCTTCCCGGGGCGCACCCGGACCCGCTTGCTGATCGAGTCGTGGTCCATGGTGATGTTCATCGCCGGGGTGCTGTGGTTCACCGGGAAGAATTCCAGTCCTCTCCTCAATCTCTTCTTGCTGCCCATCATCCTGAGCGCGCTCACCCTCGGGCGGCTGGTCACTCTGCTGCAAGTGGCGGTAATCGCGATTTGCCATCTGCTGCTGGCCGCGGCGACCCCCGGCCTCGACGTGATGTCGCTTTTCTACGCCAGCCAAGCCGCAGGTCAATTGGCGCCCTTTCTATTGGTGGCCTACCTGACGACGACGCTGTCGGCGGATATCACGGAGGCACGCGAAAGGATCGAGAATCTGGCGCAAACCGACGCGCTGACCGGCCTTTACAATTTGCGCATGTTCAATGAGGTGTGGCAACGCGAACACAGCTCTGCCGAGCGCGACCGCGGCGTGTACGCCCTGCTGATGATCGACATGGACAAGCTCAAGGACATCAACGATGCCTTCGGCCACGAAGCCGGGAATAGCGCCATCACCCTGGTGGCGCAATGCCTGCAAAGAAGCATTCGCAATTCAGATTACGCCGCGCGCTTCGGCGGCGATGAGTTCGCCGTGCTGCTGCCCGGCGCGTCGGCCGAGGTCGCCGACGCCGTGGTCAAGCGCGTGCGACATAATGTCTTTAAAACCACACTCGATCTGCGCTCGCGCATGATTCGCTGCAGCGTCAGCATCGGAGTCGTCAATTACCCCAAAGACGCGCGTGACATGCGCGAGCTGCTCAGCATGGCCGATCGCAAGATGTACCGCGACAAGGAGCTGCGGCGGGCTCCCGGCAGCGAGGCAAACGCCTGAGGTTATCGGGGCAAAGAACTGAATGTGCTGGACATTCGAAAAAAAAATGGCAAAGTTAGCGCTGCATCACGTCGCGGCGTGATCGACTTATGTCAGCTTGCTGCTTTCCGTAAGAACATCTAGAGAAGTCAATGGCGTTCAACTTGAGACTGCGGTCCCTCCCGCTGCGCGCGACAGCCGGCCTGTTTCTGGCGATTTTGGCAATGCAGGCCACCGCGAAGGTCATCCGCACTCCCGCGAAGGCCGTCCGCGATCCCGCGAAGCTCGTCCGCGATCTCAAGCTCAAGTCGAGTTCTGTGCTCATCATCGACCAGAGCGACTCCTCGGTCCTGTATTCGCGTCATCCCGATGTGCCGATGCCCATCGCTTCCATCACCAAGTTGATGACCTCCCTGGTGGTCCTCGACGCCAAGCAGCCTCTCGATGAGCTGATTCAGATCACCGACGCCGATCGCGACATGCCAAAGGGCGCCTTTTCGCGCCTCGCGGTCGGCACAACCTTGACCCGGGGCGATCTGATGCATCTGGCGCTGATGTCGTCCGAAAACCGCGCCGCGCATGCCTTGGGGAACAATTACCCCGGCGGAATGCCCGCGATGGTGGCCGCCATGAATGCCAAGGCTGCGGAACTCGGCATGGTGAGCTCGCACTTCGTCGACCCCACGGGCTTGTCGAGCCAGAACGTGGCGAGCCCTGCGGACCTGACCAAACTGGTGATCGCCGCTTCCCACAATCCCAGCATTCGCGAGTATTCGACCGATCAGCGCTATGCGGTCAGAGTCCGCAAGCACATGGTCGAATTCCACAACACCGACAACCTGGTAGCGAACCCGGCGTGGAACATCATCGTGCAGAAAACCGGTTACATCACCGAAGCCGGCAAGTGCCTGGTCATGGCGGCCGTCATCGAAGGCCGCTCGGTGGTCATCGTGCTGCTGGATTCGATGGGCAAATACACGCGGGTCGCGGATGCCAAGCGGATCAAGACTTGGATGGAAGCGAGCGCCGGTGAGCGCCTTCAGGTGTCGATGCGCTAGCTTGCCTTCGGCCGCTTCCGACAGGCGGCTCGCCGCACACCAATGATCGGAGTTGGGCTATGCGAGTACATCTCCTCGTCATCGAGTGCGCATTCTGCTTGGCAGCGGCCGCTCCGGCCATGGCCGCCGACAGGACTTTATCGGTCACGATCTATGCGGATGACCTGGCGCTGGTACAGGACCGGCGCGACATCGAGGTCAAGGGCGGCCGGCAGCGCATCGAATTCCAGGATGTCTCGGCGCAGATTCGACCCGAAACAGCGTCGCTCACGGCGAGCGATATCAGCATCGTCGAACAGAACTTTGATTTCGATTTGCTGACTCCCGGCAAGCTCATGGAAAAGGCGGTGGGCCACGAGGTCACCATCGTCCGCGTCAATCCGGCCACGGGCGCCGAAACGCGGGAACAAGCCGAGGTCCTCGCCACCAACGGGGGCGTGGTGCTCAGGATCGGTCAGCGCATCGAGGTGTTGCGCGATGACGGCCTGCCGGTGCGGGTAATCTTCGACAAGGTGCCGGAAAATCTGCGTGCGCGCCCGACCTTGTCGGTCACCGTGATCGGCGCCCACCCGGGTACGCGGCCGGCTACATTGAGCTACCTCACGCCCGGTCTCGGCTGGCGCGCGGATTACGTGGCGCTCTATAACGAGGGCGACGGCAAGATCGACGTGCAGGGATGGGTGACGCTGACCAACTCCAGCGGCGTTAGCTATGACGATGCGAAGACGCTGCTGGTGGCGGGCTCGCCCACCCAAGTGGACGGAGGCGGGAGGCAGCCGAATTATTATCGCGGCCCGCAGCCTCGAGCGACATTGCAGCAGGCGGGTACCGAAAGCGGCAGCCGCGAGCGCGTGGGCGATTACTACCTCTACCCGCTGGCGGAACGCACCACCATCGCCAATCTGCAAACCAAGCAGGTGAGCTTCCTGGACGTTCACGGCGTGCCGGCCGAACATGGCTATGAATTTCGCAATCACTGGCTGGGAACGGCGGAGACGGCGCAAAGCGCAAAGAGCGTCTATAGCTTTTCGACCAGTGCACGCGCAGGCCTCGGCGACCAGTTGCCGGCGGGAATTTTGCGCTTCTACATGCGCGACAAGCGCGGTGATCCTCAGTTCATCGGCGAAAGCCGTATAGATCACACGCCCATGGGATCTACCTTGTCGCTCGCGACCGGCGATGCCTTCGACGTGAAGGTGCGCGCCGTGGTGGACAAGCGCACGCGCCTGAGTACCTTCAATTGGCAGTCCGATATGCGCTACGAATTGAGCAACGCTCTGCCTCGGCCCGTCACCGTCAAACTTCTCCAAGAGGGCCTGTGGGGCGATTCGCGCATCACTGCGGAGAGCCAGAAGAGCGCGCGGCGCAGCGCCGACACGGCGGAGTGGTCGGTGACCGTGCCCGCCAACGGCAAGGCCAGTCTCACGGCCACGTTCGAAACCAGATACTAAGCCGGGCGATGCGCGGGGCGACCATGCGCGGACGAGCATTCATCCCCGCCTGGGGGTTGCTGGCCTGGGTGTCGGCAGCCGCGCAAGCCATGGCAGCCGACGACTTGGCGTCGATGCCATCCGATCTGTCGGTGACCGTGTATCGCGCGCCCTTTCGCAGCGCCGGGTCCGTCAATCTGGATAGCCTGGGAGGTTTCGCCTTGATCAGCGAGACGCGCACCGTGCATCTGCCGCCCGGATTGAGCCGGCTGCGCTTCGAGGGTGTGGCCGATGGAATCGAAACCTCCAGCGCCATCGTCACGGGTCTCCCCGCCGGTGTCATCGAGAAAAATCGAGAAGGAAAACTGCTGAGTCCGTCGGCGCTCATTGCGGCCTCCGTCGGCAAGCCGGTCACCCTGCTCCGGACCGACAAGAAGACCGGCAAGCGCACGCGGGTGGCCGGCACGATTCGTTCGGACGCGGGAGGGGGCGTGGTGTTCGAAACCGCCGCGGGAATCGAGGCGCTGCGTTGTTCGGGCTCGCCTGAAAGCTTGAGTTTCACGGCCGTCACGGATCTTGCGGCAACACCGACCTTGTCGGCGCTGGTACGCAGTCCGGAAGCGGTGACGCGGACGGTGACGCTGTCGTACCTGGCGCGCGGTTTCGATTGGGCAGCGGATTACACCGCCACGGTATCGCCCGACGGGACCACCATGGACTTGGGTGCCTGGGTCACGCTGGCCAATGGCAACGGCATGGGCTTCCCGAATGCCCATACGCAGGTGGTGGCCGGACGAGTCAACCGCGAGAGCGGCGACGTGGAACCGCTCGATGTCGGCGGACCCATCCTGGCGCAGTGCTGGCCTCGGGGTTCGACCAGTGATTCGCCCCAATACCTTCAATTCGATCTCGCGTCGCCGTTGGGAGCCGCGCGCAACCGTGCTTCTGACGCAATAATGCCCATGGCGGTGGCAATGGCGGCGCCGCGCCTCGCCGAGGTCACGGCGAAGAGGATGGAGCAGGAGCAGCTCGGCGACCTCAAGCTCTACCGCGTGCCCGATCGCACCACGGTTGCCGGCCGTCAATCCAAGCAAGTGCGGCTGTTGGACCGGTTGAGCATACCGATCACGCGCGTGTATGGCGCGGATCTGGCGGCGGATGAGAATGCCACGACGGCCCCGGCACACTTGCTGTTAAGGACCGAGAACAACGTCGCCAATCATCTGGGCCTGCCGCTGCCGTCGGGACGCGTCGCAGTGTTTGCCGCGGGCGGCGGCGAGACATTGCTGCAACATGAATCCAACTTGCGCGATCTCGCCGTCGATGAGGAGGTGGAAATCGACATGGGCGTGAGTCCCGACGTCGAGGTCACGGCGGAAAAGGAAAAAACCACCCTCGATTCCGCACGGGCGACAAGTTTGCCTCCGGTGCCCGGGGTTGCGCAGCTGGGGTCGGCGCGGGTCGATGCGGTGAATCGCGTCGACATCAGCAATGCACGCGCGGCGGAAATTCACTTTGAATTGCGGGTGCGGCTGCCTGAGGGCGGCCGGATCGTCCGAGCTGACCACCCCTTGGGCGCCAGGAACGGCCGACCGATTTTTCGGGTGACGATTCCCGCTTATGAGACCGTGACGTTGCGGTATCAATGGCAGCACGTCTCCCGTTGACCCAGCTCATAATTGACGGTGATGCCCACTTGACGAGGATCGCCCTGCTGCAGGAAGGATTGGTACGGGAAGTTCGGGGGAACCAGCTGAAAATAGAAACCTTGCTGAGCGTAGCGAGCATCGAATAGATTGCGCACCCACAGGCTCGTGGTCCAGGACCCTCGTTTGTAGCCGACCCGCACGTTTTCCAAATGATAGGCGCTCGAGGCCTGCGCATCGCTCGTGTAATAGTAGAAGCTGCCGATCGCCGAGGCATCCAGACGTGCGAACCACCCGGCCGGGTGGCGGTACTCCGCCGCTGCCGATAGCTTGTAACCGGGTGCGAAGGGCTGCGCGCGTCCATCGATTCCCAAGCTGGCGAATGATCCGGAGACGCCGAGATAACGCGTGCGCAGCAGCGAGGCGCTGCCCGAGAACTGCCAACGGCTGTCGAGGCGGTAAACGGCTTCGCCCTCGAGGCCGTAGTTCTCGCCGTTGCTGGCGTTCTGCGTGTAGAACACGTAGGCCAGCGGATTGTTCTGCTGCAACTGCTCGGAGAGATAAACCTGCATGTTTTGACGGCGCATGTAAAACACGTCCGTTTGCAATTGCAGCGCGCTGTCGGCCCGCGCATATTTGAGGCCGGTCTCGAGGCTCCAAAGCGACTCAGGGCCGAAACTGCGCTGCTCGGACAGGATCTGCGAGCCGATATTGAAGCCGCCGCCTTTGTAGCCCCGGGCGAGGGTGGCGTAAACGTGCTCCCCGTCTCCGGTACGGAGTTCCCAAGATAGATTGCCGCCGATCATGTGATTCGTCTCGTTCGGAAACGGCGTCTGCACATCGGCGCTGTCGGCGTAATGGGCCTGACGCTGCTCCACACGCAGGCCGCCCGACACCGTGGCGCGTGCGCCGAGATTTGCATCCAGAGAGCCGTAAAGCGCCACGTTCGTCGCGCTGTACTTGCTGTTGAGACCGCTGCTGCCGGCGCCGGGGGTGCCGCCCGGGCCGGCGTCGAATGCGTTCCAGATGAACGTTTGGCTGTCCGACTCGGTCAAGCGCAGCACGTACACGCCGGCCAACCAACGCAGGCGACCAAACAGCGCACGCGAAGGATCACCGGTCAGCCGCAGATCTTCGGCCAAGGTGCGCCGGTTTCGATTGTCGCTTTGAAAGTAATCATAGGGTGCGACGCCCGTGGTGGCGGCCCAGTAGGGATCGTTGCCCCAATCGCCGTCGAACGAATAGGTGATCTTGGAATTGGCTGTGCTCGTGACGCTGCGCAGCTCTCCCACGCCTTGAATCGAATCGACGAGACGCAGTGCCGCGCCATTCGACAATTGCGCATCGCGGCCCGGCTGGTTCGAATAAGTCGTGTAAGTGTTGTAGATCGACCAGCCGTCGTAACCGTTATTGATGTTCACGTGCATCAGTGTGAGGTCCGCGCGCAGCGACTCCGTGAGTTGCCAGCGCAGCTTGCCGCGCAGCGTGCCTTCATCATATCCGTTGGTGGAATTTCGGTTCAGGTACGCGTTGTGGCGGAACCCGTCGCTCGAGTACTGTTGCGCCGCCAAGCGCCAACCGGCGCTGCCTCCCGCGAAGCCATCGCCGACGGCGAGACTCGCGGCACGCGTATCGTAGTCCGCGCCCGTGACTTCGCTGTTCAACTCGAAATCGTTGCCGGGATCGACCGTGCGCACGCTGATCAATCCTGCCAGGGCGTTGGCGCCGTAAGCCGTGCCTTGCGGTCCGCGCAGGACTTCGACCTGCCGGGTATCGAACAAGGTGGCCGGCATGCCGACTCCGGAGAAATCGATGTCGTCGATCAGAAAACCGACCGATGGATTGGGCGCGCCTTGGTACTGTTCGACCTCGCCAATGCCGCGGAGCTGGAAAAAGCGCGGCCGCGAAGTTCCCCCGGCCCAGTTGAGGTCAGGGATCAGCCCGAGCACGTCCTCGAAATGCTGGACGCCGGCGCCGCGGAGCGTACCCTGATCGATCACGGTCACGCTCTGCGGCATCTCGGCAACACTGGCCGAGCGCAGACCGGACGTGACCACGATCTCCTCCAGCGTGTCGTCGGCTGAAATAGCCGGCCGCGCCAACAGAATAGAGGCCGTCAGCGGCCCAAACAAAAGCCATGGGTACTTCATTCACCTGCTCCCTACGCCGGTACTAACCGGATCAGGTTCAACGGGTTCGCCGGTTCACCGGCATCTCAGGCCTATCGAGGCCACCCCAAGGTTCAAGTGTCCAACTATAAGCGATTATGGATCAAATTCAATGCCCGAGCAGTTCGCGAACCGCTCCGAACAAACCGCCGAGGACCAGAACGACCATAGGCAAGAACGTAAGTCCGTACCCCATGTCGCGCTTCGCTGGGTCCTTCACATAGGTGGCGGCGTAGACCTCCCGGCCGATCAGGTAAATGGCTCCGAGTACCGCGGCGACCCGGGGGGTCAGGTAATGACTGAATAGGTAGAGTCCGGGCAAAAAGACAATCAACTGTTCCAAGGTATTTTGCTGGACGCGGAAATATCGTTCGAAAATTTCGTTGCCGGTGGTGGCCGGCGCCTTCACTCCGTAGCGCCCGCGCGCTCTGCCGACTCTGAATCCGAACACGAGGAATTGCAGAACTGCGAGCGCAGTCACAATGTCAACATAAGCCATGGATGTTCCTCCCCACTTGAGGGATTCTAGCACTTCGCTGCCGGCGGATTTACGCCAGGCTATCCGCATCGCTGTGCAAGAGGCTCGATTCCCGCAATGAGCTTACCCCGTAAATCTACCCGAAACGGCACCCGTGGCTATGCCCACTTGGTCGAGGTCGACGTGCCCGTCGCCCGGGTCTGGCGGGCGTTGACGGACCCCGGTCTGATTCGCATATGGTCCGGTTTGGAAGCGGAGATCGATCCTCGCAAGGGAGGCTCGTACCGGCTGGGCGAACGCAATGCCGGCGGTCGTGAAGCCTACATCGATATCTTCGACGTCAACCGTCGCCTGCGGCTGATCTATTTGAGCGGCGGCGACTGGCCGCGCAGCGACAGTGCCGTGGTCGACGACTTCATATTGGACGTGCGCAAGGGCGAGGGTACGACCTCGCTGCGCTTGCTGGGATCAGGAGTCCCGGAATCCCCCGAATGGGACAAGAGCTACATGCGCATTCGCATGGGCTGGGAGCGCCTCATGGCGCGAATCAAAGTGACGCTCGAGCGGCCGCCCGTCCCCAAAAAGCCGAAAGCAGCACCTCCCAAGGACCCGCCGCTGCCCGGCCTCGACTATTGACGGCCCGTTGGCATAGCACCTACCTTTTGATTTAATGCTCGCGCAGCGAGCAATCACAGGGCGGGGTCGCTTCGACCTCGTTGAATTCGGCGCCTGGCGCCTGGGGACTTACATGCTCGGATTTCTCATTCGCGCAAGCATCGTCGCCCTCGGCCTATGGTTGGCGACCCTCTGGGTCAGCGGCGTCTCGATCGACACTCCCGCCACCTTGATTCTTGCGGGCGTGCTGTTGGGAATAGTCAATTCCATCGTTCGGCCCATCGCCATATTGCTGACACTGCCGATGACCATCGTTACCCTCGGCCTGTTTCTGCTGGTGATCAACGCCGGCATGGTGGCCTTGGTGGCCTGGATTCTGCCCGGCATGCATGTGGCGGGGTTTTGGTCCGCATTTTGGGCTTCGGTGATCGTGAGCCTGGTCAGTTTCGTGGGCTCTTGGTTCGTGGGCGGCAAGGGCAAGGTCGAAATCATCGTCAAGCGCCGCTGATTCATTGCGTTTTTGGCTCAGCGAGGGTCTTCGGATCGGTGAGACTGCCCCCCGGCAGCGTCAAAATGCTCACGCCGATGATGATGACCACCATGCCGATCAGCTGCGCACCGGACAAATGCTCGTGCAGAAATTGCCAGCCGAGGAAGGAGGCAATCGCGGGATTCACGTAGCCGTAAGTGCCGATCAAGGAGGGAGTGCCGTTCAGGCTCAGCCACCCGTAGGCGGTATACGCCAAACAAGAACTGAAAAAGGTCAGATAGAAAAGCGAGATCAATGCGGACGTGTCGGGCGCCCAGTGCGCCGCGTCGCCGTGAGCGAGGCCGACGCAGAGCAGCATCAATCCGCCCATGAGCATCTGCAGTCCCATGAACATGAGCGAGGTCAATTCGGTGTCGATGCTGCGGTAGTACAAAGTGCCCAATGACCAGGAGAGGCAGGCGGTCAGCACGGCCGCCTGCGCCGTCAAGCTCTTGGTGCTCAAGGGATCCTTGGGGATCAACATCAACGCGGCACCCACGAATCCGATGACCAGCCCCAAGACCGCCGAACGCGTCAGGGGATGGCCGCGGCGCCCAAAGACACCGAGACCCGCGATCCAGAACGCGGAGGTGCCGTTGAGCAGCGCCGATAGATTCGACGGAAGATATTGCACGGCCCAGGTATTCAAGCCATTGCTCACGAACACCATGAAAAAGCCGGTGACGATCACATGGCGCCACTCGATCGGGCGCGAAGGCCAGGGGCTGCCGCTCCAGATCCTGGCAATGAGCGCGAGCAGCACGCCCGCCGTGGTGAAGCGAATCCCGGAGAACAGCGCCGGCGGCAGATGGCTCACCGCGATTTTGGTGAACAGAAAGCTCGAGCCCCACACCAGATAGACGGTGCCCAGGGAAAGCGCGAGCTTCGCGGAGTGGCGGGGATCGCGCAAATCAGCTGAAACAGTCTACGCGGGCCGCCGCGGGGTGCCGGCGCGGAAAATCCAATAGCAGATTCCGAGCAGCAGCATCGCCGCCCACCATTTTCCGCCGGGCAGCTCCGAGGCCATGGCGAGGACGTCGGGATTCTTGCTGATCCAGATGCACAGGGCGATGAAAATACCCACTAGCGCCTCGCCCGTGATGAGACCCGCGGCGAACAACATGCCGTTCTGCGCGAGCTTCTCGAGATCGCCGGTCGGATTACGGCTGAGGTGCCAGCGCGCGACCATCTCCGCAACGATGCCGCCGGCCAGGATGGGCGTCGACACGTCCAAGGGCAGATAGATCCCCACCGCCACGGCCAGTACCGGCGCGCTCCAGCGCGATCGGCGGCGCTTGAGGAACAAATCAAAAACGATGATTGCGGCGCCGACGGCCACGCCGATGGCAATCATCCCGACCGGCAAGGTGCCGCCGAACATGCCTTCCGCGACCGACCTGACCAAGTTGGCCTGCGGCGCCGGCAGGGCCTTGACGCCGGGATGCGAGGGCTCGCCGATGCCGTACGCGAAGAGCAGTACGTTCATCACCGGCGCCATGACCGCGGCGCTCACGACGACGCCGACGCAGAGCATCACCTGTTGACGCCAAGGCGTGGCGCCGACCAGTTGTCCGGCCTTGAGATCCTGCAGATTGTCGCCCGCCACGGCGGCCGCGTTGCATACCACGGCGCCGATGAACACCACGGCCACCGCGCCGATGGAGGAATTGCCGCCCACCATCCACATGAGAACCAGCGATGCGAACAGAATGGTGCAAATGGTAATGCCCGACACCGGGTTGTTCGACGATCCGACCAGCCCTGCCATGTAGCCGCTGACCGACGAAAACAAGAAGCCGGCGATGATCATGATCACGGCCATTGCCGACGCGACGCCGAGGGTCCCCACCACCAAGTAATACAACACAAACAGGGGCACGACGAACAAGGCGATGCAAATGAGCACCGCGCCCATCGGCAGATCGCGCTCGGTGTGGGGAATGTCGGCTGCGCCCCGCACACCGACTTTCAGTCCGCTGCGCACGGCGGACAAGAGCGATTTGCGCAGCGACCACAGCGCCCAGAGCGCGCCGGTCAACATGCATCCGACGCCGATGTAGCGTACTTGCGCGCGCCAGATCGCGAATGCCGCGTCTTCGGCGTCGAGTCCGATCAGCTTGTGCAGCAACACCGGGTCGTGAGCGATGAAGAAGCTGTTGTACAACGGAATGGCGAGCCACCAAGAAAACAGGCCGCCGGCCGCGATCAGAATCGCAACGTTCAGCCCGACGATGTAGCCGACCCCCAGCAAGGCCGGAGAGAAGCCATAGCCGAAAAAAGCAATGCCGCGCTCGCCGATGAATCCCTTGACGGTGAACGCCTCGGGCAAGGCGCGCAAACCCGAGGTGATCAGCTTGAATCCGCCGCCGACGAGGGTCGCGAGGCCCAGAAATTTGGCGCCGACTCCCGGATTCGCGCCGACTTTGAGCACCTCGGCGGCCGCGACGCCTTCGGGAAAGCGCAGCTTCTGCTCGATGATCAGCGTTCGGCGCAGCGGCACCGAAAACAGCACCCCGAGCAAGCCGCCGAGCCCGACGATGGCCAACGTCCACCAGTAATCGAAACTCGTCCAGTGATGCAGGAGTATGAGCGCCGGCAGGGTAAAGATTGCGCCGGCGGAAATCGACGTGCCGGCGGAGGCGCCGGTCGCCACGATATTGTTCTCGAGAATATTCGAGCGCCCGAACAGCGGCAGAACCGCCATCGAGATGACGGCGGCCGGAATCGCCGTGGCCACCGTGATTCCGGCGAACAAGCCCACGTACGCATTGGCGGATGCGAGGATGACGGTGAGGATGATGGAGAGAAGGATGGCCTTGAGCGTGAGCTGAGGAGCCGGAGTTGCGCCCGCATTCATTGCACGTTACCCATTAGTTTTTTCACGGGATGACTGAGGATCAGGAGCACGGCGCCCAGACCCACTGAGAAATAAACGATGTGCATGTATTGCCCCGGCATTGCGGCCACGTGGTTGGCGTCGAACTCTCCCGCGATCAGTCCCGCGACGAGGTTGCCCAGGGACATGGCCAGGAACCACATTCCCATCATTTGTCCCGCGAAGCGCTTGGGAGTCAGTTTCGTGTAGTAGCTCAAGCCCACGGGACTCAAACACAGCTCGCCGAAGGTATGCAGCAGATACGTCATGATCAGCCAGTACGGCAGCACTTTCGATCCGGAAGCGACAATGGCCGCCGCCGCCGCCATGACCAGAAATCCCGACCCCATCAACATGACGCCGAGCGCGAACTTCGCCGGCGCCGACGGATTGAGATTGCGCCTGGCCAACGCGATCCAGAGCCAGGCAAAAAACGGCGCGAAGATGAAAATGAACGCCGAGTTCAGCGATTGGAACCAACCCGTGGGTATGGCGAAGTGCAGCCAGGCCAATGACCGGTCCGTATAGCGCTCCGCAAACAGATTCAAGCTGGAACCGGCTTGCTCGTAGCCCGACCAGAACAACGCGCTGCCGGCGAAAAGCACCACGAGCACGATGCCGCGCCGGCGTTCTTCGACGTTGAGGCCCGCCGCGATGAAGTAGTAAAAGAAATAGAGGAACGCCATGCCGACGATCACGTAGGTCACGGCTTGCGCCAAATCGACCGCGTTCACGGGGATCAAACCCGCACTCACCGCCGCCAACAGCAGCGCGGACAAGCCGACGGCCACCCAGAGGTAAAGCCATTGCTTGCCGCGCGAGGCGGAGGGGACGTAGGCGCCGGCAGTGCCCAAATGCCGTCGCGTCAAATAGAACTGCACCACGCCGAGGGCCATGAACAGCGCGGCCGCCGCGAACCCGGCGCGAAGGCCGAAATACAGTTGAGCCGCGCCGGTGACCAGAGGCCCCAGGAATGCGCCGACGTTGATTCCGATGTAGAACACCGTAAATCCGGAATCGAGCCGCGCGCCGCCCTCCGGATAGAGGTCCGCGACGATGGCGCTCACGTTGGGCTTGAGCAATCCCACGCCGAGCATGATGACGACCAAGCCCACGTAGAATCCCTGCGGACTGGTCGACATCGCCAGCAGAGCGTTGCCCAAGGTTATGGCCGAACCGCCTGCGAGTACCGCGCGCTGCGCGCCGATCAGCCGGTCCGCGATCCAACCGCCGGGCAGGGCCGCCAGATACACCCCCGCGGTGTAGAGTCCGTAAATCGCCGTGGCGGTCCTGTCGTCGATGCCGAATCCGCCCGTCGAAACCGCGGCGACCAGAAACAGCACCAGCACGGCGCGCATGCCGTAGTAGGTGAATCGTTCCCACATCTCGGTGAAAAATAGCGTGGCGAGGCCGCGCGGATGTCCGAAAAAAGTCGGACTCAAGTCAGACTCCGGCTTCGCGCTCTGCCCGTTATGCTTCTTCTTTGGCGCGTGCCGCTATTTTATCCTTGAGCAATAGTCCGGCCATGATGATCCCTATCTCATAAAGGAGGTACATCGGCACCGCCATGGCGCTTTGCGACACCGCGTCGGGCGGCGTCACGAAGGCGGCAAAGATGAATATCCCCAGTAATACGAAACCGCGATTTTTCTTCAGCGTCTTGAGCTTAACAAACCCCGTCCACACCAATAATACAGTAGCCACCGGGACTTCGAAGGCCAAACCGAAACACAGCAGCAGGACCATCACGAAATCCAGATAGCTGCCCATGTCGGTCATCATTTGCACGCCGTGCGGAGTTGTGGCGACGAAGAAGCTGAGCATGACCGGGAAGACTACGTAGTAGGCGAAAGCGGCGCCGAGGTAGAACAGCACGATGCTCGATATGAGCAGCGGCACCGCCAGCTTTTTCTCGTGCTTGTACAGTCCGGGCGCGACGAAAGCCCAGGCCTGATACAGCACATAAGGTATTGCCAGCCCGACGGCAAGCACCAGTGCCAGCTTGAACGGCACCGTGAAGGGAGCCACCACGCTGGTCGCGATCAGCGTCGCGCCTGGCGGCAGCTTGTGGACCAGCGGGTCCGCCACGAAGGTGAACAGTTGGTTCATGTACATGGCGCAGGGGATGAAGCAAATGCCTACAGCCAGCATGGCCTTGAGCAG
The DNA here is from genome assembly GCA_036498345.1 of Steroidobacteraceae bacterium. GTDB lineage: Bacteria > Pseudomonadota > Gammaproteobacteria > Steroidobacterales > Steroidobacteraceae > Bog-1198. The sequence continues at coordinate 30,737 of DASYFQ010000141.1, forward strand.
GCGATCGCGCAGCTCCAGCAAATGCGATATCAGTGTCCCTTCGGCGAGCTCGCCCGGTTCACCGGACTCACTCATGGGCGGGTTTGGAATCGGTTACGTGCGCATCGGCTGCCTGCCGATCAGCTGCGTGCATGGCCGCCGGGGTAGTGGCCGAGGGAGGCAAGCCACCAAAGACCGGGTCAGGTTCTCTCGGCGGCGGCGTGATGGTATCGGCGGGCGTTGCAGCCGCGGCCTGTGCTGCCGGCAGTGCGTCGGCCGGCTCTGGAGTTGCCGCCGGCGGCGAAGCTGCGGTCGGCTGTTCCGAGACGGCCGGTGGAGGAGCAATGGAGTGAGTGTATGAAGGATCGAAGGCAGTGCCGCCGTCCGGCGGGTTGGTGCTGCCGACCGGCAGATGAGCACTGGGGTTCGGCTTGCTTTGCGCCTTCAGCAATTCGTCCGCGCTGACTTCGCGCTCCAATTGCTCGCTCAACTGACGCGCCATTGCGCGCGCGCGGCCCATCCAGTTGCCGACCTGGCGGGCAACTTTGGGCAGCCGCTCGGGACCCAACACGATGAGTGCTATGGCCGAGGTTAGCAGTATCTCCGAGAACCCGACATCAAGCATGCGGCATCAGGCGTTGGATTTCGGGGGCGTCTTTACTTCGGCCTCGCGCGGTGCCGCGGCGGCGTCGAAGTCCGCATCCTTTTCCTGCTTGAGCTGCTTCACTTTCTCTTCGGATTCGCCGTCGTTCATGGCCTGTTTGAAGCCTTTGACGGCCGCTCCCAAATCCGATCCGATCGTGCGCAAACGCTTGGTGCCGAATATCACCAGGGCGATGGCCAAAATGACCAATAGCATTTTTGAATCGAACATGCCGCTTCTCCGATACCGGGGTGGATCTGTAACCCCAATGATACGCCAAAGATATTATGACATTGGACCGCACGGCCCCGATGCGTGTTCGGTCGCATTTGAGGTTTCGGGCGAAATTAACTCTCCAGCCAGAAGGTGACCGGCCCGTCGTTGGTCAGCGATACCCGCATATGGGCGCCGAAAACGCCGGTTTCGACCCGGCCGTGCCGTGCGCGGGCCGCCTGCACCAAGAAATCGAACAATCGCCGTCCTTGGTCCGGGGGCGCCGCAGTCGAGAAGCCCGGCCTGAGGCCCTTGCCGGTGTCGGCGGCCAGGGTGAATTGGGGCACCAGCAGCAGGTCGCCCTGGGTCTGCATCAGGCTGAGGTTCATTTTGCCGGCCGTATCCGCAAATACGCGGTAATGAAGTAGACGATCGAGCAACCGCACAGCGGAGGCGTCATCGTCATCCGGCCGCACGCCAACCAGAACCAGCAATCCGGGGCCTATGGAAGCTACCCGCCGGGCATTAATGTCCACCCCGGCCTCCGTGACGCGCTGCAACAAAGCAATCATAGTGTTATCAACAAGTTATTAAAGAGTGGCTTTAGATAATCTATCTCCCGCTCAGCCTTTGAGATGCCTTTTCAATGTCGTCGACGAGGCGTAGCTGCATGTCCTTCCGGGGCAGCCCGGGCGGAATCGGCGGCAATATCTCAACGGTGATGATTCCCGGCGGGCGTAGAAATTTGTGCCGCGGCCAGAGAAGACCGGAGTTCAACGCCACCGGCACGAAGCTGCCGCCGGTGGCCTGGTACAGGTGGCTCACGCCGGTTTTATACGCAGCAGCTTGGCCAACCACCCCGCGGGTGCCCTCCGGAAATATGACGACTTGTTTGCCGCGAGAGCAGGCGGTTACGGTGCCTTGGATCATGCTGTCGAGAGCGGCCTTGCCGGTTCCGCGCTGCACCGGGATGCAGCCCATCCGCAGCAGCGTCCAGCCAAAAAAAGGAATGCGCGCCAGTTCCCTCTTGAAGACGAATACCGGTTCACGAAATATGGCGAACATTGCAAAAGTGTCCCAGGTGGACTGATGCTTCATCGCGATGACGCAGCCGCCCTCCGGCATATTCTCCCGGCCTTTTACCTCGTACGACACCCCGCACACGATTTCATAAACTTTGAGCCATGCGCGCGACCACCACCTCGCAAAGGCGGCCGATTGCCGGGGCCTGAGAACTGCGACCAGCATCGCGACGATCGAGGACAGCGCGGTGAACACGTACAAAAAGACGTTAAAGATGAGCGAGCGGAGGAATAGCATGGGTTGCAAGGATATTCGGGCGCCCCTCGGAACGCGAGGCCGGAAAGTTTCCGATCAGGGCCGCGCCTCACGCAATCGCTGGTTCAAGGGAAAATGCCGCTTCAACGCAGAGGAGCTATGAACTGAGTGGCGGACAATCCATCGGCTCTCGGGACCTGGCAAGCGGTACACCCAACCCAATGCGCGGCTTGGTTTTCCACATTGACGGTGCCTTGGTGGGTAGCCGGCGGCTGGGCGCTCGATCTGTATGCCGGCGGCCAAAACCGGCCCCACAGCGATCTCGACGTCGGGATACTGCGGCGCGACGTGCGCGAGGTGCTTGCGATGCTGTCCTCGTGGGAAGTTTTCGAAGCCAGGGCCGGTGCGCTCACCCGGCTCAACGCCGGCGAAACGCCGCGCATGGAAGTGAATTCATTGTGGTGCCGCCCGATGGGGGCCGTGCAGTGGGTACTTGAGCTGATGCTCGACGAATCCGCCGAGGACTCCTGGGTGTTTCGCCGACGGCCGGATATTCGGCGGCCACTCAAGACGGTCACTCGCCGCAACTCGGACGGCCTTCCCTACCTCGCGCCCGAGATTCAGCTCCTGTACAAGGCGAAGGAATCGCGCGACCGGGATCAGGCTGATTTCGACCACATCGCGCCGTATCTGGATCCGGGCGCCCGCGCCTGGCTTAGGCAGGCATTGACACGGCTGGATCCCGGCCACGCGTGGATAGGAAAGCTACAGTCATCAGGGCACTGCGGCCTCCCTACTTTGGATTTCCGCCCGTAACAGCCCCAAAGTCGAGAACTCGTTGGCCTTCAGTCCGACGTTTCCGAAAAGCCAGCCCATATTACCCACTTTCCGTATCAACTAGCGTCATTAGGGGATGTATAGATCCACTATCTTCAAAAATAAATAAAATGGTCTATGAAAGCACGAAATAGGCTTACTTCCGCCACAAAGTGGGAGTGAATAGCACCAAAATGGTGAAAACCTCCAGGCGACCGAGCAACATGGCCGCAGAGCACACCCAGGTTTGGAAATCGCTGAGCACGCCGTAGTTGCTTCCCGGGCCCACCAACCCCAAGCCGGGGCCCGCATTGTTGATGCAGGCGATAATGGCTGACAGGGAGGTCATGAAGTCCAGGCCGCTGGCGAGCTGCACGAAGATCAGCGTTACGATGCTCATGAAGTAGAGGAACACGAAGGCCAGCACCGCGAACACCACGCGGTTGGCGATCACGGCCCCTCCGACCTTGAGCGGGCGCACCATGTTGGGATGCACCAGCTGATTCAGCTCGCGATGCGCCTGCTTGGCGAGCACCAGGGTGCGGATCATCTTGATGCCGCCGCCGGTGGATCCGGAGCTCGCCACGATGCAGCTCAGGAACATCATCCACATGGGCGCGAAAATAGGCCAGCGCGAATAATCTTGGGTGTGCAGGCCGCTGTCCGTCGCGATCGCCACCACATTGAACACGGCGTGGCGCAGTGCCGTCGGGTAGTCGGCATAGCTGCCCTTGAAATACAGGAATAGCGATATGCCGATGCAGCTGGCGGCGAGCACGCCCAGGATGGCCTTGGCCTCGGC
>DASYFQ010000142.1:0-3889 GCA_036498345.1 Steroidobacteraceae bacterium
CCGGCCGACTTCGGCTGGACGCCGGACTGGACCCGTTTCGAGCATCGCCCGAGCTGGTATCACAGCATGGATTCCGTCACGCAAGCGGGCCCGTGTACGCGTACCAATCAGATCGACTTCGATGACGACGTCGTCTTCAACGCGCGCCAGAAGCTCTTCGACATGGCAAGGGCCAAGGATCGGCGTCCTTTCTGCATGGTCGCCTCGATGACTCATCCGCATGATCCATACGTAATTCCGCAGCGCTACTGGGATCGGTATGCGGGTGTCGAGATCGATATGCCGCGGGTACGCATGGCCGCCGATGAACTCGATCCGCATTCCCGACGCCTGCGCCATGTCTGCGGTCTCGAGCTGCAGTCCGTGAACGAGGCGCAGGTGCACGCCGCGCGGCGCGCATACTATGGCGCGGTATCCTATGTCGACGATCAAATCGGCGTGCTCATGGGGGCACTGGCTGATGCTCGCTTCGCCGACAATACCATCGTGCTGTTGCTCGCCGATCACGGCGACATGCTGGGCGAGCGCGGGCTTTGGTACAAGATGAATTTCTTCGAGCCAGCCTGCCGGATTCCCTTGATCGTCCATGCGCCGGGGCGCTTCGCCGCGCGGCGCGTGGCCAATTCCGCCTCGCTCGTCGATATCCTACCGACGCTGTGCGAACTCGCCGGCGACATACCGGCAAAATACGCGACGCCGCTGGATGGAAATAGCCTGCTGCCGCAGCTCGCGGGAGCCCCGGGCAAGGACGAGGTCATCGGCGAATATCTCGCCGAAGGAGCCATTGCTCCTCTGGTAATGATCAAACGCGGGCGCTACAAATTCGTGCATTCACCCGTCGATCCTGATCAGCTCTACGACTTGCTCGACGACCCGGACGAGCTCAGAAATCTTGCGCCCGCCCCGCAACACGCGGCGCGCGTTCGAGACTTTCTCGCCGAAGTGGCGCGGCGCTGGGATATGCCGACCCTGCATGCCGAAGTCGTCGCCAGCCAGCAGCGCCGTCATCTAGTCTACGATGCGCTGCGTAGCGGGCGGTATACGCCGTGGGACTTCCAACCGCTGCGCGATGCGAGCCGGCTGTATGTGCGCAACGATCAGGATCTTGGCGATTTGGAATCCATGGCGAGATTTCCTCCGTTCGGCGCCTGAACGGCGGCGGCCTGGTTCACCCCAGGGCTGGCTTACTTTCCCCTGGAAAATACCGGATTATCGATCGTCCCGCCGATACGGAACGGGAACGAGAGCTTGCCGTCTTTCAGCGTCCCTCCGGCCCACCGCGCGAATAGATTCGTCACGAATCCCTGCCTGGTGACGATCGCGGCCACGCCCTGATAGCTCAATTCGTCCGAGCCGGAAATGCTTACACTTCCTGAACCATCGACGTCGACACCGTAGCCATCGATGTCGATGATCTTGCTCGAGATTCGCTCGTGATCGAGCTCCAGGTCGGTCGAAACCAATTTGAACGAAGACGGATCATTCTTGGCGGGGCCGAGATCATTGTAGTGCGCCAGTTTCATCAGGTTCGCGTTCAGCTTGAGGCTCGGTACCTGGCCGTCTCGCACCGTCAAATGCCCGCTGCCGTGCAGCCGCTCCAACGGATGGAGAGAGTGCCCGATTTCTCCGGCCACCTTCAAGTCGCCATCCATCTTTCCCGTCATTTTACCGCGGGCACTTTGAAAGGTTCCGAGGAGCTCTGCCATATCGATTCGTTTCATCGTTGCATCGGTTTTGAAGCTCGCGTCCTTTCCCGAGAATTTAATCGAGAGATCTCCCCTCGTGTTTCCCCCATACGTTTCCGCCGTCACGTTGGTGAATAAAACTCGCCTCGCCTGCAGCCGGATGTTGGAACTCAGATTGTTCACCTCGATCGATCCGAACCGCAGCACCGTTGCCTTCAATGTTCCCTGCCCATCGAGTGTCGTGGACGCAGGATCGGCAATCGCGTCCGCATTCACGCTTTGAAGCTCGCTGGAGACTTCGCGCGCCTCGAAAAAGACGGGACCGGCCGCGTCGGAGGGCAGAAGATTCGAGATGGATATGTGCCCACGCTTGATTCTTACCAGCGAGATCATGCCGATTGGAGGCGAATTTGTCCGATTTTGCGCCCCCGGATTCTCGAAGTTCCACGGCCCGTCCGGGTCCGAAACCAGATTGATGACCGGCTGTTCGAGCACCAGCGACCTGATCACCAACCGCCGGTGCAGCAGCGCCCACGGGTCGAGCTCAGCATCGATTCGCGCCACCTTCAGGATGTAACTCGGCGGGAACAATGGCGGGCTCTTGACCCCGAAATCGTCCACGTGAACCGTTACCTTCGGAAAAAACGTCACCGCCAGCCGGCCGATCTCCACTCTCTTGCCGGTACTCTGTTCCAAATAGGAGATCGCCTGCGGCCGATAGCGGTTCGCATCGAGCAGGACCGGTACAAGGAAAGCGGAGGCAAAGAGCAGCGTTCCGGCGATACCTGCCAGAATAAGCCCTGTCCGGTGATAGATACTCATGGCGGCCTCGGCTGCAACACATGCTTGCGGATTGTGAGATTGTGCCCATGTTGCTCGCAACGATATGCCACTCCGGAACTATCCGGCCTGCCGGAATTCGCTGACACCTCACCGCTCCTTCCTCTCGGTGAAATGCGCCTATCATGGGCACAGTCCGACGGGATAAAGCCATGAACAGTCGCACCCGAGCAAAGCCGTTTTCCCTGATCCGCGAATTTCATTTAGCGGATTGGTGCACGCTCGGCAATGCGATCTGCGGCACCGCGGCGCTCTTCGCGATTCTGGGCTATGTTCAGACCGCCGTGGTCGGACATTTCTACTTTGCCTGCGCCCTCATTTTGGCGGCCCTGGTGTTCGACGTTCTCGACGGTCGCATTGCACGGTGGCGGCACAAGTCCTCCGCCCTGGGCCGCGAGCTCGATTCCCTGTCGGATGTCATTTCCTTTGGGGTCGCGCCCGCCATGGTCGGATACGGGTTTGGAATGCAAGGTCTGTATGACCGCATCATCCTGGCCTACTTCGTCGCGTGTGGTGTCTCGCGTCTTGCCCGCTATAACGTCACGGCGGAGTCGTTGGCCGATGCGACGGGAAAAGTGGCGTATTTCGAAGGCACGCCGATACCGACATCGTTTGCGATCATTTGCCTGCTGGCGGCAGCGGCGTCGTTCGGAGCCCTCGGCGACGACATGTGGATGGGAAAGCTATCCCTTTCCGGGCATGTTCTACATCCGCTGACGCTCATATTTGCCCTATCGGGGTCGTTGATGATTAGTCGTATCCATATACCGAAGTGGTGATCTCGTCACGTGACCACGCTTCGGGCGTCTGAGCGGGTAGGCGGCCAATTTTCGGTCGCGCGCATCGAGTCGCCGGCGGATAATCGGGCAATGGATAAGGATAGAGATCTTTTACCGTGGATCTTCGGCAGCCTATCGATGGCGGCCGTTGCGCTCGCAATTACCGTTGGTTCGACCAACGGAACTGCGCCAAGAAATTCGCAAGCGTCAAGACGACCGATCGCTTACACATTACCGGAGGCGAAGCTCCCAACGGCACCGGCATTGCCGTCGGCATCGGTACCACCCCCGGCACCGGCATTGCCGTCAGCATCGGTACCTGCCCCGGTACCGGCTGCTGCACCGCCCTTGACGGCTGCGCAAATTCAAACAGCGCCTGCGCCGACGGGGTCGAACAGCCAAATCTGGGAATGCACGATAAACGGGCAAAAAACATTTTCCGATAGTCCGTGCGGTGGCCAGTCCTCGGTTCGCGAATTAGGACCGGTCAACAGAATGGATCCAACACCGATACTTCCACATGCTCGCTCGTATGTACCGCAATCGAGTTACCAGCCCGGGTACTCCTATCAAGGCGAACAAGAA
>DASYFQ010000143.1:0-9893 GCA_036498345.1 Steroidobacteraceae bacterium
TGAACGCCCCGATATAAGCGGCTCTGGTGCCGTCATACTGATACGTCACACCTCCGCCGAGCCCCGGGTGACCGTCAATGAAGCGCGAGGACTCGCTCGGCGGTTGCGCCATGGCGGGCGGCGCACTCCCCGTAAAAGTCACTACGAAAAGTAACGCGGGGATTGCCTTCCAATGCAGCCCCCGGTAACGGGCACGAACCCATTGCCGAGATCGAGTGAAACAGATGACGATCTCGCGCACAAAGGTACTCGTGTAAAGCACACTCGTGCAAAGCATGGGAGCTTACGCAGCAGAGGCCAGGCGTACGATTCACTCTTGGGACATTGTCGCCTCGGATTCGTCCGACACTCCGCGTAGGAAAAATCTTAGATCCGGTGCCGGCGGGGACCTCATACCGGACCTCCGCGGGGACCCCACTCAGGCCTGCGGTTCTCCCCTTGAACTAAGCCAAAATGTCCGCATTCTTTGTTGACTACCATTTGGCGATGCGACATGAACACAAACCGCAGAAGATCATGGATGTGGGCAGAAGCCTGCGCGCTCCTCGATGAGGCCGAGCGCAAACATCGGCGCTTTTTCGAGCTGCTGGCCGTGCCTTCGAGCCATCCCGTGTGGGAGCCGCCGGCCGATATCTTTGCGGACGGCTCCGAGCTCCGGGTGGTGGTCGCCTTGCCCGGCGCCCGTGCGGAGGAGGTCGTGGTGCAAATAACCCCGTCCGGATTGCAGATCGAAACCCTGGTACCGCCGCCTTCGCTCAGCGCCCACATGAACGTGGTGCGCTTGGAAATTCCGTATGGCCGGATGCGCCGGCGTATCGACCTTCCGCCCGGGCGCTACGCGCTGGTCGAGCGTCAGTTGGATCGCGGTTGCCTGTTTCTGCGGCTCACGAGGGAGGCGCAATGAACGCCGAAGACGTACTCATCATTCTGCCCGTCGGCAATACCGTACTCTTTCCCGGCGTCGTGCTGCCCATCGCAATTGACGGCAATGCGGCATTGGCGGCGGCTCAGGAAGCGGTGCGGACCCAGCGCCGCGTGGGCCTTTTGCTGCAGATCGATCCGGCGTCCGACGCCGCGGGCACCGAGAATCTGCATCGGGTCGGCACTTCCGCCAGCATCGTGCGTTTCATCACCGCGCCGGACGGCACCCACCATTTGATAGCCCAAGGCGAAGAGCGATTCACGGTGCTGGATTACGTCAGCCGCGAGCCCTTCCCGGTGGCGCGCATAGAGACGCATAAGGACCCCACGGTGCTGGATCGAGAAGTCGAGGCTCGCGGGCTCAACTTGCGCGACAGAGCGCTGGAAGCGGTGCAGCTGCTGCCGCAGGCGCCCGGCGAACTCGTCAACGCCATCCGCAGCATCGAGTCGATTCCGGCGCTCGCCGACATGGTGGCGAGCTTCATGGATTTGAAGGCTGCGGAAAAGCAGGAGATCCTGGCCACTTTCGACCTCAAGACTCGGCTCGATCGCGTGCTGACCCTGCTCGGTCGGCGCATCGAGGTTCTGAAAGTGTCGCGCCAAATCGATGAACGGACGCGCGAGGCATTCGATGAACGGCAGAAGGAAGCCGTGTTGCGCGAGCGGCTGAGGCAAATCCAAAAGGAGTTGGGCGACACCGACACGTCGTCGGCCGAGCTCGAAGAGTTGAAGCAAGCCGTCAAGGACGCCGGTATGCCGCCGGAAGCGGCCGAGCAGGCCGAGCGCGAGCTCAAGCGGCTGGAGCGCATGCCGGACTCCTCGGCAGAATACTCCATGACCCGGACCTATCTCGACTGGCTGATCGCCATGCCGTGGTCGAAGGTCGATCCTGAGAACGTCGACATAGAGCAGGCGCGCACGATACTCGACCAAGATCACTATGGGCTCGAGAAGGTCAAGCGCCGAATATTGGAATTCCTCGCCGTTCGGAAACTCAATCCCGAGGGCCGCAGTCCCATTCTTTGCTTCGTCGGGCCGCCCGGCGTGGGCAAGACCTCGCTCGGTCAGAGCATTGCCAAGGCGATCGGGCTCAAGTTCGGGCGCGTGAGCCTGGGCGGCGTGCACGATGAGGCGGAGATCCGCGGTCATCGGCGCACTTACATCGGGTCGCTGCCGGGCAACATTGCGCAAGCCATGCGCAAGGCCGGCCGCCGCAATCCCGTCCTCATGCTCGACGAAGTCGACAAGCTCTCGGCCAGCCACCAGGGCGATCCGTTTTCGGCCTTGCTCGAGGTGCTCGATCCTGAGCAGAACAACTCGTTCCGCGACAACTACCTCGCCGTCCCTTTCGACTTGTCGAAGGTGCTGTTCATAGGGACCGCGAACGTTTTGGATGCCATACCCGCGCCGCTGCGCGATCGCATGGAAATCATCGAACTGACGGGCTATACCGAGGAAGAAAAGCTGCAAATCGCCAAGCGCTACCTGCTCACGCGCCAGTTGACGGCAAATGGCCTCAGCTCGGCTCAGGTTGAAGTCTCCGAGGAGGCTCTGCGCCGCGTCATCGTCGACTATACGCGCGAAGCGGGTGTGAGAAGCCTGGAGCGCCAGATCGGGGCGCTGCTTCGCAACGCTGCGGTTACCATCGCCTCCGGTGGCGCGCAAAGCGTCGCGATCGGCGCGGACGACGTCGCGCGCATCTTGGGCGCGGCGCGCTTTGAAAATGACGTGGCCCTGCGCACCAGCGTTCCGGGCGTGGCCACCGGCCTCGCCTGGACCCCGGCGGGCGGAGACATCCTGTTTATCGAGTCCAGCCGCGTGAGAGGCAGCGGCAAACTCATCCTCACCGGACAGTTGGGCGAGGTCATGAAGGAGAGTGCTCAGGCCGCCGTCACCTGGGTGAAGTCGCAAGCAGATCGCTTGAATATAGATCCCACCGCGTTGGACAACAGCGACTTGCACATTCATGTCCCGGCCGGCGCGATTCCGAAGGACGGTCCGAGCGCCGGGGTCGCCATTGCCACCTCACTGGCGTCGCTCCTATTGCAGCGCACCGTGCGCGCCGACGTAGCCATGACTGGAGAGATCAGCCTGCGCGGCGTGGTGATGCCGGTGGGCGGCATCAAGGAAAAATGTGTGGCCGCGGCACGCGCCGGCATTCGCACCGTGATCCTGCCGGCACGCAATCGCCGCGATCTCGAGGACATTCCGGAGAGCGTGCGCACGAAGCTCGAGTTCGTATGGGCGGAGAAGATCGAAGATGTGCTCGCCCGAGCGCTGGGAGATGCGCCCGTGCAACGGGCGGCAGCCTAATAGCGAGAGACGCGCAAGGCGAGCGCCCAGGGCACTCGCCGCGATAGCTTAGAAAACCCGGCCTTCGCCGGCGAGGCGTTGATCCACCTCGTCTTCCGCCGCCAGCCAATCCTCGAGTTCGCGGCCGGGAACAAATCCGCGCCGCGCCGCGATGAGGTACGCCGCCTTGGCAATCGAAGCCCTGCGGTCCTCGGAAACGCGCGGCACGATGAACAACGAGATATTGCCGAGGGGGCCTGGCGAGGTCGCCCTCTTTTGCGTTGCGGCAACGCGAGCGACAGGCGGGGGTTCGGGGGGTTGCACCCTGATCGGGCGTTCCAAGTTCACATCGCTGATGTTCATGAAAACCTCCGCGACATTCGGGTTTCGATGACGTCCATGATCTGAAGCGATCGGGAACGATTATATACACCGAATGTGACTGTTGTGTGAGCCTGCCCTCCTCACATCGGCACGAGCACCGCCGCCCCGTGAATACGACCTTCGCGCAAGTCGCTCACTGCCGCATTCGCCGCGTGCAGCGGGTACCGTGTCGTCGACGTCAGTACTTGCGCCTCATGGGCCACCGGCAAAAATGCGGCAGCATCCTGCCGGGTGAGATTTGCGACCGAGACGAGCTCCCGCTCTTCCCACAGAATACTGTACGGGAATGAGGGTATATCGCTCATGTAGATGCCTCCGCAAACGACCCTTCCGCCCTTCTTCACAGCGTTGAGTGCCGCGGGGATCAATTCGCCTGCGGGCGCAAAAATAATGGCGGCATCCAAAAGTTCGGGCGGCGGGTCCGCGGAGCTACCCGCCCAGACTGCCCCCTGAGACCGGGCAAAGGCCTGTGCAGCGTGATCACCCGCGCGCGTGAATGCAAAAACCTTGCGACCTTGCCACCGGCACACCTGCGTAATGACATGTGCGGCGGCGCCAAAGCCGTACACGCCGATTGCTTTACCTCCTCCGGCAGCAACCAACGAGCGCCAGCCGATCAGGCCGGCGCACAGCAGCGGCGCCGCCGCAATCGGATCGGGAAATGCGTTCAACGGGATGGCAAAGGCCGCTTCCGCAACGACGTGAGTGGCAAATCCCCCGTCCCGGTCATATCCCGTAAATGTCGGCGCGTCACAGAGATTCTCGCGATGGGCAAGGCAGTATTCGCAATGGCCGCAGGTCTTCCCCAGCCACGGAATCCCCACGCGCTGCCCAATCGCGAAAGTGGAGGACCCGAAACCCAACGCTTCCACGATGCCGACAATTTCATGCCCCGGAACGATGGGATAGTGGACATGAGGCAACTCGCCATCGATGATGTGCAAATCCGTCCGGCACACGGCGCAGGCTTCGACACGAATCCGGATCTCGCCGGCGCCTGGCACCGGATCCGGCCGCTCCTCCAATACAAGCGGTGCTCCTCGCGCGCGCAGTACCATCGCATGCATAGATCACCTGTTAAACGAATCTTAGCAGCGCACCTGCTGTCGGTGAACGCTTACTCGCTGTCAGATTATTCTTACGGCGAAATCCTCCAAAACTGGGGTGCCCGTCAGAGGCGTCAGCACACAATAATGGGCGAATGTCCGATAGCACTCCCACCATTGCGCTGTGCTGTTACAGACTTCGCGCTGTGGTTTCGGCTCGGTGCAAGCAGTGCAATGCGAAGTATGCATGTCCGGAATTCAGGACGAAGGCGGCAGTGGTACAGTTCAACGCCATGATCCCGCCTTCGATGATGCTTGCGCCATTGCCCATTGAGCTCTGGCGCGCGGATACCACGCCCGACACGACCTCGCACTCTTCCCGGGGTGCGAGCAATTCCACTGAATCTCCCGTGCGGCGGCTCGTCTCGACGCTGGGTCTGTCGACCGATCTCGACGCCGATTCCACATAGGAGGGCCGGGCGCCGCGGCGATACTCAAGTCACCGTTTTGGCGAGCGCGCGCCGATGAATCAGCAGGTACGCCGCCGGCAGCACCAACATCGAGAGAAGCGGCGCGGTGATCATACCGCCGACCACGGGCGCTGCGATCCGCCGCATGACCTCCGAACCCGTGCCGCCGCCGAACATGATGGGCAGGAGCCCCGCGATAATCACCGCGACCGTCATCGCCTTGGGCCGGACCCGTAGCACCGCGCCTTCTTCGATCGCTTCGGTCAAATCCATTACGGTATGGAATTGATTCGTCGTGCGCCGCTTATCGATCGCATGATCGAGATAAATCAGCATGATGACCCCGAATTCCGCCGCAACGCCGGCGAGCGCCGTAAAGCCGATGGCGGAGGCAATCGAAAGGTTGTAGCCGAGCACGAACAGCAGCCAGAAACCGCCCACCAGCGCGAAGGGCAAGGTGCCCATGATGAGCGCCGCAGATAGGAAACTTCTGAAGGTCAAATAGAGAAGTACGAAGATGATGGCCAGAGTGAACGGTACGACGAGCCGCAGCTTCTTGGCCGCGCGCTCCAGATACTCGAATTGTCCGGACCAAGTAATCGTATATCCCGGCGGAAGGGTGACGCGCTGACTCACGAGCTTCCGGGCCTCTGCGACATATCGCCCCAGATCGCGGCCGCTGATGTCGACGTACACCCAACCGTTGAGCCGTGCGTTCTCGCTGCGCAACTGTTGGGGGCCATCGGTCACGACTAGATCCGCCACGGCGCCGAGCGTCGTCGTTGCACCCGCCGCGGTGACGATGGGCAACACCTGGAGCTTGTCGACCGAATCACGCAACTCGCGCGGATAGCGTAGGTTGATCGGAAAGCGCTGCAAGCCCTCGACCGTCTCGCCGACGTTCTCGCCGCCGATCGCGAGGGCGACGACCTGCTGCACGTCGGCGAGACTCAAGCCGAAGCGTGCCGCACGAACTCGGTCGATGCGCACTTCCACATATCGCCCGCCGCGGACGCGTTCGGCGTATGCGGAACGGGTCCCCGGCACGGCCTTGATCGTCGCCTCGACTTGCGCGCCGATCCGCTCGATCACCTTCAAGTCGGGACCTGCGATCTTGATGCCGACCGGACTCTTGATACCGGTGGAGAGCATATCGATGCGATTGCGGATCGGTTGCACCCACAGATTGGAGAGCCCCGGAATGGTCAATGCCGCATCCATCTCCTCGATGAGCTGATCCTCGGTCTTACCGCTCGGCCATCGCGATTGCGGTTTGAAACGGATCGTCGTCTCGAACATTTCCAGGCCCGCGGGGTCGGTTGCGGTCTCGGCGCGGCCCATCTTGCCGAACACATGCTCGACTTCCGGAAAGCGCATCAAGATTTTATCGGTCTGCTGCAACAGCTGAGCGCCCTTGTCGGCCGACAGTCCGGGAAGCGCCGACGCCATGTACAGCAGGTCCCCCTCGGCCAGGGGCGGCATGAATTCGCTGCCGGCGTTCGTGACAGGCACGATGGTCAGAAGGATCAGCAGCACCGCGGCGCCGAGAGTCGCCTTGGGATAGCGCAGGGAGACGGCGAGCAGCGGCCGATAGACCGCTATCAGCAATCGACTGAGGGGATTGCTGCGCTCGTCCGGAATTCGCCCGCGGATGAAGTAGAACATCAATACCGGAATCAGCGTCACCGACAACCCCGCCGCTGCGGCCATCGAATACGTCTTGGTGAACGCCAAGGGCCCGAATAGCTTTCCTTCCTGAGCCTCGAGCGTAAAGACTGGAACGAAGCTCAACGTGATGATCAACAGACTGAAGAAGAGCGCGGGCCCCACTTCGACCGCGGCGTCCGCGACCAGCTTCATTTGCTCCCGCGTCGTCGCCCGGCGCCCCGGATTGGCGTGGTTCCACGCCTCTAGGTGTTTGTGCGCGTTTTCGATCATGACCACGGCCGCATCGACCATGGCGCCAATCGCTATCGCGATTCCGCCCAACGACATGATGTTGGCGTTGACTCCCTGCCAATTCATCACCGAGAACGCGGCCAGAATCCCCAGCGGCAAGCTGACGATGGCGACCAGCGCCGAGCGAAAATGGAACAAAAAAAGCGCGCAGACGAGCGTGACGACGATGAATTCCTCGATCAGCCGGTCCCGCAGCGTGGCGACCGATCTGTGAATCAGTTCCGAGCGGTCATAGGTGGCGATGATTTCCACACCTCTCGGCAGCCCCTGTCGCAGGCTCGCGATCTTGGCCTTCACCGCGTCAATGGTCTCGAGCGCGTTTTTCCCGGCCCGCATGACGATGACGCCGCCGACCGCTTCGCCCTTGCCGTCAAGTTCCGAGATACCGCGACGAATCTCCGGACCGATCTGCATACGAGCGACATCACCCAGCAACACCGGCGTGCCATCTAACCCTCGGCCGACCGGGACGGTGCGGAAGTCGTCCAGATTTTTGAGATACCCCGTTGCACGCACCGCGTATTCGGCCTCACCCATCTCCAGGACGGACCCGCCCGCCTCGTTGTTCGAATCGCGCAAAGCGGACTTCACCTTATCGATGGTTATGCCGAGCGCGCGCATGCGGTCCGGATCGAGCACGACTTGATATTGCTTGACGAGTCCGCCGAGGCTGGCGACTTCGGCGACATTCGGCACGCTCTTCAACTCATACTTCAAGAACCAATCCTGCAGCGCCCGAAGTTGCGAGATGTCGTAGTGCCCGCTGTGGTCGATGAGCGCGTATTCGTAGACCCAGCCGACCCCCGTGCCATCCGGCCCCAACGTCGGCCTTGCGGAGGGCGGCAGCCGGCCGGTCGCCTGGTTGAGGTATTCAAGCACACGCGAGCGTGCCCAATACAAGTCGGTCTTGTCATCGAAGATGATGTACACGTAGGAATCGCCAAAAAATGAATAACCACGCACCGTGCGCGCGCCGGGGACCGACAGCATCGTCGTGGTCAAAGGATAAGTGACCTGATCCTCAACCACTTGCGGTGCTTGGCCCGGGAACTCGGTGCGGATGATGACTTGAGTATCGGACAGGTCCGGTAATGCATCGAGGGGCGTCGATAGGGTTGCATGGACGCCCCAGGCGGTCAGCAGCAGCGTGCCCATCAGCACGAGGATACGGTTGTGAATTGACCAGCGAATGAGGGCGCCCAGCATGTCAGTGCGCTCCATCCGGCGCGTGGGGCGACGGCGCCGGCATGAACTCCGGTTTTGCGTTTTTGTCTTGGGATTCGTTCGATCCGACGAGGTTATCGAAAGCTGCCCGCAGGCTCGCTTCGGAGTCGATCAGGAATTGACCCGAGGCGACGACGTTCTGGCCGGCGCTCAAGCCCTCGAGAATCTCGGAGCGGCCGGCGTGTTCCGCGCCGACCCGGACCGCCGCCGGTCGAAAATGCGTGCCGTCGTCGGCGACGATCACGACGCTGCGCGTGCCGGTCTTGATCACCGCCTCCGTAGGCACTGTCAGCACCTGATCCAGCGTGACCCCGCGCAGATGCACGGCGGCGAACATCCCGGGGCGCAATCGTAGGCCAAGGTTCTTGACCACCACTCGTACTTTGAGGGTGCGGGTGACCGGCATCAGCTCCGGATAGAGATAGTCGATCTGACCCTGGAACTGCTCACCCGGCAGGGCTGGCAGTTCAGCCGTCGCCGGATCACCCGCCTTGATCCACGCCGCCTGAGTTTCCGGGACTTCGGCGTTGATCCAGACGCTGTCGAGGGCGGCAAGCTGAAATAGCACAGTGCCCGGCGCCACCGCCGCGCCCTGACGTGCGCTCAAGTCCATGACATAGCCGTCGAAGGGTGCGAAGTAAGCGACGCGCCGCTCGGCTTGACCGGTCTTCTCGATATGCGCAATTTGCGTTGCCGAGAGGCCGAACAATCCGAGGCGGCGCCGCGCGGCCTCGATTAGCTGCGGGTCACCCGAGTTGCGGGCAATCAACATCTCCTGCTGCGTCGCGAGCAGATCCGGTGCGTAGACTCCGGCGAGCCGCTGCCCGCGGCGGACCGAATCCCCAGCCGCACGCACGTCGAGCTCTTCGACCCAGCCTGGCTGGCGAACCTCGATCGCTTCGATCCGGTGCTCATCCACGGCCACCACGCCGACGGTATCGACGACGCGGGCGAAGCTGCCTCGCTCAACGGCGCCGAGCCGAAGCCCAAGGTTCTGCACGACGCGCGGATCAATGGCGATGCTGCCGGCCGCCGCACCGGCGGAACCTATCGCGTCGTCCGGGTACTTCGCAACCAGCTGCATGTCCATGAAGGGCGACTTGCCGGGCTTGCCGAAGTGCTCCTGCGGTTTCATGGGATCGAACCAGTAGAGCGGCTTGTGCTCGTCGCTTGCCGCATCCGGCGCCGCGTTATCGGGACGCGCCTTTGGATTTTCAGCGTGACCATGCTTCATCAGCGCCACGCCAAGAACGATGGCTCCCACGATCAGGGAAGCCGCTAACAGGAAATTTGAACTGCGATTCACGGGGTCTCTCCGCGACGATCTTGGGGACCGGCGAAATATTGAAGGCGAACCTGCGCGCGCGCCGCTTCGACGGCCAGGCTCAAGCGCTGCAGCTGAATCTCGAGCAGGCTGCGTCGGGCCAGTAGCACGGCATCAAAGCTGCCTCGACCGGCCTGATACGCGCCTCGCGCGTCTTCGATGCGGCGTGCGGCAGTGGGAATGATCGCGGCGTCAAATTCGCCGACCCGCTCCCGATAGTGATGCCAGTCGAGATAGTCCTGGCTCACCCGCGCATGCATTTCGCGCAGCAGG
>DASYFQ010000144.1:0-13751 GCA_036498345.1 Steroidobacteraceae bacterium
ACGATTAGCGGTCCATAGAACGCCGCAAGTGCATGACAAGGTCCAATCGGCTACGATGCAGCCACACGGATGTAATAGCTCCAAGGAAGGTAGCCGGTGATACAAGCGCTCAAGCGTTTCTGGAATCGGATGTTTCCGGTCCACACCCATTGCAAGGGATGCAACGAGAAGCTATCCGAGTCCTCCCGAGTGGGGATATGCCAAAGCTGCGAGATGTGGTGATCGCTGCCCCTGCAGGAACCGGAACCATTGGGGCCACGCTCATTCCCGCACCTCAAGCGGCGAGCGAGCGCTGCTGCTTGCGCGATCGCCACAAACCTTCGCCTGCATAGACTATGAGCGCCGCCCAGATGAGGGCGAAGCCGAGGATGCGCGAGCGCTCGAACGGCTCGTGAAGCGCGAACACGCCGCAAGTAAGCTGCAATGTCGGCGTGATGTATTGGAGTATTCCTACGGTCGAGTATGGAAGCAGACGCGCTCCATACGCGAACAAAAAAAGAGTAATCGCGGTCAGCGGTCCGGTCCCGATCAGCAGTGTATCGACCGCCGGTCCCGCATGACCCAGCGCGCCGGTGCCCGCAGACTCACACCAGATCAGGTACGCCACCGCGACGGGGAGCAGCACGAGCGTTTCGGTCGCGAGTCCCGGCAGCGATTCGACCTGCGCGACCTTGCGGATCAGGCCGTAGAGTCCGAAAGAGAATGCGAGAGTCAGCGCGATCCCCGGCGGCCTTCCGGCCACGAAGGTGAGATAGGCGACACCGCTTGCTGCCAGCGCAATGGCTGTCCACTGCGCGCGGCTCAGCCTCTCGGACAGCAGCGCCACTCCCAGCAACACATTGACCAAGGGGTTGATGAAATATCCCAAGCTGGCTTCGACGACGTGATCGTTCATGACCGCCCAGACATAGACGAACCAGTTAGTGGTTATCAATGTTGCGGTAATGGCGAGGCGCCAGACGACGCTGCGATTGCCGAGAGTGGCGCGAAGCGTGGAAAGCTCACCGCGCATTGCCGTCCAGACGAGCACGAACACGCACGACCAGACCACGCGGTGGCAGATGACTTGGAGCGCCGAGATCTGGCGGAGCGGGTGAAAGTACAGCGGGAATAAACCCCAGATCGCGAACGCAATGGCGCTTGCCGCAAAACCCTTGCCAGTCGTTGTCACGTGACCCACACGACGATCCGGTGCCACGCACGCCGTCGAATCGCATGCGGCGTTCGCTCCAGTATTTCCCTTAGCTCCAACATTTCCTCAGCTCCAATATTTTCGCCGCCTCACCCCTCCACGGGACTCCGTCATTCACCACTTCGCCCGCCTTAGCGGTAGTGCCCGCAAACCTCGCCTTGATTCTATATGTACATCTTATGTAAATGATATTTAACGTAATTATTGCCAGCGGGGTATGTGTCTCTCGACGTTGGCTCGATGTTGACTTCGCATGATGGCTGCAACGATCTTCACGAGATCTTCACCCGATTCGGGAATAAATCGCGCTCGCCTGCAGCCTTCATGGACGTCGCGGGCGAGGATCGTTTCCCGCCGCACAACAGACACTGTAGCGGATGGATATCCAAAGGAGGCGAAGTCATGAAAAACAAAGCGCCATCGAGCGACATGAGGCGAGGCGGAGCATGTGGTGGGACACTTGTTCGTCGTTCCGGATCTGCTTACGCAAGGAACGCGCGACTCGATTCATGCGGTCGCCGCTCGGTAGCGTGCGCTGGCACAGCACCGTCGTCTTGGAGTAATCTGGTTTTACATGCCGGATGAGCGATTGCGCTGACGCCCGCCGGCGCTCCATTTTTTTTCGGCCAATGGCGGCCCAAGGCGTTTTTTACTCATGACGCGGATTGAAGTTCCGAATTCCGCCGGAAAGCGCCGATCGACCGGTCGCCTCGGCCGTTGGGTCGTGATATTGCTGCTCCTGCTCGTCGTCGGCGCCGGGCTGTGGACCTGGCTGACGCTGGCGTGGGCGTATGCCGAGGGAGAGCGCGCGGGCGTGCTGCAGAGATTCGTTCGGCGCGGCTGGATCTGCAAGACTCAGGAAGGCGAAATCGCGCTGTACTACGGCGGCAGCCAATACATGGGCGCCGGGACGTCGCCGCAATTGTGGGACTTCAGCGTGCGCGACAAGTCGGTCGCGGCGGACCTGACCAAAGCCGTCGGTCACCGAGTGCAGCTGCACTACACGGAGCACCCGGGAATTCCCACCAACTGTTTCGCGGACACGCGCTACCTGGTGGACCGCGTGACCGTGACCGACAATGAACCCGGCGCCGTTCCGCGCCCATCGTTGCCGTCGGGCCCCTCGTTGCCGGCGCCGTCGGGTGGTCCGACGGCCCCCGCTCCCGCGCCGAATCCGTCCTCTCGCTAGGTGAACTGGCGCCGCGAGCTCGCCACTTGATCGGCGATGCTCACCGCTGTGCGCAACGCGAGCAGTCCGTCTTCGCCGCTCACCGCAGGCGCGCTGCCGGTCGCCGCTGATTCGAGGAACGCGGTGATTTCGTCCTTGAGCGCATCGCCTTGCTCGTAGGTATTTTCTTCAATGGCGACCTGCGGCATGCCATCCGCGCCGACGCCCGCGCCCTTGCGGATCACGGTGAGCACCTTCTGCTGCAAATCCAGCGAGATATAGGCGTCATCCTGGAATAGCCGCAGCTTGCGTTCGGTCTTCAGGCTCACGCGGCTGGCCGTTGCGTTCGCGACGCAGCCGTTGGCGAAGCGCAGGCGCGCATTCGCGATATCGACCTCTCTCGAAAACACGCTGCTGCCGATCGCGTCGACGGCCACGACCGGCGAGCGCACGATGCTCAAGATCAAATCGATGTCATGGATCATCAGATCCAGCACCACATCGACATCCGTGCCGCGATACTTGAATGGCGCCAACCGCGCCGACTCGATGAAACGGGGGACGGTAAGGCTGGGCTGCACCGCCAACACCGCGGCGTTGAAGCGCTCCAAGTGACCGACTTGCAGAACGCGATTGGCGCGGCGCGCGACTTCGATGAGGCGCTCCCCCTCCGCCACGGTCACCGTCATCGGCTTCTCGACCAGCACGCTCGCGCCGGCATCGAGAAAATCCTTGGCGACGTCGTAGTGCAGGGGAGTCGGAGTCACGATGCTGACCGCATCGACATGCCCGAGCAATTCTCGATAGTCGGCATAGGCCGCAACGCCCAGTTCCGCCGCCACTGCCGAACGCGCCTTCGAGGACGGATCGGCCACGCCCACCAAGTGGGAATTGGGCAGGCTCGCATATTTTTGCGCATGAAACCGGCCCAGATAGCCGACGCCAACCACCGCCGTACGCATCAAGGCGGCGCGTCTCGTCGCCACTTGCTGCGCGCGCGGTAATCTTGGCGCAGTTGCAAGGTCGCTCCGCCGACGATCGCGAGCGCGGCGCCGGCAAAGCACAGCAGGCCGCGCCATACCGTCCAAAGCCCGGCCGACAGCGACCACAGCATCATCCCAAGGGCCAAAATCACCCCGGTGCCGATGAAGGCCCAGGGCTTTGCGTCGTACAGCGTCTGAGGGGTCCAGGAGCGCATGACGCGATTCTACAGCGCTTGGGCGCCCGACGGCCGGATTCGTTTACAATCGAGGCCATGATGATACGGAGCCTCCTCGAGCGCGCAGGATTGACCAGTCCGTGGTCCGTGGAACTTGCGCTGGCCGCCTTCGGTCTGCTGTTCGGCGTGGGCATTATGCCCATGCTCATCTTCTACGTCGGCGCGGCGGCGCTCGGCCGCTACGAGGGTGCGAGCCTGGGGCATCTTTATCACAGCCTGTTCCAAGGCCTCGGGGAAGCATCGATCGCCGCTTGGGTGGTGCTCCTCGGTCCCTACGGGCTTTATCTGCTCTTCAAAGGCCTTCGCGCCTGGTGGCGGGCCGGCACTTAACCTAATTCACGATTCAAGTTCCGCCCGGGGCGGACGCTAACTGGCAATAGGCGGATTTGATCCGGTTTTGACTGTTGGAGCGCTGCGCGTGAATCCCGAGTTCGAAGCTCAACTTCGTATGACTGTGAATTTCCCCTCGCCGCCGGGCGTGGCGACGCACATCATCGAACTCGCGCAAGACCCGGACATCGAGATGGGCAAGGTCGCCAAGGCCTTGAGCATGGACTCGGCTCTGTCGACCAAAATTCTGCGCATCGCCAACTCGCCGCTGTATGCGCAGCGCCGCAAAAGCGAGAACCTGCGCCAGGCGCTGGTGGTGTTGGGGTTGAATGCCACTCTGACCCTCGCCTTGAGTTTTTCCTTGGTGAAATCCCTGCGCAGCGGCAAATCGAACGGGCTCAGCTACGGCCTGTATTGGCGCCGCGCGCTGCTGGCCGCGACCGCGGCGCGTGCGCTCGGCGACGCCATGCATCAATCGTCGGCCGAAGACATATTCCTGGCAGCACTGCTCCAGGACGTGGGCATGCTGGCGCTGGACAAGGCCGTTCCCGATTTGTACTCCCAGGGGGAAGTTCTGCAGCGCAACCATGGCGCGCTCGCGGAACACGAAAAAAAGCGCCTGCAAGTCGACCATGCGCATATCGGCGGTTGGCTGATGAAGGGCTGGAATCTACCTGAACGTCTGCATCATGCGATCACGCATAGCCATCACCTGGAGCTCAGTTTCAGCAGCGAGCCCGCGCAGATCTTCGACCGCTGCGTCGCGCTCTCCGGCGCCGTGGCCGATTTATTCATTCTCGATCCCGAACAGCGGCAGTTCGCCGAAACGGCGCTGTGTGCCGAACGGAGTTTAGGGCTCGATAAAATGGCCTTCGGCCAAGTCTTGGGCACTGTCGGCGCCATGATTCCGGAAACGGAAGCCATCTTCGAGACCGACTTGTTGGCCAAACAGCATCCGGAATTGATTCTCGAGCATGCGCGCGAGGTGTTGATGCTGCGCAGCCTGCATGCACTGCGCGAGATCAACACGTTACGGGCGGCGGCGGAAAGCTCCTCGTCGCGGGCGCGCGAACTCGAGGAAGAGACGCGCCGCGACTCGCTCACCGGCGTCTATAACCGAGCTTATCTGGACCAATTTCTGGGGCGCGAATTCGACAACTCCGCCCGCCATAAATGGCCCTTGAGCGTGGCCTTTGCGGACCTGGATAACTTCAAGACGATCAACGACAACTTCGGCCACCAAGCCGGAGATCGCATTCTGCAGGCGACCGCACGCATACTTCGCGGCAACACGCGCGAGACGGATTTGATC
Source organism: Steroidobacteraceae bacterium (assembly GCA_036498345.1). Lineage (GTDB taxonomy): Bacteria > Pseudomonadota > Gammaproteobacteria > Steroidobacterales > Steroidobacteraceae > Bog-1198. The sequence continues at coordinate 5,222 of DASYFQ010000144.1, forward strand.
GCCCGCTACGGCGGCGAAGAATTCGTCGTGGTTCTGCCGGCAACCGATGCCGAGACGGCGCGCAGCATCTGCGAGCGCATCGTGATGGCGTTCCGCAATACCGGGCATGTCATTGGATCCGATCACGCCACGGTGACGATCTCCATCGGCTGCGCCACCCACGGCAGCCAGATCCTGTTCAACAGCGTCGCCGATTTCGTCAAAGCCGCCGATCAGGCGCTCTATACCGCCAAGGTGCGCGGCCGCAACCGCTCAGTGCCCTTCGATAGGCAACTCTCCGGTTCCGGAACGCTTGCCCGCATAGGTTGAACCGGCTGGCCGCGGGGCGCTTGCGTTGAGACGCGAACGGTGCCGGCGGCATTATGTCGTCATCGACATTGATCTGCGTCACAGTTCTGCAATGTCGACGGCTGCTCCCTGTCGCAATTTGGGAACATGTGCGGGACGGCAAGAATAAAGATACGGCGAGAGCTATTGACGCGTTGGTTTTTAGTCGAGGGAAGATGATGTCGAGCAACCATAAGACCGGGAACGATCCGGAATCAAAATTCAGTTTCGGCGTGCGCGAGCTGCGGGCGGCGACCGTAGTGCAGAAGCTCGACGTGGGAGCCGCCCCCCTCAAGATAGTGAACGAAGATCGCGGCGTCGATCCCTACAACACCTCGGGCAGCTTCGACCGCACGAAAAACTGGATGCGGGTCGGCAAGCGCTAAACCATCAAGGCGCCGTCCTGCGATCGCGGCTCACGCGAAACTCACTGTTGGGATACCAGCGCGGAAATCGGTGTGTGTGCGCCACTCGGTTGCCGACCTCGTAGTAAAGCGTGAGATCATCGAGCGCGCCGCGCACGTCCCAGTCCGGGGAATATTGATCGCTCGGTTGGTGATAGCGATGCGCCAGGTAATCGTCGAGCTGCGCCCGCCCCCAAACGGGCCCTCGCGCGGTATCGTCGAACCCGCCCTTGGCATACAACACAGGCACGCCCACCTTGGCGAAGGTGAAGCTGTCCGACTGGAAATAGAATCCCCGCTCCGGCAAGGGGTCGGGGGTTATCTCACGGCCCTGAAGCAACGCCACGGCGCGCGCGTACTCTTCGAGGTCCGTGTTCCCGGCGGCAAACACCGTCACATTGCGCGTCGGGCCGCCGAAATGCAGCGTATCCAAATTGAGCACCGCCGCGGTGTCCCGCAACGGGAAAACCGGATTCTCGGCGTAATATTCTGATCCCAGCTGGCCGGCTTCCCCACCGGTCACGGCCAGAAACACGATCGACCGATCCGCGACGGGCTTGGTGCGGACGAAGGACTGCGCCAGGGTCAGGAGGCCAGCCGTCCCGGAGGCATTGTCGACCGCCCCATTGAAGATATTGTGGCCTGGGCGCGCGAGGTCGCGGCCCAAGTGGTCCCAGTGCGCGGCGTATACGACATATTCCCGGCGGCGGCCGCCGCCCGGCAACTGCGCAATGACGTTGGCAGAGGTGAACTGGCGTACGGTGTTATGCAGCGTGGCATCGGCGCGAGCACCCATGGGAAGCGCCTTGAATCCCGCATGGGCCGCCGACGCCGCGGCGGCCGAGAAGTCGAGCCCCGCCACGGTGAACAACGCACGCGCGGCGTCTTTGTTGATCCAGCCCTCGATGACCGCGTGAGCGGCGCTGCCCTCCGCTGTCGCGAGCGCCAGCTGTGCCCCGGACCATGTGTTCTGCACCACGCTCCAGCTGTAGCCGACCGCATCGCTATCGTGAACCAACAACACGCCTGCGGCGCCTTGCCGGGCGGCCTCCTCGACCTTATAGGCCCAGCGCCCGTAATAAGTCATGGCGCCGCCCCTGAAGACCTTGGGGTCCTTGGCGGCGTATCCCGGATCGTTGACCAAGATCACGACGGTCTTGCCATGCACATCGATGCCGGCGTAGTCGTTCCAGTCATACTCCGCCGCCACGATGCCGTAACCCACGAACACCAGCTCGCTGTGCCGGAGTTCCGCCTGCGGCAAGCCGCGCTTGCTCCAAATGACCATATCCTTGCCGTAGGCCAGCGCAAGCGTGCCGTTGCGCCCTGCGATGGACAGGGACGCATCGGCGCCGGCCACGCTCTCGACCATGGGAACCTGCTGCAGGAAACTGTCGCCGTTGCCCGGCTTCAGGCCTAATTTGCGAAACTGCTCGACCAGGTAGGCGACGGTCTTCTCCTCGCCGGGGGTACCGGGCTTTCGGCCCTCGAAGTCATCGGAAGCCAGCACGCGGAGGTGGCCGCGGAAGGCCGTTTCGTCTATATCGGTGGACGGCGGCGGGAGCTTGTGTCCCGAACCTGCGCAAGCCGCCAGCCACAGCAGCAGGCCCGCGGATGCTACGACGCGCCAATAACCCCCAATTCGCATGATTCAGCCCACTCCTCGTTCAGCTGCGGCGCGGCCAATAGAGCAAAAACAGGGCTCCCAGGCAGGCGACGGTCGCGAGATGCGCCCAGCCGCGCCACGCACGCGCCTTTATCTGTCCTAGGAAACTCCCCGCGCTGGCCGCGGTCAAAACCCCAAATGCGACGAAGCTCCCCACGAGTTGGGGCAATTCATCGGACAGATCGGGGTGTTCGCCCTTTAGGACAAAGAACACGATCAGGACGGCACCCAGGCCGAAAGTGATCGATGCCGCCGATCCCAGAACGATGCCGATCAAAACGGTGAGCGGACGCATACCTTAAGGCTCATATACACTTGCTAGCGGGGGCGGGCTTCTCTAGCCTTGAAGGGCATTGGGATCCGGAGTTTACAGGAGAACTGGTACGGTGATGACTAATAGGCCTTCGGCCAATCGTTCGCGCTGGATTACCGGCATAGCCGTCTGCGCGAGCGCGGTGGGGCTTGCCGCACTCTTGGGCGCGGCCATGACGCCTTCACCCGCCGTCCCGGCAGCGACCGCGGTACTCGCGCCCACGGAGCAGGAAAACTATGTGGCACGCCGCGTGGCCGACATCGTCTCCCGCGAGCACTACCGGCGAGCCCCGCTGGACGACCATCTGTCGAGCTTGATCCTCGACCGTTATCTCGATGCGATCGACGGCGGTAGAAGCTATTTCTACGCGAGCGACATCGCCGAATTCGAGCGCTACCGCTACGAACTCGACGATGCCATCAAGGCCGGCGACGTGGAGCCTGCGTTCGTGATCTTTCGGCGCTACCAGCAGCGCAGCCGCGAGCGCATGGCCTATGCGATCGAATTGCTGAACAAGAAGCCGGATTTCGACATCGACGAATCCTTCAATTTCGATCGCGAAAAAGAACCGTGGCCGGCGAACACCGCGGAAATGAACGAGCTGTGGCGCAAGCGTGTGAAGAATGATGCGCTGTCGCTCGTGACCGCCGGCAAACAATGGACCGAAGCCGCGGATGTGCTGCGCAAACGCTACGAACATGTTGCAAAACGCATGGATCAAAGCAAACCGGATGACGTGTTCGAGGCGTTCATGAACGCCTTCGTGCTGTCCTTGGATCCGCACTCGAATTATTTTTCGGCACGCAACTCCGAGGAATACAACATCCAAATGAGCTTGAGCTACGAGGGCATCGGCGCCTCGCTGCAGCTGACGGACGATTACGTCACCGTGATCGACGTCATCGCCGGCGGCCCGGCCGCGACCAGCGGCAAGCTCGCCGCCAGCGACCGCATTACCGCGGTCGGCGAAGGCAAGACCGGAGAGCTGACCGACGTGATCGGTTGGCGCCTGGACGACGTCGTGCAGAAGATCCGCGGGCCCGGGGGCACCCTGGTGCGCCTGCAATTACTGCCGGCGGGCGCGGCTCCCGGTTCGGCGCAGAAAGTGGTGGAATTCACGCGCAACCGCGTGTCGCTCGAGGCGCAGGCGGCGCACAAGGCGATGCGGGTCGTGCAGCGCAACGGCCGCGATGTGAAAGTCGGCGTCATCACCGTGCCGAGCTTCTACCAGGACTATGACGCCAGCCGCGCGGGGGCGAAAGATTACCGCAGCACCACTCGCGACGTGCAGCGCTTGATCGGGGAACTGAAGAAAGACGGGGCCGATGTGGTGATCATGGATCTGCGCGCCAACGGCGGCGGCTATCTGCCGGAGGCAGAATCGCTCACGGGCCTGTTCATCGACCGCGGGCCGGTGGTGCAGCTGCGCGATACCACCGGACGCATCGAGGTGGACGATGACCCCGACCCGGCGATTTTCTACAGCGGCCCGATGATCGTGCTGGTGGATCGCTTCAGCGCCTCGGCCTCGGAAATCTTTGCCGGCGCGATCCAGGACTACGGCCGCGCCCTCATCGTCGGTCAACAGACCTACGGCAAGGGCACGGTGCAAAACGCGCATCCGCTCAATTACACGATATTCGGACGCAAGCCGGAGCTGGGCCAGCTCAATGTGACCATCGGCAAGTACTATCGAATCACCGGCGAAAGCACTCAGGACCGCGGCGTGACGCCCGACATCGCATTACCCTCGCTGATCGACGCCAATGAAGTTGGCGAGAGCACCCGCGACCGTGCCCTGCCCTGGGATCACATCGAACCCGCCACGTTCAGGGTCGAAGGCGATCTGAAGCCGTTGGCGGCGTCCCTGGAAAAACTGCACCAAGAGCGCACCGCGAATAGCGCCGATTTTCGGTATTTGCACGACGATATCGCCGCCCTCGATGCGATGCGCAACCAGAAGACGCTCTCGCTGAACCTCAAGACGCGCGAGGCGGAACGCAAACGCCTGGAGAACGACCGGATCGAACGGGAGAACGCCTGGCGGGCCGCGCACGACGTCAAGCCGGTGAAGTCGGCGGAGGAAATCAAGGACGACGCGGCGTCGGGCATTCTGCTCGATGAAGCGTCGCAGATCGCAGCGGATCTTGCTGTGGCGACGACGGCGGCGCATCGCACTGCGCCCACCCAGGCGCGCCGCAATTAGTTAGGGCGCCGCCTTTCAACGGGGTCGGGGACGACCCCGCCTTAAGAGCGCAGCGCTCGATCCGCTAGCGCAGCAGAAGCGTGTAGAGGTCCCAGTAGTCTTCGGCCAATACGTTCCAGGTGGGCGCGGCCGGCGACTTCACGATCCTGCCGGCGTCGCCCTCGGCGATCGCGGGCGCGAGCGAGTCCGCGGTCGGTACGGTGTCGGCGTTGTTGCGGTATGCGCACGTGGCGCGCAACCGGTCCAACTTGGCCTTGAGCGCGCCGGTGACCTGTTTCTGATTGGCCACGGCGGCCTGGGCCTGCTGTACGCGCTGCATATACCCCTCGCAGTCGGCGCGCGTGCCGAAGCTCATCTCGTGAACTCTGCGCGCGACCGCCTCCTTCGCGCGCGCCGCGAGCCCGTAGGCGTCGACGTGTTCGCACAGCAATTCGGCGAAACTGATGATGGCCAGATTGATGTTGCGGCGTGCGGCCAGCGAGATGCCGGGAAATTCAGGTGCAGCTTCGTGGTCGATGGCGCTGCGTTCGGCGTGCAGATCTCCGACCGCGGCGTCGGCGACCACGACTCGATTGCGCAATGATTCCAGAGATTTCTGACGGCGGCGGCGCTTGAAATAATGCCAAAAAGCGGTCAAACGTCCGATCTCGCTCTGCGCGTCGGCCAGATGGCGGCGTTGCAGGTCGGCCTCGGTCGCCGCCTCCTGCAAGCGTCGATCCACATCCGCGAGCCGCGCGCCCTTCTCTGCCGCCGTTTCCGCCTTGTGCTTCGCGACCTCTCGCGCTTCTTGCTGGCGCGTCAGATCGGTGGCGAAGGTCGAAAGCTGCTGGTGGCAAGTCTTCCACAGCGTGCGCAGCTGAAAGAACACCAGGGCGCCGAAGCCGGTCTTCGGATCGCCGAGCAAATCCCCGAGTGCGTCCAGCTGCTCCTGTACGCGTATGGTCGCGCCTTCCTGCTGCTTGAGGCGATCGCGCAGCAGGTGAAATTCGTCTTTGAGGTCGGCGTAGGCCTTTTTGAGGCCCGCACGATTTTGGAAGAGCTGCATCAGCCGCTCTTCGTCCGGACTCACGGTGCCCCCGTCCGCACCTCCTTTGAGAAAACTTAAGCGATCGATCAAAGTCCCGCCTCGAGCCGCAAGGATGAATGTACGGGACGACGTTCGACCGCCAGGGCAACCCGCGCCGCTAGAAGTGATGCCCCCGCTCGGCACAATATTCCAGCCATTTATTTAACATCATGTTCCGAGTCCAGCGCTGATCTAGTTCACGCTTGAGTCTCGACTGAAGCTTGGAGAGATCCGGATGGCGCCGGAAACCCCGGAAGCTGCGCACCTCGGCCAGCCGGGCGTCGTGATATACGCACACTTCCAAATCCGGGTCGGGGACGCGCGCCGCATCGAATTCGAACTCATATGTGAGGCGAAACACACTGGTATAACGGCTCAATTCCTGCGGGGTGAGATAGAGATCACAGTCCGACGCCACGCGCGACACGCGGCGCACCGTCACTGCACGGAGGTCGCTCACCAGCCAGCCCAGGCGCACGAAATTGCTCTCATACAGCGTCATCAGACTGACGAAGCTGCCGGGCTGCGCGCGCCAAGATGTCTCACACCATTGATCCGCTAACATGCGTCGAACTATACCACGCACCTCCGAAATGTCAGGGGCGCAAGCGCCGCTCGATGCCGGTACGGTCGAGAATTCTGCTCGATATTTCCTCGATGGAGACTTCGGTGGCGTCGAGTACCGGAACGCCATGCCGTTCAAACAGCGACTCCGCCGCTCGGACCTCGAAAGCCACTTGCGGCGCCGACGAATAGCGGCTGTCGGGACGCCGCTCGTTTCGAATTTGCTGCAGCCGATCCGGCTTGATCGTCAGTCCGAACAATTTCCGCGCATACGCTTCGAGCGCCGGAGGCAGATTTCGCGATTCGAGATCGTCCTCAGTGAGCGGGAAATTCGCGGCAAATATCCCGTATTGCATCGCTAGATACAAGCAGGTCGGCGTCTTTCCCGAGCGCGATACGCCGACCAGGATCACATCGGCGCGCTCGTAATCGCGCACCACCGAGCCGTCGTCGTTGGCCAACGCGAAATTCGTGGCGTCGATGCGCGTGGCGTACGCATGCGTGTCCGCCATGCGATGAGTCCTACTTGCGACATGGGTGGATTGCGTCTTGAGTTCGGTTTCGAGAGGTGCTAGGAACGGGTCGAAAAAATCCAGAAAAAATCCACTGCTGCCGCGAACCACGTTGCGGACATCCTCTTGCACGAGGGTGCTGAATATGATCGGCCGCATGCCTTCTTGGGCGCCGACCAGATCGATCTTGCGTACCGCCTCAATCGCCTTGTCAACCGTGGCGATAAATGGCACAGTCACCTGACGAAACTCGATGCCGTCGAACTGCGTCATGAGACTGTGTCCCATTGTTTCAGCAGTAATGCCTGTTTGATCGGAAACAAAAAACACGGTTCGCTTTATCACGGTAGCCTCGGGATTTGGCACATCATTGCCGGCAAAGTGTTTCACTTAACCCACCGCCCTACAAGCAGCGCACTATGAAGCCCTACATCATTCCTTTCGAGCAGTTGAAGAATAAAGACGTCGAACTCGTCGGCGGCAAGAACGCGTCCATCGGCGAAATGATATCCCGATTGGCGGGCCTCGGTGTGTCCGTACCCGGCGGGTTCGCGACGACCTCACATGCCTATCGCGATTTTCTCGCGCAGGACGGACTCGATGAGCGCATTCGCAGCATTCTGGCTGAGCTCGACGTCGATGACGTGGAGCGGCTCGCGGTGGTCGGAGCACAGATCCGCGGCTGGATGCTCGCCACGCCGTTCCCGAAGCGCCTGCACGATGAAATTCTGGACGCTTGGCGCAAGATGGGGAAAACCAGCGGCGATCCCGGCGAATTCGCCGTCGCGGTCCGTTCCTCGGCAACGGCCGAGGACCTGCCGGAGGCATCCTTCGCCGGACAGCAGGAGACTTTCCTGAACGTGCGCGGCGAGGAGCAATTGATGACCTGCGTGCACGAAGTGTACGCCTCGCTGTTCAACGATCGCGCCATATCCTACCGCGTGCACAACAAATTCGACCACAGCGCCGTCGCGCTGTCCGTCGGCGTACAGCACATGGTGCGCAGCGATCTCGGCACCGCCGGCGTCATGTTCACGCTCGACACGGATTCAGGCTTTCGCGACGTGGTATTCATCACGGCGGCATACGGCTTGGGTGAGACGGTGGTGCAAGGCGCCGTCAACCCGGACGAGTTTTACGTGTACAAGCCCGCGCTGCGCGCCGGCCGGCGGGCGGTGCTGCGCAAGAATCTCGGCGGCAAGGCCATCAAGATGGTCTACGGCGAGCCGGGCTCGAAGGACCGCGTTCGCACCGTCGATGTGGCGCCCGCCGATCGAAATCGTTTTTCGCTCGACGAAGCGGATATCGTCAGCCTGGCGAAGCAGGCGCTGACCATCGAAGAGCACTACGGCACGCCGATGGACATCGAGTGGGGCAAGGATGGCGACACCGGTAAGATCTACATTCTACAGGCCCGGCCGGAAACAGTTCAAAGCCGCGCCGGCCGCACCATCCAACGCTTCACGCTCAAG
>DASYFQ010000145.1:0-2188 GCA_036498345.1 Steroidobacteraceae bacterium
ATGGTCTGGTGAATTTCGTCATCGGTTTCGCCCAGGCCCAGCATCAAACTGGTCTTGGTGAGCACGGATGATCGATGAGCCTTCGCCGCGCGCAGCACGCCGATGGTTTGCTCGTACCCGGCGCGCGGGTCGCGCACCGGATGAGTCAGTCGCCGGACCGTCTCCACGTTCTGCGCGAATACATCCAGCCCCGAATCGAGGACGGTGTGCACATCGCGCAGGACGCCTTGGAAATCCGGTGTCAGCGCCTCGACGGCGGTTCCGGGATTGCGCCGTTTGATGGCGCGAATCGCCGCGGCATAGTGGGCGGAGCCGCCGGCCGCGAGGTCATCGCGGTTGACCGACGTGAGCACCACGTAGTTGAGGCCCATCAATTCGACCGATCGCGCGACGTTCTCCGGCTCGTCCGCATCCAGCCAGCCGCGCGGATTGCCGGTGTCCACGGCGCAAAATCGACAGGCGCGCGTGCAGACGGCGCCCATTAACATAATGGTCGCGGTCCCTGCGTTCCAGCATTCACCGATGTTCGGGCATTTCGCTTCTTCACACACCGTGCTCAAGGCGTGCTCGCGGACGATCTTCCTGACCGCCGTAAATTCTCCTCCCGAGGCAAGCGGCGCGCGTAGCCAGCTGGGTTTGCGCAATGCCGGCGCAGCGGCGGCTGCGCCGTGCGCCGCAGCCTTCGGCTTCACGCCGTCCTTGATCGCGGTAAAACCCTGAGCGGTGGTGTATTTATCACCGCTGCGAGTGGGGCGCTGCTCTTGAAGTATGGGTATGCCCTTGAACTCCGACATGCCCAAATTGTACTCCAGCTAGGCGTTCAAAGCAGACAGCCGCTCGGGAGTGCCGACATCCTCCCACACGCCGGTGTACAGCTCAGCGGAACAGCGTTTCGCGGCCATGGAACGCAGCAGCAAGGGCTTCAACGGGAACACGCCGTCCGTACAGCCGGCGAAAAACGTGCTTCGGTACATGGCGATGCCGGAAAAAGTGTACTGGCTCGCAGCCGCGCCGAGCGCGAGGCCCTGCTCCATTCCAAAATCTCCTCGAGGGTGCTGCGGCGGGTTGGGCGCCAATACCAGGTGCGCGTCCCGATCGGCGCCAACCTCGAGCGTCTCGAAAGGAAAATCCGTATAAATGTCGCCGTTGACCACCGCAAAGGGCGCCGGACCCAAGTGCGGCAGGGCGCGAACGATGCCGCCGGCGGTCTCGAGCGCCCGCGGCTGTTCCTCGCTGTAGACAATCGCCACGCCGTAGCGCGAGCCATCCCCCAGATACTCGCGGATCTGCGAACCCAGCCAAGCCAGATTGATCACGATGCGCTCCACGCCGGCGCGCGCCAGGCGCATCACATGGCGCTCGATCAACGGCTGACCGCGCACCCGGAGGAGCGGCTTGGGTGTCGTGTCGGTCATCGGCCGCAGGCGTTCGCCGCGCCCGGCCGCCAGGATCATGGCTGTCCGCGGGCGTTCGGGCGACGCGCTCACGCGAGCGCTCGGCTCTGGGCGGCGAGAAATTCCGGATCGACGCGGTCGGCGATGAACTCCGCAAACTCCGCCGTCTCCGCGTAGGCCGCGGCCGCGTCCCGCGTGTAGCGCAGCACGCGCGGCAAATCCTTGAGGTATTGGACCTTGCCGTCCCGATAATGGAGGCGCGCGAAAATCCCCAGCACCTTGATGTGCCGCTGCAAGCCGACGAGATCGAACCCATGGATGAACTCGGCCTTGGTTAAACTCGAGGCAAATCCCCCGGCCAGCAACCGTTCGCGGTATTGCAAGGCCCAGGCGCTTACCCGCGCCGCCGGCCACGCGACATAGCAATCCTTGAGCAGCGACACCAAATCGTAGGTCACAGGTCCCCACACTGCATCTTGAAAATCCAAAATACCGGGATTGTTATCCGCCGTGACCAACAGATTCCGCGAGTGATAGTCGCGATGCACGAAGGCGGCGGGTTGCGTCAAGGCGCTTTGCGCCAGGGTCTCGAACAGCCGATCCAGCATGCCGCGTTCGGCGGACGAGATCTGCACCCCGAGATGACGGTGCAAGAACCACTCCGGCATGAGTTCCATTTCGCGCATCAGCAAGGCGTGGGTGTAGCGCGGCAATTCGCGCACCATCGCATTGTCGGCCGTCTGCATGGTGCAGAGGGCGCCGAGCGCATCCGCGTACAGCCGCTCCGCCGCATC
>DASYFQ010000146.1:0-6287 GCA_036498345.1 Steroidobacteraceae bacterium
CGGCAATTAGCTTTCGAAGAACCCCATCTTCACGCCGGCCAACTGCACCACGTCGTTGTCGTTCAGGCGGCGGGCCTGCGGTCCGATCGGTACGCCGTTGACCTGCGGATAGTCGTTTTCCCTGCCGCTGTCCACGTGCACGATGAAATAGCCTTCGGCGCGCCGGGTGATGGCCGCCACTTGTACGCCCGGACGGCCGAGCGTGGTGAGCGCCTTGGTCAGTTCGAGCTCGCGGCCGGCAAAGGCGCCGCTCAGCACCTGAAGCTTGGCCTTCGGCAACGCCGTGGCATTGTCCGGCACGCCGGGACGCTTGGCGGCCACCGCCTTGGCGGCTTGATCCACTGCAACGCCGACCCGCCGAATGCGTTCCTCACCCTGTGAGCTCGGGGTGATGACCATGGTTTTTTCGAATTCGTCCTGCTCAGCCTCGCCGTCCTGGCTGTCGACGAAGCGCAGCTGATGATGGCCGACGGTGATCACGTCGCCGTGCTGCATGGCGTGTTTCTTGATCAGCTTGCCGTTGACGTACGTGCCATTGGTGCTGTTCAAATCTTCCAGAAAGGAATCGTTCAGAATATTGATGATGAGCGAGTGATGGCCGCTCACCGCCGGATTGTCGATACGAATATCATTGTCCGGCAGGCGCCCGATCGTATAGCGCTCCTTGTTCATGTTGTATTCCGCGAGGATCGAACCATCCAAGCTGAGCATCAGGCGTGCCATTTAGACTCCATATCCCTAACCGAACCATCCCAAGATTTTGTCAAATATACGCCGGTGTGCAGGGAACGGCTCGGCCACATGGGCCATGATCACCGATACGTTGTCCCGCCCGCCATTATCGTTAGAGAGCTGTATCAATTGCTTAGCAACAGTATCAAGATTAGCACTAAAGGTACTGATTGTTAAGTGAATATCCTCATCTTCGATCATGTCGGATAAGCCGTCGGAACAGAGTACGTAGTAATCGGACTTCTGCACCGGCTGCTCGTGGATCTCCACCTCGACGTTTTGTTCGACTCCTAGTGCCCGCGTCACATAATTCTTGTTGGTCGCACGTTGTGCTTCCTGCTGCGAGTAAAAGCCCCGGTCCACCAGCTCTTGCAGCAGCGAATGGTCGAGGGTCATCTGCTCGAAACGGTTGTCCCGCAAACGGTAAAGCCTCGAGTCTCCGACGTGCGCGATCGACATCTTGTTATCATGAAACAAGCACGCCACCACCGTAGTGCCCATTCCCTCACATTGAGGCTGGGTCTTCGATGTGTGGTAGATGATTTTGTTGGCTCTGTGAATCGCATCACGCAAGATGATGCTCGGGCGCGTCAATCCGGTTTCCGGATCGGGCACGCTCAGATCCTCGCGCATGACCGCATCACGGACCAGATTGATGATGGTTTTGACTGCGATGCCGCTCGCGACTTCGCCCGCGTTATAGCCGCCCATGCCGTCGGCCAGGACAAACAGACCAATGTCGGCCTCGGTGCCGATCATGTCTTCGTTGTGCTCGCGGACCTTCCCGGTGTCGGTCAGCGCCACGCTGGCGATTTTGCCCTTCAAAGTCATGCGCTTCGTCCAATCATGGCAGTCCACTCGGTATCCGGGACCGGCAGTCTTCCAGGGCCGCAGCCATGTGGGCTCCTGAGTCGTACCGCGCATCGGGATTCTTGGCGAGCGCGCGATCGACGACGGTCTCGACGCAGGCGGGCAGATCCGGCCGGAAGGCTCGCAACGGCGGATGCGGCGCTTCGGCGATCTGCTGCATCAGGCCGGTCATCGAATCTGCGGTGAAGGGAAGCTGGCCGGTCAACAATTGAAATAGGCTAACACCCAGCGAAAACAAGTCCGAGTGACCTGTCACAGTTCGTCCCTCGAGCTGCTCCGGCGACATGAAGGAAGGGGTGCCGAGCACGATGCCCGTGCGGGTGCTGCCGGCGCCGGAGAGACGCGCAATGCCGAAGTCGGTGATTTTCAAAATATCGGTGCTGGAATCGTACATCAGATTTGCCGGCTTGATATCTCGGTGGACGACTTGCTGTTTGTGCGCGAACCCCAGCGCGTCGGCCGTGCGGCCGATGACTTCCAGCACTTTTCGCGGTTCCATGAGACTGTCGGATTTCGCATAGTCGCTCAAATGCCGGCCCTTGAGATATTCCATCGCGATATAGGCGAGTCCGCGTTCCTCGCCGACATCATAGATGGTCACGATGTTCGGATGATTGAGGCGGCCGGCAGTCTCCGCCTCGCGAAAGAAGCGCGATCGGGCCTCGACGAGTTCGGCGTCGCTGAATTCACTGGCGAGCGGTATGGCCTTGATTGCCACCAAACGGTTGATGGCCGTATCACGTCCCAGATAGACGATTCCCATCGCGCCGCGTCCGATTTCGCGTTCCAGCTGGTAGCGGCCCAGACGCTGCAGGTCTCCGTTCGCGGATGCCGGCGGATTGAGGCTGCCGGCGGCCGATGCCGTGGCCGGCGCGGCGACCGTTGACGCGGCCGATGCCGCAGGGGCCGGGTTCAGCGAGGGTCTGTCGGGAGCAGGCGGCGCGGCTTTCGGTTTGGCGCGCTCGGCGTCCATCAGCCGACGCAGGCGGGCGGCCACATCTCGGTAGGTGTTGTCGAAGCGGGCCAAGTGGCGGTACACGGCGGTGGCTTGCGGTGCCCGGCCACGCTGTTCCAGCTGGGTCCCGAGCGTGTACAAATCACCCAACACGGTGGCGTTGGGTTTGCGCCCCTTGAGCTCGGCGAAGCGCTGTTCGAAATTGTCGAGAAGGCGCGCGGTGTCGGTCCCCACGGGTCTCGGGATCTTGGGCTGGGGAGTCGCCGCAGAGGACCCGGCGAAGCGGTGCCAGAGAACCAGCGCGCTTCCGGCGGTCAATAGAACTGTTCCCGGGAGCCATAGCCAGGTGTCGAGATTTGCGATTCCCCGGAGCAATAGGCCCACACTCAAGGTTCCCAACCCCACGATCGCTGCGATCAGCCCCAATTTGCGCATGCAGTAGACATAATCCAAATCCAGAAGGCCGGCAGTATAGGTGATCGGGCCGAGCTAACTGCAATGCTAAGATCACAAATCGATGCTAAGGAACCCAATGGCGAAGTCGAAAGAGGTCTTTATCTGCCAGAACTGCGGAGCATCTTCTCCCAAATGGCAGGGGCAGTGCGGCGGTTGCGGCGAGTGGAACACTCTTATCGCCGAGCTCGAGTCGACAACTACACGAAAACCCTCAGCGGCGATCAGGGTTCCCCGCACTGATGCCTCTTCGTCGCTGGCCGCGGAGGCCGTTCTCGAACAACCCCGGCTGACGACCGGATCGACCGAACTCGATCGAGTGCTGGGCGGCGGCCTGGTATCGGGTTCCGCGACCCTGATCGGCGGCGATCCTGGGATCGGCAAGTCGACGCTGATGTTGCAGGCGGCGGCGGCCCTCCAGGCCTCGGGACCGGTGCTGTACGCCACCGGCGAGGAATCTTTGAAGCAAGTCGCACTTCGCGCCCGGCGACTGGGACTGGAGGCCGCCACTGCCCGGCTGATCGCCGAGACCTGCGTGGAGAACATCGTCGGCGCGGCGTCGGGACTCGCCGCGCGCGTGCTGATCGTAGATTCCATCCAAACCATGCACTCGGAGCGTATCGAAGCGGCGCCGGGCGCCGTCTCGCAGCTGCGCGAGTGCACGGCGGAACTGGTGCGCTTCGCGAAAGCCAGCGGCACGGCGGTGCTGCTCGTCGGTCACGTCACCAAGGAAGGGCAAATCGCGGGACCCCGGGTGCTCGAGCACATGGTCGACACGGTACTCTACTTCGAGAGCGACACCGGCAGCCGCTTCCGCGTCCTGCGCTCCGTGAAAAACCGCTTCGGCGCCGCCAATGAAATCGGCGTTTTCGCTATGGTCGAGCAGGGTTTGCGCGAAGTCACGAACCCATCGGCGATTTTTCTATCGCGGCATGCCGAACCCGTTCCGGGCAGCGTGATCACGGTGATGCGCGAGGGAACGCGCTCGCTGCTGATCGAAGTGCAAGTGCTCGCGGACGCTGCGTTGAGCGCCAATCCGCGCCGCGTCGCCGTCGGCATCGACGGCAACCGCCTCACGATGCTGCTTGCGGTGGCTCACCGTCACGCGGGATTGCAATTGCAGGGGCAAGATGTGTTTGCCAATGTCGTCGGCGGCGTGCGCTTGGCGGAGACTGCCGGAGATTTGGCCATCGTGATGGCCGCGCGGTCGAGCTTGCGGGACGTACCGGTTTCCAATTCCCTGATCGCGTTCGGCGAGTTGGGGTTGGCGGGCGAGATTCGACCGGTGCCGTTCGGCGAGGAGCGCCTGCGCGAGGCGGCGAAACATGGCTTCAAATCGGCGGTAGTTCCCGAAGCGAACGTGCCGAAGCGGCTTCCCGAGGGAATGTCGGTTCGTGGAGTGACGCGGTTGAATCAGGCGCTCGAGGGGCCGTAACCCCTGACGTCACTTGGCCGGCAATTCCACTGCGGTGCGCGCGCGGCCCAGCGAGGCGCCGTTGCCAGGTTGACCGATGACCACATAGAACACCGCGGGCTGAGTGCGCGCGGGATTGGGCAGGAGCCGGATGAATAAACTCGCCATGCGCTTGCCGCGAGGCAACCACTGGGTTATCCGATCCTGGGCTACATAATCGACGCCAGGTTCGGCCGTGGAGGGTTCGGTCCACCACGCAAAGCTCGTGTCGCTCTCGGAGCCGGAGGAACGGCGCACGTGGACCTCCGCAAATTTCTGTCCCGACCTCATCCTATACGCGTCGGCCGAGATGCTGATGCGGTTGACGTCAGCCGACGGCCCTTGCCGCCGCGCCGGTGCAGCACTCGATGGGAGCGCTGCGGCCTGCCCGTTGGGCGATACGACGCCCGGTGCGATGTGCGACGCCGCGGCAGCCGCGATGTCTTGCGCAACGGGAGGTGCCGCCGCCCGGGCGATGTCTTGCGCGACGGGAGGTGCCGCCGCCGGGGCGATGTCCTCCTGCGCGATGGACGTTGCGGTGGCAGCGTCGCCGCCGATTTTGCGGTCGGACGATGGAGCGTGAAACGCGGCCCATAGTCCCAAGCCGAGAATGACGCTGGCTCCGAGCGCGACCGCCGCGGCGCGCCTCGCAGGCGTCGAGTGCAGGGGCCTCAAGATCGACGATGCCGCCGGCGCCTCGGTCAGGCGCGCAATCCAATCGTGTACCGTCATCGATCGGTCCTGCCGCTTCCAGGCAAGGCCGTTTCTCAGGGTTTCCCATTGCCGCCGTGTCAGCCCCGGCGGCCGCTGCGCGAGCATGCCGCGGTCTCGAGCCTCCGAGGAGCGCCGCCGGTCGAAAGGGTGCTTTCCCGACAACAATTCGTACGACAGGCACGCAAGCGCATACAGGTCGTCCCGCGGATCGGCGTGTTGGCCCTCCAAGAGTTCGCAGCACGCGTAAGCCGGCGTCAATGCGGTGATCCGGGTTCCATGCGTCGCACCGGCGCCGGCGATGTGGCGGGGAAGGGTGTTGGAGGCGCCGAAATCGAGCAGGCGCACCTCGCCTGACTTCGTCATCATTATATTCTGCGGCTTCAAATCGCCGTGCGCGACGTTGCGGGAATGCGCATGCGCCAGCGCCGCGCCGACCTCTCGTATGATCGTCCAGGCCATGGTCCTGGAAATAGGCGCGGGACCGAGACGACCGATCAGGTCGCTCAGCAGCTCGCCGTCGAGCAATTCCATGGTGAAAAATGCCGCATCACCTTCCAGTTCGAGTTCGTACACCTTGACGATGTTCGGGTGGGAAAGTGCCTGCGCGCAAAAGAACTCGCGCCGCAGATTCGACAGGAGCTGCGCACCGTCGGTTTTTTTGTTCAGAAATTTTATCGCGACGTGACGATTGCCTTCGGGAAGATCGCAGCGGTAGCGATCCAAGGCTTTGAACACTGTCCCAATGCCGCCGCGGCCCAGCCCGCTCTCGATCACGTACCGGTTGCGCAACACGCGGCCGATTTCAACGCCGGGCGGCGCCGACCGATTCAGTGCCGAATTGATCGCAGCGTCAGCGCCAAGGTTCTGCGTGGTCACGCGGGGCGCTGCGGGAGTCGGCTCGAATTCTATGGTGTAGCCGGAATCCGCGGCGCTCAGTTCGCGCCGCGCGATCCTGGCTTCGATGGAACGAAACAGATCGATCGGCACTTGTCCCAGCCGGTAGCGCTGATCGAGCAACGCCACGACGTTCCATACCGAATCGGCACCGGCGTCCGGGGAATTGGACAATCCGTCGATGAATTCATCTTCGCTGCACTCGCCGGATAGCAG
>DASYFQ010000147.1:0-15654 GCA_036498345.1 Steroidobacteraceae bacterium
CGACGATGAAGTGGAAGCTCCCGTTGCGGCCGCAGCGCAAAGAATCGCAGCGGCGCGATTCAAAGCCTACGGCACGAACGTCTACCCGGACGCCACATTCACGCTGCGGCTCAACTACGGCACGGTCCAGGGATGGGTCGAAGACGGCACGCCCATCGAACCGTTCACTCATTTGAACCGCGCCTTTGAGCGCGCTACGGGCGCTTCTCCCTTCAAGATACCGGCTAGCTGGATCAGAGTGAAGGACAAGCTCGATATGCGCACGCCGTTCTGCATCTCGACCAACAACGACATCGTCGGCGGAAACTCGGGCAGCCCATTGATCGATGCCGGCGGCGAGATCGTCGGTTTGATGTTCGACGGCAACATTCACTCGATTGCCGGTCGCTACTGGTTCAATGCTGCGAACAATCGTGCGATCGCCGTGCACCCCGCGATCATTCGCGAGGCGCTCGACACGGTGTACGGCGCAAAATCCCTGCTGAAGGAGCTCAACGTCAAATGAACCCCTGTATCTGCTTCCGCAGCGGATCGCCCGCAGATCGCTGACCCACAATCGCCCTCCTCGGCCCGGAAAATTTCCGGCCGCGATGAATCGACGTTGGGCTACGCTACGACGCCGGCGTCGCGCAGGCGCGCGATCTCGACCCGTGGTGGCGCACCAAACAGGCGCCGGTATTCGCGACTGAACTGTGAAGGGCTTTCGTAGCCGACACGATGCCCGGCAGTGGCGCATTCGATGCCGTCGACGAACATCAGCCTCCGTGCTTCGTGCAGTCGCAAATGCTTCTGGTATTGCAGCGGCGACATCGAAGTGACCGCCTTGAAACGATGATGGAGCGTGGACGGACTCATGTGCACGGCATCCGCGAGAGCCTCGATACGCAGCGGCGCCGCATAGCGCTGCTTGAGCCATTCGACGGCCCGGACGATGCGATGATTCCCGCTCTCGCGCTCGGCCAAATCGACCAGGCGCTGCCCGAGTTCACCGCGCAAGACTCGGTAGTAGATTTCTCGCTGTACCGCCGGCGCCAGTACTGCAATGTCCTCCGGTGTCTCGAGCAGCTTCACCATGCGCAAAACCGCGTCCAGCAGAGG
Organism: Steroidobacteraceae bacterium; assembly: GCA_036498345.1. Lineage (GTDB taxonomy): Bacteria > Pseudomonadota > Gammaproteobacteria > Steroidobacterales > Steroidobacteraceae > Bog-1198. The sequence goes on from DASYFQ010000147.1 coordinate 1,099, forward strand.
CTCGTCCATGCGCGCAACGAACAGGGCGCGATCGGCCGCGACCGGCGCCGCGCCGCGGTCGCCCAGCTCCAGCAACAAGCGCGCGATTTCTTCAAGATCGAGGTCCAGTCGCAGGGATAAGAACGGACGGTCCGTGGTGGCTTCGACCACTTGGCCCATCATGGGCAAGGTGACCGGCACCACCAAGTAGTTCAGCGCGTCATAGTGGAACACTTCATCGTTCAGCAGCGCGCGCTTACGGCCCTGGACGACGAACCCTAAGCACGGTGGACAGACGGTCGGCATGCAAACCGTGGGGACGCTGGCACGGTTGAGCGCCAGCGCAGGGAACGCTGTCTGATGCACGCCATCGACCGGAGCCGATCGAGCAACCCGCGCGGTCAGCTCCTGCTGCCGTTCGGCAATCCGCCGGAGGTCTTGGGCGCTATGCAAATTGCCGTCGAACATGGTTCTGGTGCGGTCCTCGAGCTACGCGTGGATATTAATCGTCAGCCGCATCATCCGATACCAAGATTACACTGCTTGCAGGATCAGGCAAGAACCGGACAGTAATGGTCTAACGCCGCCCTACGGCGGCCGCTTAGGATCTACTCCACCACCGTACTCACCCTCGGAGAATCTTCATGGGCATGATCATTCCTCGGCGCAAACTGGGTCTGCAAGGCCTTGAAGTCTCTTCCGTCGGCCTGGGTTGCATGGGCATGTCCGATTTCTACGGGCCAGCCGATGAAACCACAAATCTCGGCGTGCTCAACGCCGCACTCGACATCGGCATCAACTTTCTCGACACCGCCGACGTGTACGGCAGCGGCGCCAACGAACGCCTGATCGCAAAGGTCTTGAAGACTCGCCGCAAGGAAGTCGTACTTGCCACCAAATTCGGCAACGTGCGCGGCTCCGGCGGCGCGTTCCTCGGCATCAATGGAACACCCGAATATGTGCACGCGGCCTGCGATGCCAGCCTGGAGAGGCTTGGCGTCGATCACATCGATTTATACTACCAGCACCGCGTCGACCCAAGAGTTGCAATCGAAGAAACCGTCGGCGCAATGGCAGATCTCGTCAAGGCCGGCAAAGTGGGCCATTTGGGTTTATCCGAAGCGTCGGCGAACACCATCCGCCGCGCCGAGCGGGTACATCCGATCGCGGCGCTGCAAAGCGAGTACTCGCTGTGGACTCGTGATTTGGAACCCACGATTCTGCCGGTGTGCGAAGAACTCGGCATCGGAGTGGTTGCCTATAGCCCGCTCGGCCGCGGTTTCCTGACGGGGGCGATCAAACGGATCGAGGACCTCGATGCAGGCGACTTTCGGCGCGACAATCCGCGCTTCTCGGACGAGAATTTCGCCACCAACCTCCATCTGGTGGATATCGTCTCCGAGATCGCGCGTGAAGCGGGCTACACGCCGGCTCAGGTGGCCCTCGCCTGGCTGCTCGACTGCACACCGTACGTGGTGCCGATTCCGGGCACGCGCAACATCAGGCGTCTGAAGGAAAACGCGCTCGCGGTCGCCGTGCGCCTGGATGAATCGCAGTTCGAACGGCTCTACGGCATCCTGCGTGAGCAACCCGTGGCGGGCGCGCGAGTCGCCGCCGCATGGATGGCGACGATCGACGCCTGAGTCCGGGCATAGGGCGGCCGTAGCGTTGGTCGCGCTTTAGTCGCGTTTCACGGATCGCAACAGCGGCATGATCAGGTCGATGGGCAACGGGAACACGATCGTCGAACTCTTTTCGCCGGAAATGTCGGCGAGCGTCTGCAAATAACGCAGCTGTAACGACGCGGGCTCGGCCGATAGGATCTTGGCGGCCTCCGCCAGCGTTTGCGCCGCTTGCTTTTCGCCCTCTGCGTGGATCACTTTGGCGCGTCTGCCGCGTTCGGCTTCGGCCTGTCGCGCCATCGCGCGGATCATGGTCTCATCCAGATCGATATCCTTGATTTCGACGTTGGTCACCTTCATACCCCAGGCGGCGGTGTTCGCGTCAAGGATCTGTTGGATAGCGGCGTTGAGCTTATCTCGCTGAGCGAGCATCTCATCCATTTCGTGTTGCCCCGCCACCGAACGCAGCGTCGTCTGTGCGAGCTGACTGGTCGCTTCCCACGGGTTGGTGACCTGCAGAACGGCCTTTTCCGGATCGACGATACGAAAATAAACTACCGCACTGACTTTCACCGACACGTTGTCCCTGGAAATCACGTCCTGCTTCGGCACATTCAGCACGATGGTCCGCAGCTCCAGCTTCTTCATCTGCTGAATCCCCGGCAGTACCAGCCGCACGCCGGGACCCTTGACACCGGTGAATCGGCCGAGCGTGAACATCACACCGCGCTCGTATTCCTTGAGGACGCGTATCGAACCCACGACCAGCAGCAGCAATATGACGACGATGACGGGTAACGAAAGGCTCATCGATGACTCCTTTTGATCCTGGCGAGTTAATCCTGGCGAGGTTCCACCCAGAGCGTCAGCTCCACCACTTTGACGATACGGGCCTGCTGACCCGCACGCAGTGGCCTCGCGGTGCGGGCGTTCCACAATTCTCCGCCATAGCGCACGACGCACCTGTCCTGACAATCACTGATCGCTTCAACGGACGCGCCGATCATCGTCTCGACGCCCGTGCTCAAGGGTCGGCGCCGCGCACGAGCCGCCAGCCAGCCGATGGTGACGATGATGAGTCCTCCGGCAACCGCAATACCCACGATCACCGGCAATGCCACGCGCATTCCCGATTCATGATTGTCGAATAAAATGATGGAACCGATGACAAATGACGCGAGACCACCGACGCCCAACGATCCAAATGCCGGCATAAAGAATTCCGCGACGATCAGGCCCACGCCCAATGCCATGAGGGCGAGACCGGCGTAGTTGACCGCCAGCAATTGCAAACCGTAAAGCCCCAGCAGCAGCGACAGCGCACCGACAACGCCAGGCAGCACCGCTCCGGGGTTATAGCCCTCGAGCAGCAGGCCGTAAATGCCGACCAATAGCAGCCCGTATGCAATGGTGGGATGGGTCAGTACCAACAGCAAACGCGTGCGCCAGTCCGGCGCAATGCGGCGCACCGCGAGTCCCTGGGTATTGAGCACCACCTCATGATTCGCCGCGTTCACCTTGCGTCCCTGCAACTGCAGCAGTAAATCCGAAACGTCCTTCGCGACGATTTCAATCACATTTTGCTTGAGTGCGTCGGTGGCGGACAGGCTCGCGGCCTCCCGCACGGCAGATTCGGCCCAATCGGCATTGCGGCCGCGCAATTCCGCCAGCGCGCGGATGTACGCGACGGCATCATTGACGGCCTTGCGCTCACTCGCGGTGCTTGAGGGAATCTCTTCCGGCTCTTTCGGTTTCTTGTCGGCGCTGGGATTGACCGGCGGCGTTGCCGGCGGCCTGCTCGGCTCACCGCCAATCGAAATCGGCGTCGCTGCACCCAGATTAGTCGCGGGGGCCATCGCGGCGAGGTGACTCGCGTACAGGATGTACGTCCCTGCACTCGCCGCGCGCGCACCACTGGGTGCCACATAGCTCACCACCGGCACTGGCGAGGCGAGTATTGCCTTGATGATGTCGCGCATGGAGGTATCAAGGCCGCCCGGTGTATCCATCTGAAGGATGACGACGGCGCTGTGCTGATTGTCGGCGTCCAGGAGAGACTGCTCGACATAGCGACTGATTGCGGGCCCGATTGGACCATTGAGTTCAATGAGCGTCGCAAATCGGTCAACGGATGCGGCGGCGTCGATACCTCGACTCGACAGCGGACTTACCAGCAGCAGGCCGATCGCCAGCCACCGCGCCATGTGGCGCAATTCAAATCGCTTTGAACGACCCTCGCTCACTGCGTCGCCCCTGGACGGTGGCTGTGCGTCACCAGCGCGTTCGATGGTAGCCCGAACCAGGCCACCGGTGTTAACTAGATCCCCATATAGTTCAAGGTCATACGAGCCGGTCGACCGCGCGCTACTTCATGCGAGGTAGCCGCCGTCGATCATGGATTGATCTCTTTAACAGCCCGTTCGTGTTCAGCGGCCCACCCGGCGTCCAGCGCGGCAACCTTGGCGAAACTTGCCCGCGCAGTCACGCGCGCCACATAGCTTGCGACGTTGGGGCTTTCCGGAATGATCTTGAACATCGTCCCCCATTGGAGCGCCATGCCCCATAGGACGTCGGCTGCGGAAAAAACCTCTCCGAGCAGGCAGGGCGAATCGGCGAGCCTTTCGAGGATAGCTGCCAGCATGGTGTCGAAATCGCCGTACGGCGACATCGCCAGCGGGGCCGGCGTGCGCTTCATCGCTTGGTCGACCACCGCTGGCTCGTAGCAGGCGGCGTAATAGACCATCCAGCGTAAATAGGGGCCGCGCAGGGGATCGCCGACCGCCGGGGCTAGACCGGCTTTCGGGAAGAGATCCGCGAGATAAAGAAAGATTGCCACCTGTTCGGTAACCAGCGCACCACGATGCCGGATTGCCGGCACCTTGCCGAGCGGATTGACCGCCAGATATCCGCGCTGGCGCTGTTCGCCGGCCTTCATGTTGAGGATTTGCAACTCGTATGGTGCGCCGAGCTCTTCAAGAAGCGTCAGCGTGGCTGACGAACGGGACTGCGGTGCGTGGTAAAGGATGATGGTTTCATTCGCGGTCATGGGTTCGGCCCTCTTAATGTTGGGGAATCGCGGCGTCGAGCATTTGGCCGACCGGTCAAGAATGGCCTCCCATACCTGTCAAAATCTGTCATGTTTGATTAAATTACTGTCCATGCGTGCCAGCCGCCTATTGACCATCCTCACCATCCTTCAGGCTCGCGGGCATGTCACCGCGCCGGAGCTCGCCGCCGAATGCGAGGTCTCGCTGCGCACCATCTACCGCGATATCGACGGGCTGAGCGCGGCGGGTATTCCCGTGTATAGCGAGCGTGGCTCCGATGGCGGGTACCGGTTGCTCGACGGTTATCGCACGCAGCTGAACGGACTCTCCGCGAAGGAAGCTGAGGCGCTGTTTATGACCGATCTTTCGGGTCCTGCTGCCGACCTTGGCATCGGCGCGGTCATGGCGGCGGCGCGGAATAAGCTCCTCTCCGCCATGCCGGCCCCGTTGCGCGCCGGCGCCGAACAGATGCGCGCGCGTTTCCATCTTGACGCGCCCGCGTGGTTCGCCCAGGCCGAGCGGCCGAAGCATTTGCCGCTCGTCGCCGATGCGGTCTGGGCGCAGCGCCTCATACGTATCCGCTACCAAAGTTGGAAGGCGGAAAAGCAACGCGTGGTCGAACCGCTCGGCCTCGTTCTGAAGAGCGGCGCCTGGTATCTCGTCGGCCGGGTCAATGGTGACGCCCGGACCTACCGGGTCTCCCGCATGCTCGACCTTGATGTGCTTGATCAGTGCTTCGAGCGGCCGAAGGCATTCAACCTTGCGCGCTATTGGCAGGCCTCGACGCAACGCCTGGAGGCAGAGCTTCATCAGAACGTGGCAACGGTCCGGCTTTCACCCTGGGCGGTGAAGATGCTCGAAGCATTTACGTCGCCCTATGTCTGCGCAGCGACGCGGATATCGGGGAAATTTGATGCTGAAGGATGGCGCACTGCGGTCATGCCTGTCGGGTCCCTTCGTCAAGCCTGCGTCGAACTTCTGCGGTTCGGAGCGGAAGCCGAAGTGCTGGAACCGCCGGATCTGCGCGCCAAGATGGCCGCCGCCGTCGCGGGCATGAGCGTGCTCTACGGTGGAGAAAACCGCGCTTGATCAGCAGACTCCGCGCTGACGCTGGCGGGCAAACCCGTTGCCAGCGAACAGCGCCTTGGTCGACCTAGAAGCGCACCGAAGCGTCCACCAGGAACCATCTCGGCCGATTGACGCGTGCTATGTTGAAGGGCGCGCCCACATCGGTCGAGACCCAGTAAATGGTGTTGTATTCGGACTGCGTCAAGTTGGTGACGCTTGCGGACACCTTCCAGATACTGTGCTCGACTGAGGCGGACAAATTCATCTGGTTATATGCCCGCTGATAGGCCGCGTCCTGAGGATCCCAGTAGGAACGACCGACGAACAAGCCCGTCGCACGGGAACCGAATTCGTAGCCGCCGAAATCGTGCTTCCATTCGAGCGTCGCATTCCCCGTATACGCCGGGGCAAACGGCACGGTGAGACCCTTGAGATTGGGAATCGCCAGCCCAGTGACCGGATCGACATAGTTCGTAATGTTGCCCCACGTCGCTCGAAGCACACCCATCCCGCCGCTCACCTTGAATCCGCCCGGCAGGGGCGCGGCAATATCGAATTCCGCGCCGTAGTTCGTCGACGATCCGATGTTCGTGGTCAAGTCCGTGATTATCGAACCCGCCAGTGCCTGAAACAGATACAGCCGATCCTTATAGGTCGTATAGAAAAGAGCGACGTTGAGCTGCACGCTGTGCTCCAGCAAAGACTTCATGCCCACCTCATAGTTGGTGGCAAGCTCCGGCCGGTAGGGATGAACGACAAAGTTCTCCTCGATCTCGTCGCCGGGCGTGAAACCGCGCGCAATCGTGCCATACACGTTCAGGGTTGGGCTGAACTTGTACTGCACCGAAACTCGGGGCGAGAACTCATGTGCAGTGAGACGGCCGGGAGCAATGGGCAGCACCAAGCCCGTGTTGGGATCGAGGTTATTCGTGTTCACGGCCGTCAGAGAACTCGTGTAATACTCCGCCCGCAAACCCACTTCGTACTGCCAATCTCCATGGTGATACGTGAGGTCGCCGAACAGAGCATATTGATCCTGCCTCTTCTCATCGCGGTCGAAATCAGTGCTCAAAAGCACCGGGTTGAGGGGGTCGCCGTTGTAATTATTATCCTTGCTCATCAGCGCACTCTTGTGTCCCTGGAAGAACGCACCGACGAGCCAGTCCAAGTTCGAACTCCCCGTGGAAGCCAGGCGAAGCTCCTCGCTATAGACCCGGTTGTCGACGTTCTGCTGCAAGAAATCCAGGGGAATGGGTTTCTTGTTGAAATCCGTGTTTCCGCGATTGTAGGACGTGAAATAGGAACTCAACGAGGTGAGCGCGACATCTGGGTTTATCTGATGGTCGAATTGCACGTCCGCGGAGATAATGTGCCGGTTGAAAGAGGGAACGAAGTAATCGTTCACCGAATAATAGTAGGTTTGTGCGTCAGGCGGCGTGTACATGAGATTCTGCGAACTCGTATTGAAGTCGTCCGCGCTCACGTGCACGCGTATTTTATTGTCTTCGTTCGGCGCGGCTACCAAGGTGATGCGGGCGCCGTGATCGTTGGCTGCGCCGTAATCGAATTTGTTATAGGTGTCGTAGATGTATCCGCCGTGCGTGTCGTAATAGACGCTGGCCCGTATGCCGACGGTGTCGCTCAGCGGACCGGAAAATACCGCCTGGTAGTTGCGCGTATCGTAGGATCCGAATTCAGCGGTCGCTTCGTTCTGCCAGGTGGTGGTCGGATCCTTTGTCACGTACTTGATGGCCCCGCCGACGTTGGCGCCGCCGAATAATGTCCCCTGCGGGCCTTTCAGCACTTCGATGCGCTCGATGTCGATCGGCCTCGCGATCTGGCCCTCGAACAACTGCACATCATTGGCGTAGAAGCCGACACCTTGCACCACGCCGAAGGCGCCGACGCCGCGCAGCGTCACGTCCGGCGTATTGTCATGCGCCTCCACGACATTGAGGTTTGTAACCAGCGAATTCAGATCATCGAGCTGGGTTACGTGCGCGTCCTCGAGAGTCGCGGCCGAAATGGCGGTGATCGACGCGGGTATGTCTCTGAGATTCTCGGAACGCTTTCGCGCCGTGACGACAATTTCATCGATGTTGGCGTCCGTGTCGCCGGCGGCCGCAGCGGCCTTGACGTCAGCGGCCGAGGATACGGTTGCGTTGAAAGCCCCGGTGATTCCCAATGCCACGGTGGCCAGACCCACCCGAATCCCGACTCCGCGACCGGCCCGCAGTGAGGCGAGCAGACGTACCATTTCACTCATAATAACTTCCCCCAATCGTCGTTTTTCAACCTCTATCGGCTGGCGTAGCCGCACGTTTTGGCCGGCTTTGACGCAAGCGCTGGCTGCATTTAATTGTGCAAACGTTTGCACTATATGCACGATTGGCGAAATTCGCAAGTGCCTCGGGGAGGTTCCGGAACACCCACCTATATAAGACATATTTCACGTGCCGCAAACGTTTGCATATGGCACAATGCGCTGGTTGCGCCGGAGCCGCGTGGCTGAGAGAACCACAGGGGGTCGCTATGCAGAGTCTTGTCTTGTACAACGCGCCGCAGTCCACGTGCAGCCAGCGAGTACGCTTTACCCTTCACGAGAAGAACCTTGCGTTCTCCGAACTCAAGCTGGATCTATTTTCCGGGGATCAGCTTCGTCCGGAATACCTGAAAATCAATCCTAACGGAGTCGTGCCCAGCCTGGTTCACGACGGCCGGGTGATAATCGATTCGGCGGTCATCATCGAATACCTGAGCGAGGTCTTTCCGGAGCCGACGCCGCTCGTGCCGCACGATGCGGTCGCCCGGGCAGCGATGCGCTCGCTCATTCGCTACATCGACGAGGTGCCGACCCCGGCGGTGCGAGTGCCGTCCTACAATATCGCGTTCCTACCTCACTATCGCGACATGCCGGAGGCCGACTTTGTCGCGCTGGCGGAATCGAAGCCCCTGCGCAAGGAATTTCTCCTCTCGATGGGCCGTACCGGGTTCTCTGAGGAGGAGATGAACAAGGCTCTCGAGCGGCTGCGCCGCGCGATCGTGCGGATGTCCGAGACCCTGCGTCACAGTGGCGGACCTTGGTTGATGGGCACTGACCTTACGTTGGCGGACATCGCCATGATGCCGGTGCTGGTGCGCATGGCTGATCTGGGTCTCGGCACGCTCTGGGAACATCTGCCTGAAATCGATCAGCTGCTCGACGCGCTCGGTGCACGTCCGGCGTTCTCAAAAACCTATTACTTTGGATCCCTCTTGACGGAAAAATATCCCGATCTGAAGAATAGCCTGGGGCGAAAGGATCGTGCCAGCGTTTGAAAATATTGGGAGTAGAGTCGATTGCACCTGATGCAAACGATTGCCCCGTAAATTCATGCCGACGCTATTCACGCTAAGGGTCAACGGTACGGCCCGCTCCGTCAGAGTCGAGCCCGCCACACCGCTGCTTTACGTTCTGCGCAATGATCTCGAGTTGAACGGCGCGAAATTCGGCTGCGGCCAATCGCAATGCGGCGCTTGCAGCGTGCTCATCGACGGCGTTGAGCGACGCTCCTGCGTGTATCCAATCAGCGCCGTCGGCAAGGGCAATATCACGACGATCGAAGGACTGGGTACGCCGCAACGACCAAGTACGTTGCAACGCGCATTCATTCATGAACAGGCCGGCCAGTGCGGCTATTGCAGCAATGGGATGATCATTGCCGCGCAGGCGCTGCTCACGCGCAACCCGAAACCGACCGAGCCGGAGGTGAAGCAAGCGCTCGAGGGACATCTGTGCCGATGCGGTGCACACAATCGCATCGTGCGTGCGGTGTTGCGCGCATCCAAGGGCGGGCCGTCATGACGGCAGCACTTCGGAAGGTTTCGCGCCGCAATGTTCTGAAAGCCGGTACCGGCCTCGTGGTTGGAATCGCGTACGCGCCGCTATTCCAGCTGGCACAGGCCGCCGAGATGCCGGCGCATCTTCCCGGAAGTCTCAACGGCAATCGCCTATTGTCGGCGTGGCTGCGCGTCAATACCAATGGCACCGTGACGGTGTTCACCGGCAAGGTCGAATTCGGACAGGGGATCGCGAGCGCTCTGGCCCAGGCGGCCGCCGACGAACTGGACGTGGGCTACCAACGGATCAACATGGTGACGGCCAACACCTCGCTCACGCCCGATGAGGGTTTTACCGCGGGCAGTCAGTCGATCGAGCAAAGCGGGACGGCTATCCGCTTTGCATGCGCCGAGGCGCGCCAGATATTGCTCGCCGCCGCCGCCGCCCGGCTCGACGTCCGGTCGAGCGATCTCACGGTCGCCGATGGGACGATCACAGCGCCCGGCGGCAAGCACACGACGTATTGGGCGGTCACCACGGACGCCATGCTGCAGCGCGAGGCGACCGGCGGCCCTAAGCCCAAAGACGCAGGCGAGCACACGTTGATCGGCAAGAGCCTTGCTCGACGTGACCTTCCGCCGAAATTCACCGGTGGTGCGGCGTATGTGCAGGACCTTCGGCTGCCCCGCATGGTGCACGCGCGGGTTGGGCGGCCGCCGGTGCCGGGGGCCGAACTCGTCAGCCTCGATGCCGCGGCCGCGAGGGCGTTGCCCGGGGTCATCGAGGTCGTGCGCGACGGCAGTTTCGTCGCGGTCGTCTGCGAGCGCGAAGAAGAGGCAATCAATGCGCTCGTGGCGCTGCGCGAGCTAGCCGTTTGGAGTCGACCCGAGCTGCCCCCGACTCTCGTCGACACCTTCGATCGCCCGGATCCGGAACTGCCGACGCAGAACTCCGTGGTGTACGAAAAGACGGCGCCGAGCGCGTCGGTTGCCGTGAGGCAGGTCGAGGCACGCTACACCCGGGCGTTCCAGTTGCACGCCTCGATCGGCCCGTCATGCGCCGTGGCCAACGAGGTGGACGGCAAGCTCACGGTCTGGACCCATAGTCAAGGCGTGTTCGCGTTGCGTAGCGATATCGCGCGCGTCCTTGGCGTCGCACCGGCAAGCGTCGTTTGCGTTCACATGGAAGGCGCAGGCTGCTACGGCCACAACGGCGCGGACGACGCCGCCTTCGATGCCGCGCTCATCGCCCGCGCGGTCCCGGGCAGGCCGGTCAGAGTGCAGTGGATGCGCGACGATGAGTTCATGTGGGAGCCGTTCGGTTCTGCGATGAGCGTGAAAGTCGGCGCCGGCCTGAGCGCGGATGGCAACATCGTCGACTGGCGGCACGAGTTGTGGAGCTATCCGCATGCGCGGCGGCCCGGTGGACGGGAAGGCGTGAACCTGCTCGCGGCGTGGTACTTGGCGCATCCCTCGCAGCCGACGTTTCCGACTGACGTTCCGCAGCCGAACGGCGGTTCCGACCGAAACTCGATCCCGCTCTACGATTTCCCGAACCAGAAGATTCTCAAGCACTACATGCCCGACGCGCCGCTGCGAACCTCATCGCTGCGCACGCTGGGCGCCTACGCAAACGTCTTCGCGATCGAATCGCTCATGGACGAAAGCGCCGCGGCGGCGGGCGCCGACCCCGTGGAATTCCGGTTGAGACACCTGCGCGACGAGCGCGCGCGAACCGTGATCGAGGCAGCGGCCAGAACGAGCGGCTGGCAACCAAGCACCCTGGGCGACGGCGGCCACGGCACCGGCAGCACGCTGCGAGGGCGCGGGATCGGGTTCGCGAGATATAAGAACCATGCATGCTATTGCGCGGTGGTCGCCGAGGTCGAGGTCGACCGCACCAGCGGCAGTGTGCGCGTCACGCGGGCCTGGGCGGCGGTGGATGCCGGTCTCGCGATCAACCCCGACGGCATCGTGAACCAGATCGAAGGCGGCCTGATTCAGTCGGCCAGCTGGACTTTGAAGGAAGCCGTCAAAGTCGATCGAACGGGCATCCGGACGAGAAGCTGGATCGACTACCCGATCTTGCGCTTCAGCGAAGTGCCCGCAGTCGAGGTTGAGGTGATCCAGCGTCCGACCGAAGCCTCACTCGGCGTGGGCGAAGGGGCCCAGGGCCCAACCGGTGCGGCGATCGCGAACGCCTTCGCCGCCGCGACGGGCCACAGGCTCCGGGACATTCCATTCCTGCCCGAGCGTGTGAGAGCCGCGCTGGCCTCGGTCTGAATCGAAGGAGTACGCCAATGCCATTGACCACTCGTCGCGATTTTGTGAAGACGGCGGCACTCACGCCTCTCGCTCTCGCACCCCTCGCCCTCGCAGCATCGACCGGCGTGGCGCAATCGCAGCGGACAGGCACCGGCTCGACGCAGACCGGCTTGGGCGCATCACGGACGGAGGTGTTCGACTATGTCGTGGCGGGCGCAGGGCACAACAGCCTCATCTGTGCCGCGTACCTCGCCAAGGCAGGCAATCGCGTGCTCGTGCTCGAAGGCCGCCCGATGATCGGCGGCGGCGTCAAGACCGCCGAAATTCTGCTCCCGGGTTTTAAGCAGGACTTGTGTTCGAGTTCGCACCATCTCATCGCCCGCAACCCGCTATTGCGCAATAACGAACTCAATCTGCGCGACTACGGCTACGAGACCTTCGATCCGGAGGTAGTGGTGCACTTTCCATTTCTTGACGGCCCGTCTCTGACGGTGTTTCTGAAGGATCCCGAGCGCACCGCGGCAACGATTGCGCGCGTGTCGACCAAGGATGCGGAGACTTTCAAGCGTCTGGCGGCCGCACGCGCGCGCGTCGCCGCACTGCCTCCGGCGCAGCGCGCCAATTCGCCCGAAGGCTTGTTCTTTCAGCGCCTGGATGTCTTGTCCGGCTACGACGCTGCACGCCAAGTCTGGGAAAGTCCCGTGATGCAGGCGGCGAATCTCTCGGGTGGCCGATGGGCCGGCATACCCGGGAGCGACGCGGGTACCGGCGCGCAGGCGTTCTCGATGATGGATCACATGGCCGGCCGGCCGATGCCCAAGGGCGGCTCGGGGATGCTGAGCGTGGCACTGGGACGATTCATCGAGGCGCACAACGGCGTCATCCAGACCGGCAAGCCGGTTGCGCAACTGATCATCGAGAGCGGCAAATGCATGGGCGTGGAGTGCGCGGACGGCACCAAGTACCGGGCGCAGAAAGGAGTTATCTCCACGATTCACGTCAAACACCTCTTGGGAATGGCACCGCGCGAACTCTGGGGCGACGCACTGCAGGCCAGCGTAGATCTCTGGCAACCCGAGCACGCCATGTTCGTATTTCACTACGCGTTGAGCGAACCGCCGAAGTATCCGCTGGCCGACGGTGCGACCGTATCCGGCGCCGAAGCGTCGATCATGCAGCGGCCCGAGAGCATCTTCGTTCTCAGTTCAGATCAGGCGCGCGGCGAGTTGACCCTGGATGACTATCCCCTTCAGGTCGTGCATGCCTCGGTATACGACCAGAGTCGGGTACCGCCGGGCTGCTGCACACTCAAGATCGAAGGCGGCATGCCATATGCGCTGAAGGAGGGACCTCAGCACTGGGATGAAATAAAGGAGCGGGTTGCGGACACGCTCCTGACCCGGTACATGCGCCACACCACGAACCTCACCAAGGACAAGGTGCTCGCGAAAGTCATCATGAGTCCGCTGGACATCGAGCGCATGAATCCGGCGATGTGGCGCGGCAGTGTGCACCACAGGGACAAGCGCTGGGGCAACTTCACACCCTACCGCATGCCGATTCCGGGTCTATACCAGACGGGAGCCTGTACCGAGGCGGGCGGCTCGGTCACCGGTCTGCCCGGGCGCAACGCCGCAGCAATCATTCTGCAGGATGACGGCAAGACTCTCGAGCAGATTGTTGACAATGGGCACGCCGCTTGAGCGAGTCGATCGGCAAGAACTCCGGGCGGGGCGAGAGCTACGATGAAAAGACCGTTTGATATTTTCGCAATGATGGCCGCGGCGTTCGTGTTGCTCGCGGTCAGTACTGCGCGGGCGCAGCCCATCCCCGCTTCGCCCGCTTCGCCCGCTTCGCCCGCTGCACCCGCTGTGCAGGCGAATCTCGCCCCGCACCCGGCTCCCGAGCAGCCGCTGCCGTACAGTCACAAGACCCATATCGCCATGGGATTGGGGTGCCCACTCTGTCACACCAACCCTGCTCCGGGTAGACAGATGACATTCCCTGCCACCTCGACCTGCATGAACTGTCACAGCACGATGGTCACCGACCGGCCGGCGATCAAAAAGCTCGCGGAGTACGCCAAATCGAAACAGCCGATTCCGTGGGTGCGCGTATACAAGGTGCTGCCGGGGGTAACTTGGACCCATCGCAAGCATGTGGAAGCCGGGGCGCAGTGCGACACCTGTCATGGGGCGGTAGCCGAACTCGACGCCATGTCGGAAACGACCGCCGTAACCGGGATGGCGAGCTGTATCAGCTGCCATCAGGCGCGAAGCGTGAGCGCAGCGTGTACCGTCTGCCACGCCTGGCCGGCAAAGAAATGAGCGCGTTCCCGTCACCATCAGCCGAGAGATTTTTATGATGATCCACCGATCTTTGCTGGGCTTGACCGCATTCGGCATAGCTTCGCTCGTGCATGCTCAGACGCCGCTGCGGGTGATCAGCTTTCCCGGCGGTGCGAACCTGCCGCTGTGGGTCGCCGAAGACAAGGGGTTGTTCGCGCATGAGCACCTCGCGGTGAAGGTGAGCCCCGCGCCGAACTCGGTCGAGCTGGTGCAGAGCCTGATCAACCATGACGAGGACATCGCGATCGCCGCGTTCGACAACGTCGTCGCCTATCAGGAAGGCCAGGGAGAGGTAGAGCTGCCGGCTAGGCCCGACTTCTTCGCGTTCATGAGCTTCTCGCGAGGGACGGTTCGATTGGTGGTAAATCCCGACATCAAGACCTATGACGACCTGCGCGGCAAGACGCT
>DASYFQ010000148.1:0-5109 GCA_036498345.1 Steroidobacteraceae bacterium
GCCGTGACACTCACCGGCACTTTATCGAGCGTCTCCTCGCGCCTCTGTGCCGTGACGATGATTTCATCGAGCTTGGTCGTTTCCACCGCCTCCTGGCCATGAACGACCGACGCTCCAATCGGCGCAAGGAATGCACTCAACCCTGCCACCCAGGACTTCCGGCGGCTGCTTCTGTTCTGATCACTCTGTTTCGACGTCACGGCTGTCTCTCCGGTCTCATTGCTATGAGGTACTTCCGATCCTGCTTGGAAGATCGTCAGCACACCCTTGTCGGACAGACCGCCTGAAAGCCCGGTACCCTGGAGCGAGATGTCCAGCGCCTGCGGCAATGTATATTCCCCTGCCACAGGATGAGCGATCCGGGACTGGGCGAGATCGTAAGGAAACAGCACCGGCACGCCTATCTGCTCGGACAGCGTGTCGTCCATCCCTTCAGATGTATTTTCTTTTCGATCCCGCCGTCGGCGACCCTTCGTTGCCAACCTTTCACGGCGGTCCTACAGAAGATATAACCGGCGAGAGCAGCAAATCCTCCATGGACCGGAAGAATATTTTTATGTGCAGATGTGCGGTCGCAGCCGGCTTGCGCAGGGGAACGGTCAGGCCGGTGGGGTTAATTCCTTTCCCGGATGTAGCGATCGCACTCGGCGATTCCTTTGATCAGGTGCTTCTCGACCGTGCTCACCGCAATGCCCAGGTGCCCCGCAATTTCCTTGTGCGACATGCCGTCGACCTTTCGCATCATGTACACCCGGCGGCAATGGGGAGCCAGCGTGGCCACCGCCTCGCAGTGCAGCCCGAGCGTTTGTCGCGCCGCGATCTCTTCTTCGACCGATCCTTCCCCCAGTAAGACATCTCGGGAGCTCAAATCCTCCAGGTAGTCGGTAATCTGTCGGGACTTTCGCGAGAGCTGATTGAGCGCAATGTGCTTCGCGATTCGGAACAGAAATGCCCTGGGTTGCTCGATTTCCCGGCCGGTTTCCGCGCTATACGCCCTCAGGAAAGCCTCTTGCGCAACATCCTCGACATCCTGGACGTTGCGAAAAAATCGCGAGATGAACCGCTTTAACGCGGTCTGATTCTTCAGAAACGCATCTTGTACCGCCGTTGAGCTGCGCGGCGGAGTTTTTGCCTTCAAGGTGGCGAATGTCATTTGGCCGGGCGGGGAGAGCGCGAGGTGCGATTTGCTCGGCCGCGCCCACTCCTCAGCGGCGCGGTGGTTGATCGATCCATGTCCAGTCCTTGCTCGATGCCCGGCAGCCGCCGCCCGGCGCGCCAGTCCAGGCACGTCCGCGCAGCGCGCGGCCGGTAGGCGCTCCAGTGGGCTGTCCATCCTTCAGGGCCAGCTTTCCGTTGATGAAGACATCGGTTACACCAGTCGCGTATTGAAGCGGCTTCACGTAAGTGGAGTGATCTTGAAATGCCTTCGGATCGAATATCACGACGTCGGCAAAGGCACCGGCGCGTAAGCGGCCTCGATCGGTCAGCGATAGAACATCCGCCGGCAATGCCGTGAGCTTGCGAACCGCTTCCTCGACCGACAGCACATGCTCCTCGCGCACATACTTGGCAAAGATACGCGCGAAATTTCCATACGCGCGCGGATGGGTGGAGGAGAGGAGAAACGCGCCTTCGGGCGCGCTGGATTCCGCGTCCGAACCGGAACTCACCCAGGGCAGCGCGATTTGCTTCGGGATGTTGTCTTCGCTGATGAACGTATACGCTACGTCCATCCCGGCATCATCCTCGATCACCAGATCGATGATGGCATCTTCGGGGCTGACACCGCGCATCTTCGCGACCTGGGCGATGGTCTTGCCGATCAAGGGTTTCAGCGGGGCATGATTCACACCCAGGATCAACATGCCATCGGGACCGGACTGGTGGAATAAATTTTCCCAATCCTTGGGATGCTGCTCGCGCATCGCAGCGATTACTTTCGTACGAATCACCGGCTCTTTCAGGCGCGCAATCATGGCCTCCAGTCCGCCGTCGTGAACCCACGGAGGCAAGGACGCATCCAGCGAGGTTCCTCCGGCCGTGTAAGCGTACATATCGGCGGTGATGCGCACGCCGGAGGCGCGGGCCGCGTTGACCATGCCGACCACCTTGTCGAGCTTGCCCCAGTTCTCCTGGCCCATGAGCTTCAGGTGATGAATTTCCGCGGGAGCGCCACTGGCCTTGGCGATATCGATGGTTTCCTGCACCGCCTCTTCGATGCGATCCCCTTCACTGCGCATATGCGCGATATACATGCCGCCGCAACGCGCCGACTCGCCGGCGAGCGCGACCAACTCAGGGGTTCGCGCGTAGTTGTTGGGAGCGTAGATCAAGGCGGTGGTAAGACCCAGGGCGCCTTCCTCCATCGCCTGGCGGACCAGAGTACGCATGGCGCTGAGCTGGCTCGGCGAGGGGGCGACATCGGCTTCACCGAGTACATTCACCCTTACCTCTCCCTCCCCGACGAAGCTCGCCACATTGGGTGCGATTCCCCGCTGCTGCAAATGCTCCAGATACTCACCCAGCGTGGTCCAGGTCACGTCAAACTTGAGATCGCCCTGACGCTCGGCCATCCGTCGAGCCATGTCGTGGTTCAGCGGACCCATGGACATTTCCGTGAAGATATCCGTGGTAACGCCTTGCTTCAGGCCGCTCACCGCGCGCCCGTCAATCAGCAAGGACACCTCGGAATGGCCCATCATGTCGATGAAGCCGGGCGAGACGGCTTGACCGTGAGCGTCGATCGACATCCGCCCCGCCAGCGCGCGATGCGGCCCGACATATGCGATGCGATCGCCGTCGATGGCAATGTCGCCGGGATAGGGTTTCCCGCCGGACCCATCGTAGATCACGGCATTGCGGACCACGACATCGTGAACGGTCGGCTCCGCCGCCCATGCAGCTCCGCTCCCAACCCCGAATGCCGCGACGAGAACAGCACAGTGTCGGATAAAACGCGGCGCGGACGGCTGGCTCATTTCGTTCTCCAAGGCGTAAATCATTGCTCGTTGCGTCCCGGTTGCCGATTTTATTTTGACCGAGATCGGTTAATTGTTTCTAATAGTGAAAGAACTTGCGAAAAAAGGCAATTTATAATAGAACTCAATCTCGAAGGCGCAGTCAGTCCGTCCAGCTGCCTAGGCAGGCCCGCGGAGTAAGTCGCTTGTCCGCAATGGAAAATCCCGCCGTGCACCTGAGAAGCGCCGAAATGAATACCGCCACAGCCGCACGGTCGTCATGGTTCCAGCGCTTCGTGCTGCCGGGCTTCGCCTTCAAGGCGGTGGTGATCGGTGGCGGCTATTCCACGGGTCGCGAACTCGCCGAGTTCTTCATGCCGAGCGGTCCCTGGGGCGGCCTCGCCGGCATGGTGCTCGCCATGCTCATCTGGAGCGCGGTGTGCGTGACCACCTTCCTGTTCGCGCGCGCCACTCAGACGCTCGACTATCGCAGCTTCTTTCGGCAACTCCTCGGCCGCTTCGCGGTTTTGTTCGAGCTGTCCTATTTCCCCTACATCGTGCTCATCCTGGCCGTGTTCGGCGCGGCGGCGGGCGCCCTGGGCGCGGCGGTGTTCGGCTGGCCGCCGTTGTTCGGAACCCTGTGTCTGATGGCCGGCATTGCTCTCTTCACCACATTCGGTAATACCTCGGTGGAACGGCTGTTCAAGTGGGTATCGATTTTTCTCTATGCCACCTATGCCGTCTTCCTGGTGCTGGCGCTGACTAAGTTCGGCGACAAGGTATTGCCCAGTTTCGGCGCCCATTCGGCTGCCGAGGGGTGGGCACTCCGGGGTCTGACCTATGCGGCCTATAACATCATCGGGGCGGTGGTGATTCTGCCGGTCATGCGTCACCTGAGGAGTACCCGCGATGCGGTGACGGCGGGCCTCTTGGCCGGGCCGCTGGCGATGCTGCCGGCCATCATTTTCTTCGTCTGCATGTGCGCCTTTTATCCGCAGATTCAGGCAGCGACCCTACCCTCGGATTTCATGCTCACGCGGATGAACCTGCCGGTCTTTCACCTGACCTTTCAGCTGATGATCTTCGCCGCCTTGCTGGAGAGCGGCACCGGCTCGGTTCATGCGGTCAACGAGCGCATCGCATCGGCCTATCGCCGGCGCCGCTCGCGCGAGCTACCGAAGCTTGCGCGGCTCGCCATGGCCGGCGCGCTGCTCGTCGGTTCGATCTTTCTCGCCGATCGCTTCGGGCTGGTCACGCTCATCGCCCGCGGTTACCGCGCGCTCGCCTACGTCATGCTTGCGCTCTACGTCATCCCATTGATGACCTACGGTATCTGGAAGCTGTGGAAGGTGCGGCGCGCCGGAGCGGCAGGGTCCGCGAACGACGGAACGGTCGTTCCCGAGGGTCTCGCGTGAACCGGTTACCGAGCTTTTCCGCGTCTGCCGCGAATAGCCGCTGCGGGCGGCTTGACGTTCAGAAGCTTGGCTTTGGATTCGGCCTGCTCGACCAATTCAGCCGCGGGTGCCGAGCAGACGGCGAGGACCTCGGCACCGCTCTTCGACTTGCTGAGGTAGGCGTGGCCCATGCGGCTATCGAGGTAGATGCTGTCGCCCACGCCCAGGTGTTCCGGTTCGTAGAACTCGCTGTGGACTTCGATCTCGCCTTTGAGGACGTAAATCCACTCTTCGCCGCCATGGCGAATGAAGGGTCCGAATTCCTCCATGCTGTTGGCCTGGATTTTCACGATAATAGGCACCATCTGCTTATTGCTGAGCTCGGGCGAGACGTATAGATAGTCGTACAGGCCCGTCGAGACGGTCTTGCCGCTGCCTTTGCGGGCGATGCTGCGGCGGCCGATGGCCGGAGGTCCCTGCACTTGAGCCACGCCGGTGAACAGGCCGCTGATGTCGACATCGAGCGCGACGGCGAGCTTGGTCAGCTTGTCGTAGGTGATTCCGAGCCGCTCGTTTTCCATCTTCGAAAGCGCCGAAACCGAATAGCCGGTTCGCTTGCCGAGGGCCGCCAGAGTGAGCCGTTTGCTCTTGCGCAGTTCTCGCAATTTCTCACCGATACCACTCCGTTCATCCTTCATATCGACTCCGTTCGTTCAACTTGCGCCTGATTCTGGGAGGTTGCAGCACACCTGTCAAAA
>DASYFQ010000149.1:0-22629 GCA_036498345.1 Steroidobacteraceae bacterium
TTTCAGTTTGCCGGCCCGCGCTTTCTCCGACATCGTCCCCAGGACGCGCGCGATCTCGTAGAGACCGAGCCGGTCGGCATTGGCTATGACCGGAACCACCAATCCATTCGGCGTATCGGCCGCGAAGCCGATGTTGAAGTACTTCTTGAAAACCAGATTCTCGCCGCTCGCATCCAACGAGGAGTTGAATCGCGGAAATTCCTGCAGCGCCAAGAGACAGGCCTTGATGATGAATACCAGCGGCGTGAGCCGCACGCCCTCTTGAGACGCCTTGCTCTTCAGTGCAACGCGCACGGCTTCAAGATCGGTGATATCCGCGTCCTCGTGCTGCGTCACATGCGGCAGATTGATCCAGCTGGCCTGGAGCCGGGCGCCGGAAATGCGCTGAATTCGCGACAGCGGTTTGACCTCGACGGCGCCGAACAGCGCGAAGTCCACGACCGGTACCTTCGGTAAGGCCGAGGCCTGCGCAGGGGCCGGCGCTGCCGTCAAAATCCGTTTTACATGGGCTTTCACATCCTCGTGCGAGATGCGGCCCTTGACGCCGGTTCCCTTGATCTGGCCCAGATTGGCGCCCAGTTCGCGCGCAAATTTGCGCACCGAAGGACTGGCATAGGCTTTTGAAAATGCCGCCTCGTCGATCGTACCATCGGCGCGCGCGGCCGGAGCCGGCGCTGCGGCAGGCGCTGCAGGTGCGGCGGGCGCTGCGGCTGCGGCCGGCGCTGCGGCGGCGGGTGCTGCTCCAGCCGCCGCGGTGCCGACGACTGCGGGCGTCGGCGAGGCCGCCGGAGCCGCCGCCGGGGCTCGTGCAGGCGCCGCCGACGGCGTCGCGCTGGGCGCGGAGGCGCCGGTCGCGGCTTGCGCCCGACTTGCCTCCGCCGCCGCCGGCTCGAGCAACACGATCAACGATCCCTCGGATACCTTATCGCCCTGCTTGAGTTTGACCTGCGTGATGCGCCCGGACATCGGGGCCGGCACGTCCATGGCCGCCTTTTCCGTTTCGAGCGTGATCAACGGCGCTTCTTTCTCGATCTGTTGGCCATCCTTGACAAGGACGTCGATGACACTGACGTCCTTGAAGCCGCCTATGTCGGGAACCAGTACTTCAATTGGATTAGTCACGGTAGCGCCTAGACCGACAGGGGATTGGCTTTTTCGGGATCGATGCCGAAAGCCTGCATGGCATCGGTCACCGTCTGCTTGTCGATCTTGCCGTCGTCGGCCAGCGCCTTGAGCGCGGTGATCGCCACATAGTGCCGGTCCACTTCGAAGAAGCGCCGCAGTTCCGCGCGCGAGTCGCTGCGGCCGTAGCCGTCCGTGCCCAGCACCGCATAGCGGCCGGGAATCCACTGCCGAATCTGATCGGCGACGGTTTTTATGTAGTCGGTGGCGGCGACGAACGGACCCTCGCGATCCGCCAAGGCCTGTTGAATGTAATTCTGCTGCCGCGGCTCGTTCGGATGCAGAAGGTTGTGCCGTTCGATTGCCAACGCGTTCCTGCGCAACTCGCTGAAACTCGTGACGGAATAGACGTCGGCAGGCACGCCATAGTTCTTCTCCAAGAGCTCCGCCGCCGCCAGCACCTCGCGCAAAATGGTGCCCGAACCGAACAGCGTCACCCGCACCTTGCCGCGCCCGCCGATTTGCAGCAGGTACATTCCGTTCAAGATGCCCTGCGCCACGCCGGCCGGCATCGCCGGGTGCGCGTAGTTCTCGTTCATGCAGGTGATGTAGTAGAAGACATTTTCCTGTTCCTGGTACATCCGCCGCAGGCCGTCCTGCACGATTACCGCCAGTTCATAGGCATAGGTCGGATCGTAAGCCACGCAGTTCGGCACCGTGGTCGCGACCAATTGGCTGTGTCCGTCCTGATGCTGCAGTCCTTCGCCGGCGAGCGTCGTGCGCCCGGCCGTTCCGCCCACCAGAAAGCCCCGCGCCTGGCTGTCGCCCGCCGCCCAAATGAAATCGCCGACTCGTTGAAACCCGAACATCGAGTAATAAATATAAAAAGGCACCATGCTCACGCCGTGGTTCGAGTACGCCGTCGCGGCGGCAAGCCAGGAGCACAGGCTGCCTGCCTCATTGATGCCTTCCTCGAGAATCTGTCCCTGTTTGTCCTCGCGATAGAACATGAGCTGATCGGCGTCTTGCGGTGTGTAGAGCTGCCCGACCGACGAATAGATTCCGATTTGACGAAACATGCCTTCCATGCCGAAGGTCCGTGCTTCGTCGGGAACGATGGGCACCACGTGCTTGCCGATGTTCTTGTCCTTGACCAGGGCGGTCAGCATGCGCACCAGCGCCATGGTGGTGGAGATCTCGCGATCGCCCGTGCCCTCCAGCAACGCGCTGAATGCCTCCAGCGGCGGCACGACCAGGGGCGGCGCAACCGAATTGCGCGCGGGCAGATAGCCGCCGAGAGCGGTTCGGCGCTCCTGCAGGTACTTGAGTTCTTCGCTGTCCTGCGCCGGTTTCCTGAACGTCAGGCCCGCGATCTCCTCGTCGGTGATCTGTATATTGAAGCGATCGCGAACTTCCTTGAGCGCCTCATCGCCGAGCTTTTTCTGCTGATGCGCGGAGTTCAAGCCTTCACCCGCCTTGCCCATCCCGAATCCCTTGATGGTTTTCGCCAATATCACGGTCGGCGCGCCCTTGTGAGCCACGGCCGACGCATAGGCCGCGTACACTTTTTGCGGATCATGGCCGCCGCGGTTCAGACGCCAAATTTCCTCGTCCGACATATTGGCGACCATTTCCTTGAGCTCGGGGTATTTGCCGAAGAAATGCTCGCGCGTGTAGGCACCGCCCTTGGACTTGAAGTTCTGGTATTCGCCGTCCACGCACTCTTCCATCAGGCGCTTGAGCAGGCCCTTTTGATCCTGTTCGAGCAGCGGATCCCAGCGCGAACCCCACAGCACTTTGATCACATTCCAGCCTGCCCCCAGGAATGCCGCTTCGAGTTCTTGAATGATCTTGCCGTTGCCGCGCACCGGCCCGTCGAGCCGCTGCAAATTGCAATTGATCACGAAAATGAGGTTGTCGAGCTTCTCGCGCACCGGCATGGTCAGTGCGCCCATCGATTCGGGCTCGTCCATTTCGCCGTCGCCCAGAAAGGCCCATACCTTGCGGTCCGAGGGCGGCACGATCCCGCGATGCTCGAGATAGCGCACGAAACGCGCCTGAAAAATCGCGGTCATCGGTCCCAATCCCATCGACACCGTGGGAAATTGCCAGAAGTCCGGCATCAGCCAGGGATGCGGATAGGACGACAACCCATCGCCCTTGACTTCCTGGCGAAAGCGCAGCAGCTGTGCTTCGTTAAAACGGCCTTCCAGGTATGCACGCGCGTAGATTCCGGGACTCGAATGCCCCTGCACGAAGATCATGTCGCCGGGATGCGCGGCGCTCTTGGCGCGCCAGAAATGATTGAAGCCGACTTCATAAAGCGTCGCCGCCGATGCGTACGAGGCGATGTGGCCGCCGTATTCCGCATTCGAGCGATTCGCCTGCACCACCATGGCGAGGGCATTCCAGCGAATATAGGCCTCGTTGCGCCGTTCCAGCGATCGATCGCCGGGGTAGTCGGGCTCCTGCGCCTTGGAAATGGTATTGAGGTAGGCGGTGTTCGGCTTGAACGGCAGGTACGCGCCCGAGCGTCGCGTGAAATCCACGAGCTTTTCCAGCAGAAAGTGCGCGCGCTGCGGGCCTTGCGCACGCATCACGGAATCGATCGATTCCAGCCACTCCTGGGTTTCGATGGGATCAATGTCTTCGAACGGCGATTGTTGAGTCATAAAATGCACACGCCCACGTGTCCTGTTAAGATGGCAGGCACGTTACAGCGCCCTTGCGCTGACTGCCACTGAGTTATCAACCGGCGCGCTATCTTCGGGGTTTGGTTTTTCACGGTCAAGCAAGGGATAGGCTTGCGGTTTCACGATATGCCCACTCGCCTAGCCCTAGACCAACTGCTCGTACCCGTGCGCCAAATCGGCGCACGGCTGACCGCATCGCTGCTGGCGCGTTATTCCAGCGCCTTGGTGTTCTTGCCGCTCACGCCGAGCGAGGCGGACTGGAAGGCGTTGCCGCACGGCGCCGTGCTGCGCGGTCTGTACGCGGACAAGGTGCGCAAGGCCGGCGATTGTTTTCACTTGAGGGTGGGCGCGCGCGCGCAAACGCTGTTGATCGTGGCGTGCCTGGCCGACGAGGCCAGTACCTTCGAACGGCTGCAAGCGGCAGGCAAGCTCGCGCGCATCGCCGTGGATGGCGAACCGGAATCGCTGCTGTTGTGGCAGCAAGGCTGCCCGCCGGACGCGGCAAATGCGACCTTGAGCGCCACGATCGCGGCGATCGAGGCGGCCGCGTTTCGCTTCGCATCGTTCAAGAGCAAACCGAAACCGCGCACGCGGCTGGCGCGCATCGACATTGCGTCGGCGAAAAAATTGCCCGAGCTCGATGTGACGCTTGCGACGGCCGCGGGGAATAATCTGGCCCGCTGGCTGACGGCCTTGCCGCCCAATACCCTCGACGCGCGCGGCTATCGCCGATTGCTGCAGGAGCTGTCGCGGCGTCTCAAACTGCGCTTCAAATTCTACGGCGAGACCGCGCTCAAGCGTCTGGGTGCGGGCGCGTTTCTCGCGGTCGCGCGCGGCAACGGCACGCGCGATGCCGGCATCGTACATCTGTCTTACCGGCCGCGCGGCGCCGCGGCGCCCGCGTTGAGCCTGGTGGGTAAGGGCATATGTTTCGATACCGGCGGAACGAACTTGAAGCCGCACAAGAGCATGCTGGACATGCACACCGACATGGAAGGCAGCGCCGTCGCCGTGGGCAGCCTTTACGCGCTGCATGCCTTGCGCTCGCCCTTGGCCGTAGATTGCTGGTTGGCCATCACCGAGAATCGCATCGGCCCGCTCGCCTACAAGCCCCAGGATGTGGTGCGCGCCTACAACGGCACGACCATTCAGGTGATCCACACCGACGCCGAGGGCCGCATGGTGCTGGCGGACGCGCTCGGTCTCGCGGCCGCGCGAAAGCCGCGCGCCATCATCGACTATGCGACGCTCACCGGCGCATGCGTGTATGCACTCACCGAACGCTACAGCGGCGCGTTCACCAACCGGCCGGAGTCGCGCGAAGTGATCGAGGCCGCCGGAACCAGTAGCGGCGAGCGCGTCTGGTGCTTTCCCATGGACGCCGACTACGACACCGACCTCGAGAGCAGCGTCGCCGACGTATTGCAGTGCGCGACCGACGGCAAGGGCGATCACATCCTGGCCGCACGCTTCTTGAGCCGGTTCGTGCCCAAAGAAATCGCCTGGCTGCATCTCGATCTGGCGGCGGGCACGCGCCACGGCGGCCTGGCCCACATCGCCACGGAAATTACCGGTTTCGGCGTGCGCTACACGCTCGAGTTGCTGCGCCGTGGCTGGCCGCCGGTGCCCTCGCCCGCCGCTGCGCGCGCGGCTGCGGCGGCACTCAAATGAATACCCTGACCCTGCGGCGCCCCGATGATTGGCACGTGCATCTGCGCGACGGCGCCGCGCTTGCCGCGGTCGTGAAATTTACCGCGGAGCGATTCGGGCGAGCCATCGTGATGCCCAATCTGAAGCCGGCCATCGCCACCGTGGCCATGGCGCGCGCGTACCGTGAACGCATCGTCGCGGCGCTGCCGTCCGACGCAAGCTTTGAACCGCTGCTCACGCTGTACTTGACGAATGCCACGACTGCGGAGGAAATCGACCGCGCGAAGGCTTGCGGATTCATCCATGGCGTCAAGCTGTATCCCGCCGGCGCGACTACGCATTCCGATGCCGGCGTGAGCGATATCGCGAAGGTGTATCGGGCGCTCGGGCGCATGGAAGAGATCGGCATGCCGTTGCTGGTGCACGGCGAAACGCCGGACCCCGAGGTGGACGTATTCGATCGTGAAACTCATTTCATCGGTTCGGTGCTCGAGCCGCTGCTCGAACGTTTCCCCGGCTTGCGCGTGGTGCTCGAGCACATTACGACGGCGCGCGCGGTGGACTTCATCACCGCCGCCAGAGCGGGCGTCGCCGCGACCATCACGCCTCAGCATCTGCTGCACAACCGGAACGCGATTTTTTCCGGCGGGATCAGACCGCATTACTATTGCCTGCCGATTTTGAAACGCGAGCGCGACCGGCAGGCGCTGCTCGGCGCCGCCACCGGCGGCAATCCGCGCTTTTTCCTGGGTACCGACAGCGCGCCGCACGAGCGGGCGAGCAAGGAGAATGCCTGCGGCTGTGCCGGCATGTTCACCGCTCACGCCGCCATCGAGTTGTATGCCGAGGCCTTCGAGTCCGCCGGCCGCCTCGACCGCTTGGAACCGTTTGCAAGCCATTTCGGCGCGGATTTCTACGGCCTGCCGCGCCACGACGACACCATCACTTTGGCCAAGGAGTCCTGGGTGCCGCCTCCAGTCTATGATTTCGGCGAGGGCGCGCTGGTGCCGTATCGCGGCGGCGAACCGGTCGCATGGCGTCTCGCCGGCGCCGCGGCGTCCAGTGTTGCGGCACGCCCATGACCCAGCAGATCCCCCCCATCACTTTCGCGACGCGTTTCCGCGGCTTTCTGCCGGTGGTGATCGACGTCGAAACCGGCGGCTTCAATTGGCAAACCGATGCGCTGCTCGAGATCGCCGCCGTGTTCGTCGAAATGCGCAGCGACGGGACTCTCACCCGCGGCGAAACCATCCGCTATCACGTCGTGCCATTTCCCGGCGCCAATATGGAAGCTGCGTCGCTGGCGGTGAACGGAATCGATCCCCATCACCCGCTGCGGCCGGCAATTCCCGAAGAGGACGCGCTGCAACGCATATTCCGCGAAGTCCGCAATGCCGTACGCGCCGCGGAGTGTACGCGCGCGGTGCTGGTGGGACACAACGCATTTTTCGATTTGAATTTCTTGAACGCGGCCGTGGCGCGCGCGCAGGTCAAGCGCAACCCGTTTCATCCCTTCTCGAGTTTCGATACCGCGACCTTGGGCGGAGTTGCCTTTGGCCAGACCGTCTTGATGCGCGCGACTCTCGCGGCGGGCCTCGAGTGGGATACCGCGTCCGCGCACTCCGCAGCCTATGATGCCGAACGCACCGCCGATCTCTTCTGCACGGTGTGCAATCAGTTTCAGGGGGTGTTCGACGCTAGCCGCCGGCGCCTGGCCGCCATGGGGCCCTTGGAGAGCGAACCTTCAGCGGAGGCGGAACGCCCGACAGAGACCGAACCGCCGCCGCAGACCGAGCCCTCGACCCCGGGAGATGCGCTTTAAGCCGGTACGGCGCCGGCTTCGGCCAGCAGTTGCTTGAGTTCGCCGCTCTTGTACATCTCGATCGCAATGTCGCAACCGCCCAGCAGTTCGCCGTTGATATAGAGCTGCGGGAAGGTCGGCCAGTTGGAATACGTCTTCAGCGCTTGGCGCACTTCCGGATCCTCGAATATGTTCACATGCGCAAATTCCGCCTTACAGGCTCGAAGCGCAGCGACCGTTTGCGCCGAAAATCCGCACTGCGGAAAATCGGGCGTGCCCTTCATGTAAAGCACCACGGGCGAGGCCGATAGCTGGCTCTTGATTCGTTCGATAGCGTTCATAATCGACAATCTCCAGATTGATCATCTTTACGGGACTACGATAGCAGCCCGCGCGGTATCCGTGGCCTCCAAAACGCAATAATGCCGACGGAGGACGCGAGGGAAGCCCCGGACTTCATTGAATTATTGGGGTCAGTCCTCTATTCTTCCAGGTTGCCGCAACGCAAAAATCCGCGCATCGGCGCTTACCCCCGGGGGTGGGCCCGATCCGACGCAATATTTATGGAGGGAAATCGCATGAACCCATTAACCACAGTTAAATGGCCGCTCATTATCGGCTTCGCGCTTGCGGTGCTCATTGCCAGCCTGATCGGCGGCTTCGCCTTCAACGAAATGAGCTTTGCGCGCTGGCTGCACATCGTGTCGGGAGTCTTCTGGATCGGCCTCTTATACTATTTCAATGCGGTGCAGACGCCGGCTATGGCCGCCGCCGCCGCGGACAAAGGCGGCCCCGGCGGCGCCGGAGTCAACAAATATGTGGCGCCCCTCGCTCTGCTGTGGTTTCGCTGGTCCGCGCTCGCCACCTGGCTCATGGGCGCGTGGCTGTTGTCGCTCACCCACGGCCGCTTCGTCGACACCTTTACCTTTGGCCTGCTTCAGAATCCGGTGCAGGACTCTAATATCATCATGGGGATCGGCGCCTGGCTCGGCACCATCATGCTGTTCAACGTCTGGGTACTGATTTGGCCCAACCAGAAAAAGATCCTGGGCATAGTGCCCGCGACCGATGAGCAAAAGGCGGCGGCGCGCAAAGTCGCACTGTACGCCTCGCGCACCAATTTCTTGCTGTCCATTCCCATGCTGATGTGCATGATCGGGCCGTCTCACGGACTACCTTTCTAAATCAGTGCCGGTTCCGGCCGACCTACCCCAACAGGTCGCCCGCGCCCTGGCGGAGGACGTCGGCAGCGGTGATTTGACCGCCGCCCTCATACCCGCGGATCGGGTCGGCCGGGCCGCCGTGATCACGCGGGAGCCGGCCGTCGTTTGCGGCATACCCTACGTCGAAGCCAGCTTCGCCGCGGTCGATCCGCGGGTCCGGTTCGACTGGCGCGTCGCCGAAGGCGATTCGGCCGCCGCCGATCAGCTCCTGCTCGCCCTCGAGGGACCGGCGCGCGCGTTGCTGACGGCCGAGCGCACGGCTCTCAATTTCTTGCAGCTGCTCTCCGCCACGGCCACGGCCGCGCATTCCTATGCCGTGCTCCTCGAAGGCACGAAGTGCCGCCTGCTCGACACCCGCAAGACGATTCCCGGCTTACGCTCCGCGCAAAAATACGCGGTGCGTGTCGGCGGTGGCCACAATCACCGCATGGGCTTGTTCGACGGCATCCTCATCAAGGAAAACCACATCATGGCCGCGGGTTCGATCGCCGCCGCGGTGGCCGCCGCGAAGCTCGGTTCCGCCCGAGTCCCGGTGGAAGTCGAAGTCGAAAATTCGTCTGAATTGCAGCAGGCCATCGCGGCCGGCGCCGATATCGCCATGCTCGACAATTTCTCGCTCGATGCGATGCGCGAAGCGGTGGCCGTCAACGCCCGCGCCGCAAAGCCCCTGAAGCTCGAAGCCTCCGGCGGGATCACCGCCGCCGCTATCCGTGAAATTGCAGAAACGGGCGTGGACTTCATCTCGGTCGGCAGCATCACCAAGCACGTACGCGCAGTTGATCTGTCCATGCGCTTCGAGTTTCAGAACTAGCTCAAGCGATGTTCGCGGCCTTCAACACCCGCTGCGGCTGCGACACCCCATAGCCTTGCGCGTAGTCGACGCCCAAGCTCTGCAGCATGTTGATGATCTCTTGGTTCTCGGCGAATTCGGCAATGGTCTGTTTGCCGGTCAGATGCCCGATTTCATTGATCGAACGCACCATCTCGCGGTCGATGGGATCGTGCAGGATCTCCTTGACGAAGCTGCCGTCGATCTTCAAGTAATCGACCGGGAAGTGCTTGAGATAGCCGAACGACGATAGGCCGGTGCCGAAATCATCGAGCGCGAACTTGCACCCCAATTCCTTCAACGCCTGAATGAAGCGATTCGCCTGCGAGAAGCTCGCGATCGCGGCCGTCTCCGTGATTTCGAAGCAGATCTTGGTGGCATCCAGGCCGCTGCGGTGGAACTGGTCGATGACGTAGGGCAGGAATTTGTCGTCGCCCAGGCTCTGCCCCGAGAGATTGATCGAGCACATGGTCAATTTTTCGCGCTCGTCGGCCTCGGAGACCAGCCACCGGAACGCGTTTTCGATGACCCAGCGATCGATGCTCGGCGTGATGCCGTAGCGCTCGGCCGCCGTCATGAACTGATCCGGGGCCACGATCTTGCCGGCCTCATCGCGCATGCGCAGCAGCAGTTCGTAATGCGCGCCCTTTTCGGCCGTTTGCAGCGGCAGAATCGTCTGCCGGAACAGCTCGAAGCGGCCCTCCTCCAAGGCATTGTTGATGCGCGCCGCCCACTGCATTTCGCGGCGCCGGCGCATCAGATCGATGTCGTTTTCCTCGAAGCTGTGCACGCGATTGCGGCCCGCCTCCTTGGCTGCCTGGCAGGCGCTGTCGGCGGCGCTCAACACCGACGCCACGTCGGCGTTGTCCGCGGAAATCGGCACCACGCCGATGCTCGCGCCCAAGCGGAACGTGCGCTCTTCCCAGGTGAACTTGAAGTTGCGCACCGCCTCGCGCAGCGTTTCCGCGGTGCGCATGGCCTCATCCAGCGAGCAGCTTTCCAGCAGAATCCCGAATTCATCGCCGCCCAGGCGCGCGAGCGTATCGCGCCAGCGGACTTTGGATTTGAGCAGCCCACCCACCTGGCCGAGCAGGGCGTCGCCGGCGCTGTGTCCGCAGGTATCGTTGACGATCTTGAACTGGTCCAAATCGAGGACGCAGAGCGCATACGAGGTCTCGTGCGCCTTGGCGCTCTTCAAGGCCCGCTCCATGCGGTTTTCGAACTCGCGGCGATTGACCAGCCCCGTCAGCACGTCGTGGCTCGCGTGATAGCTCAGGCGCCGGTTGAGCTCGCGCGCCTCGCTCACGTCGTGGAACACCAGCACGCCGCCGGAGACCGCGCCGCTGCCGTCACGGATCGGCGACGCCGTGCTCTCGACGTAGATTTCGTTGCCGTCGCGCCGAATCAGCAACATCGGCCGCACCGATTTGATCGAGCGCGTCCGCCGAATCGCGACCGCCAGAGGATTTTCCAGCGGCTCGCAGGTTTCCTCGTGAAAGGCACGAAAAATCTCTTCGATGGCGCGGCCCTGGCTATCCTCGAGACGCCAGCCCGTGAGCGCCTCCGCCACCGGATTCACATAATCGATCACCCCCTTGGCATCGGTGGTGATGACCCCGTCGCCGATACTTTGCAGGGTGATCTGCGCGCTCTCCTTCTCGCGAAACAGCGCTTCCTCGTACAGTTTGCGCTCGGTGATGTCGAGTTCGACTCCGACCAGGCGCAGCAAACGGCCTTTGTCGTCGACCTTGGCCTTGGCGCGGCTGATCACCCAACGCCACTCGCCCGTCGCGTGACGCATACGATGCAGGCTCTCGAAAATCGGCGTCTTTCCCGCCACGTGATCGCGTATGGCGGCCTGCACGCGCGACATATCGTCCGAGTGCACCAGAGTTCGCCAGTCGGGCGCCTGTCCCGCATCGGCTTCGTCGTACCCCAGCATCGACTTCCAGCGCGGCGAGAGATAGACCCGGTTGTTGACGGTGTCGAAATCCCAAAGTCCGTCGTTGGCGCTGTACAGGGCCAGCTCATTGCGCTCTTCCAGATCGCGCAGCTGGTGCTGGATCTCGATGCGTTCGAGGCCGGTGGCCAGGCTGCTGCCGACCAGCTTCATCAAGAGATGCAGCTGAACTTCCCAGTTCTCGCGCGGCAGTGCGCCCGCGATCCCGAGGAGGCCCGCCGGTCGGTCTCCGACGAAATATCCGATGAGCAGCACCGATCCGATTCCGAGATGAATCCACACGGCGGCGTCATCGCTCTGATCGCCCCGGGGCTTGACGGTATCGCGCAGCTCCGATACTCGCAGCGGCGCCAGGCGCGATTGCAGCCATGGAAGGGCGTCCAGGGACTGCCCGCGCAGCTGTTCCGGATTGCCGGTGGCGAGCATACCGCGCGCCACCTGAATCTCGCTGAACAGCCCCGACTCCGCATCGAGGTGGATATGAAAGGCCGCGTCCGTGCGCGTCGCCTCGCGCAGCAGTTCCAAATTGACGCCGATGACGTCGAGCGCCGTTACCGCTGTCATCGATTGGAAATCAACGGCGATCTTGGTACAGATCACATCGAGGCCCACGGCCGGACGAATACCTCGCTTCGGCCATGTCTGCGGCGACAATATGTCCGAGGCGGTCAGGTCTGGATGGCGGGTATCGTGGGGGGCTATTGCCATGCGCCTGGGGAGGTTCCGGATAAATTGTTGCGGTGATCGGTCAACAGTTTGCCACTGGATACAAGCGAAAAACCGAATGCGGCACACAGTTCCTTTGATTTCGCTCGTTGCACATGCACCCGGATTCTCGCACAAGTTGTAAGGAATACAAGCTAAGCGTTTGTATTCTTAGGCCTTGCTCGCAAACCCTCATCCCAGAGTTCTTTCTGCCTCCTCGAACAGTGCCCGCAGGCGACGCTCCATCTCCAACTGCAGGCGTTCCAATCCAGCGGCATCCAGCCCTTTGGCAACATATACCGGCTCGCCGACGGCGATCACGATTTTCGACAGCGGCTTTGGGATCACGAAGCGGTCCCATTTGATCTTCCAGGCGCGCGATGCCGCGTAGCTCATGGGAATCATGGGCCGCCCCGACAGCTGTGCGAGCAGCACGGCCCCGGGCTTGAACTTCCAGGGCGGGCCCCGCGGACCATCCGGGGTGATCGCGGGCGACACTCCCTCGTGCGCGAGCGCCTGATAGTAGTCGCGCAGCGCCCGCGCTCCGGTGTGAGTGGAGGAGCCCCGAATCACCTCGCCGCCCAGATTCCGCACGATCATCGCACCGATCTCGCCGTCGACCGACGGTGAGATCAAAAAGCCCAATTTCAATCCGGCGCGGCGCTCATTCAGCAAGTGTTTGACGCAGAATAGCGTGTGCTGATGCCAGTAAACCGGTATGAACGACGGCGCACGCTCGAGCGCCGCCGCAATGCGCTCCGCTCCCGTGACTCGTACGATGCGCGCCCAGCGCCACACCAGTCTCAGCAGGGATACGCCCATCGGCACGATGATCTTGTACAAGAATAGGCGGCCGCGGGTGAGCCGCCTGCCGGAGCGGGTCTGCTGTTCGTAAATCGTATTGCGAAGGCCGCCACCGGGTTTTTCTTCCACGACCGGCATTGTCGAGAACGCCGCCGCGCTCCGCAAGCTCACAGATCGCGCCGTCACCCGCGCCGCACCCACGCGGTCCCCCCGCGCGCCCGGGTGCCGGTGCCTCCGGCTACGTTACAATACCCCGATGCAAACCCTAGCACTGCCCCCCGGCCCCGCCGAAGGCTTCGATCTCGGCGGCAACGACGAATCGCTCGCTCGCCTGGGCCGCTATTTCAAGGAATTCGGCGACATCTATCGCGTCTTCGCGCCCGCCCGAGGCGTCTATAACTACGTGATCAATCACCCCGACGACATCAAGCGGGTCCTGCTCTCGAACCATCGCAATTACACCAAGGGCGAGGGGATGGATCGCGTCAAGATCCTGCTCGGCAATGGCATCATGACCAGCGAAGGGGATTTCTGGCGCCGGCAGCGGCGCATGATGCAGCCCTCGTTTCATCGCCGTGTCATCGATCAATTCAGCGCCTTGATACGCAAGGTCAACGACAAGTTCGCCGCGCGCTGGGCGGAAAAGGCGGCGCGCGGCGAGGCGATCAACTTGAGCGACGACACCAGCGAATTGACCTTGGAAATCGTGCTGGGCTCGATATTCGGCAGCGATCTTGCGCGCCTGGAGACGCAGTTCGGCGCGAATCCCTTCGAGGTGGTTGCCAAGGAACAGAACCGCGACCTGAAATTCGCGTTTCGATTCCGCTCGCTGACCAAGCTGGTCGCGGAGGTCATGGATCGCCGGCGCCGCACGTCCGAAGAGCATTTCGATTTCCTCAGCATGCTGATGGCCAGCCGCGACCGCGACACCGACGAGGCGATGAGCGACAAAGAGCTGATCGATGAGGTATTGACGCTGATCGTCGCGGGGCACGAGACCACCGCGGCGGCGCTCACCTGGACCTGGTATCTCATCAGCCAGCACCCGGAAGCCCAGGCGCGGCTGCAAGCCGAAGCCGATCGCACGAGTTCCGATCAGACGCTCGGGCTGGACGCGGCAGAATCGCTGGAGTTCACGCACCAGGTGCTGCAGGAGGCGTTGCGGCTCTATCCGCCGGGTTGGCTCATCACGCGGCGCACGCTCGAGGCGGACGAACTCGGCGGCTATCCCATTGCAGCGCGCACCGATGTGTTCATCAGCCCCTATATGCTGCATCGGCATCCGGCGCTTTGGAGCGAACCCGAGGAATTCAGGCCCGAACGCTTTGCCGGCCCCGACGCCGAAGAACGGCATCGATTTGCCTATATCCCCTTCGCCGTGGGGCCGCGGCACTGCATCGGCGAGAATATCGCGATGTTCGAAATGTTGGCGCATGTCCACGGCATGTCGCGCCGCTTTCGCTTGACGCGCGCCGATGACGAACCCATTGAACTGGAGGCGCAAATCAATTTGCGCCCTCGATCCAACCTCATGATGAAAGTAACACCGAGATGAACGACGCCGGCAAGACCCCCCCCTACACCAGTTTGCTGGACATGCTGGAGGCCAACCGCGGCGTCGACCGCGCCGTCACCTATATCGACGGCGAAAACTCCGAGCGGCGCGTGCCTTACGGCGACGTGTACACGCGGGCGCTCGGCATCTTGTACCACCTGCAGGCCATGGGCGCGCAGCGCGGCGACAAGATGATCATTTTCTTGAGCAGCAACGAGCAATTCCTGGACGGCTTCTGGGCCGCGGTCTGCGGCGGCATCACCCCGGTGCCGCTTGCCGTCGGCATCAGCGACGAGCATCGGCACAAGCTCCTGCGGGTGGCGCGTAAGCTCGGCAGGCCGATACTCTATACGGACTCCAAGAATCTGGAGCGCCTGGAAGCCCTCGCCGCCCAGGTGGGCGAAACCGCCGTGTTCAGCGAACTCAAATCACGGAGCTTTCTGGTCGAATCGATCACCGACATCTCACGGCCGGGCAAGCTGTATCGCCCGGCGCCGGATGATCTGGCCTTCATTCAGTACTCCTCCGGTTCCACCAGCGAACCGAAGGGCGTGATGCTCACCCACGGCAATTTGATGGCCAACGTTCAGGGCGCTACCGCCGTCGGCAAGTATAACGAACGGGATGTCACGCTGAGCTGGATGCCCCTGACGCACGACATGGGATTGATCGGATTTTATCTGATGCAATTCGCGAATCGCGTGCACATCCATCTGATGCCCACCGAGTTGTTCGTGCGGCGGCCTCTGCTATGGCTGCAAATGGCCTCGAAGAAGCGGGTCACCATTACCTGTTCGCCGAATTTCGGGTATCGCCATTTTCTGAAAGTGCTGGGAGACCGCCGGCTCGAAGGCGTCGACTTGTCCGCGATCCGGCAGATTTACAACGGGGCCGAACCGATTTCGGTGGCGCTGTGCAATGAATTCATGAGCGCCCTGGCGTACACGGGGCTCAAGCGCCACGCCATGTACCCGGTCTATGGACTCGCGGAGGCCTCGCTGGCCGTGACGTTCCCGGAACCGGGACTGGACTATCGCTGGATTCGCGTGAATCGGCACAAGCTTAGGCCGGGCGCGAAGATAGAACTCAATCCCGCCGACGGGCGCGACGCACTCGAACTCATGTGCGTCGGGCGCGTGGTACCCAATACCGAATTGCGCATCGCGGACGACGAGCGCGGCGCGCTGCCCGACGGACAGGTCGGGCACATTCTGATCCGCGGCCCGAGCGTGACCCGCGGCTATTTCGGCGACCCGGAAGCGACCGCGCTCGCCATCGACGCCGACGGCTGGGTCGACACGGGCGATCTCGGCTTCTTGCACGAGGGCTCGCTCTACATCGCGGGCCGCAGCAAGGAAATCATTTTCGTCAACGGCCAGAATTACTATCCCTACGATTTGGAGAACATCGCACAGCGGGCTCCGGGATTGGATTTGAACAAGCTGGTGGCCGCGGGGGTCGCCAAACCCGGCTCCCAGGGCGAGGAATTGGTGGTGTTCGTGCTCCATCGCGGCAGCATCCCGGATTTTCTGCCGACCGCGGCGGCGGTCCAACGCTTGATCAACGAACACACCGGACTCGAGGTCGCGCAAGTCATCCCGACCAAGCGCATTCCCAAGACCACCAGCGGCAAGGTGCAACGGCATGTGTTGGAAGAGGCCTACATCGACGGCGAGTTCGATGCGGACCTCGAGCAGCTCAAAGCCCTGCGCGAGGCGCCGGGAGCGGCAGGTCAGGTATCCGGCACCGAGCTCGAAACGCGCCTGCAATCGATCTGCGAAGCGGCGCTGCAGGGCAAGCGCATCGACGTGAACGACAACTTATTCGAGATCGGCGCGAGCTCGCTCAAGCTGATCGAGATTCACGAGAATATCGACCGCGATTTCCCCGGCCTCATCGACCTGACCGAGCTATTCGATCATCCGACCATCGCGGATCTTGCGAAGCACCTTGAAGCCAAGCTCAAGGCGGCGCCCTCCGCCGCAAGCGGCGTCTCGGCCTAGATCGACCCGCCCGAACCGAAGGTATCGCAGCTATCGATTTTTACGGATTCGAAGCCGCGGCGGAACCAGCCGACCCGTTGCGCCGACGTACCGTGCGTGAAGCTATCCGGAACCACCGTTCCCTGCGCGCGCTTTTGCAGAGTGTCATCGCCCACGGAGGACGCGGCTTTCAGTCCCTGCTCCAAATCGCCGGGTTCGAGAATCTTGCGCGCGTTGTTGGCCTGCGCGGCCCACACGCCGGCGAAGCAATCCGCCTGCAGCTCTATTTCAACGGATACGTGGTTCGCGCCGACGCGGCCGGCATGCTGCTCGGCCTGATCGGCCTTGTCGGTGATACCCAGTAGATTTTGCACGTGGTGCCCCACTTCGTGCGCGATGACATAGGCGCGCGCGAAATCACCGGGAGCGCCGAATTCCGTGGCGAGTTGTCGATAGAACGACAAATCGATGTACACCTTTTGATCTGCGGGGCAATAGAAGGGTCCGGACGCGGAACTCGCAAAGCCGCAGGCCGATGACACCTGTCCGCTGAACAGCACGAGCTTCGGGCGAACATAGGTCTTTCCCATGTTCTTGAAATAGGCGCCCCACACATCCTCGGTCTCGCCCAGGATGGCTCGGACAAAGTCGACTTGGCTGTCGTTGGCCGCGCCGGCAGCCGGATTCGCCGGCGCAGGCGCGGTGACGGCTTGGGGATCACCGCCGGTCAGCAAGCTCAACAAGGTCGATGGGCTTACGCCCATGAAATAACCGATGACCACGATCACGATGGTTCCTACGCCGATACCGGCGCCGCGGCCTATACCGCCGCCGGAGCCACGGTCATCTTCGACGTTATCGCTGCGACGGCTGTCGTCCAGTTTCATGGGGCACCCCTCGAGGTTCAGCGTCATGTTATCGCCCCCTATCCTAGCAGGCGTCAATCGGCGCCGTATAAGGGCTTTTTCAGTCGCCAGCGCCGATACGACCAGAGCCAATCGGCGGGACTCTTGAGCACGTCGATCTCGCAGGCGCGGGCGTAGCGCTCGGTCACCGTATTGGCTTCGGTCACTTCTCGTCCATCCCACAATTGACTCAGCTCGACTTCGTAGTAGCCCCGCCGAATGCGTCGCACCCGCACGTACAAGATGGGCAGGCGCGTCGCGCGCGCAATCTGCTCGGCGCCGATGTAAAATGCGGTGTCTTGTCCCAAGAACCGCGTCCAGTAGCGTTTATCCGTCGAGACGGGAGCCTGGTCGGCGTTCATGGCCACCGCCCGCACGATGCCCCGCCGCCGCAGAAAATCCGCCAACAGTTCCTTGGCAGGCACCAGCCGAGCGCCGAATCGGGAGCGGACCTCGAGCATCAACCGCTCTGCCCATTGATCGTGCAAGGGCTTGTAAGCGGCGTCGACGGGATAGCCCAATTGCAGCGTGACCCCATGCAACAGCCACTCCCAATTACCCAAGTGCGAGGTCACCAGCATCACGGACTGACCGGCATCCAAGTACCGCCGGGCCACCTCCAAATTTACGATTTGCACATGCGCGCGCATGTCGGCTTCGGTCATCGAAATCGACTTCAGTACCTCGATCACGACATCGCAGAAGTTCTTGAGAAACCGCTTGTGGATGAGCTCGCGTTCGGCGCCGCTCAAATCGGGAAACACCTTTTCGAGCTGTCCGCGAATCACCTGGTGCCGATGCCGCACCACATAGAACGCCAACAGGTACAAAAAGGAAGAGAACACATATAGCGCCCGCAGGGGCAGGCGGGATAAGAATTTGATCATGGGCGCCCCCAGTTTACGGTATTCGCCCTCATGTCGGACGACTTGATGAGGCCGGCTTGCGGTGGGCATTGCACTGCGTCAGACTCGAAACAATCGAACAAGCCCGGGTACCACGCGGTCAACTGGCAGAATTATCATGAAGCAAAGATGGGATGTCATCCGCGGGCGGGCGCCGCATGGGTAACGCCTCGGCCGCAACGGCGCCGATGAGTATGCTTGACGATGATGCGTGGGATGACCTGCTCAGCTTCATCGAGGAACGCCGTGTCATTCCGATCGTCGGACCGGAACTGCTGCGGGTCTCGACCGAGCGCGGCCCGCGTCTGCTTCTCGACTGGGTCGCGGAGAAGCTCGCAGGCCGGCTCAATGTCAACATTGCGGAATTGCCGCAGCCCTACACGCTGAACGATGTGGTCTGCTGGTTCCTCTCGGCGCGCGGACGGCGTGAGGAGGCGTACGTGCGCATGCGCAGCATCATCAAAGAGGCAAATTTCGAACCGCCCGCGGCGCTGCGGCGCTTGGCTGCGATTACCGATTTTGATTTGTTCGTCTCCACCACCTTCGATCCCCTGCTCGAGACTGCCATCAATCTAGAGCGCTTCAACGGCACGCCGTCGACCGACGTGCTGTCCTACGCACCCAACCGGGTCGCCGACCTGCCGGTGGAGCGGGACCGGCTGCAGCGTCCGGTCGTCTACCATCTGTTCGGAAAAGTCTCCGCCTCGCCGACCTACGTCATCTCGGATGAAGATCTGCTGGAGTACATCTGCGCATTGCAGAGCGAACATCTGGCGCCGGAGAAGCTGTTCCATGAACTCGAGCACAATCATCTGCTGTTCATCGGCAGCAATTTCACCAACTGGCTGGCGCGATTATTCCTGCGCATGGCCAAGCGCCAACGCCTATCGGACCCGCGCGACGTCGGCGAAGTGCTGGCTGACAATCACAGCAGCCAGGACGACCGTCTCATGGCCTTCCTGCAGCAGGTGAGCGTCCGCACGCGCATCTACATGGGAGCCGAACGATTCGTCGAGGAACTGCACCAGCGCTGGCAGGCGCGCCGCAGACCGGCCGCAGCATCGGCGGCGGCGCCCGCCCTCGCCCGATTTCTGCCGCCCGCCCGCGAAATGCCGGACAACGCGGTGTTCATCAGCTATGCGCGCGAGGACCTGGCGGCGGTTCAGATGATCAAGGCCGGGCTCGAGTCAGCCGGGATCACGACCTGGTTCGACATCGACCGGCTCGAGGTCGGCGACGACTATGACCGCAAGATTCAGCGCAATATCGCGCGCTGTTCGTATTTCATCCCGGTGGTCTCCGCCTCCACGCAGCGGCGGCTCGAGGGCTACTTTCGCCGCGAATGGAGCTACGCGATGGATCGAGTGCGCAACATGGCTGACGGCGCGCTATTCATTCTCCCCGTGACCATCGACGCCACGAACGCCGCCGAGGCGTTCGTGCCGGACAAATTCAAAGCGCTGCATTTCACGCACCTGCCGGGCGGGCAAATGCTGCCCGAGTTCGCGCAGCGCCTGGTCGATTTCATGCGGGCACGATCGCAATGAACGCGCAGCCGCAGAACGCGCCGGCGGCCGATCCCGGCGCGAACACGGTGAATGAGCGCAATCCCTGGTTGGGATTGGCGTCATTCACGGAAGAGACCCGGGCCTACTTCTTCGGGCGCGACGAGGAGGTCGCTGAACTCGCGCGCCGGGTACAGCGCAAGCTGCTAACGGTGCTGTTCGGCCAGTCGGGCCTCGGAAAGACCTCCATCCTGCGTGCCGGACTCGCGCCGCGCCTGCGCGGCCAGGGCTACTGTCCCATCTACGTTCGCATCGACTACGGCAAGGAGTCGCCGGAGCCCGCCGAACAGATCAAGCAGGCGATCAGCCGCACCGCACGGCGCTCCGGAGAGTGGACTCAAGCAGGGGTCGCGGTCG
The DNA here is from genome assembly GCA_036498345.1 of Steroidobacteraceae bacterium. Classification (GTDB taxonomy): domain Bacteria; phylum Pseudomonadota; class Gammaproteobacteria; order Steroidobacterales; family Steroidobacteraceae; genus Bog-1198. The sequence goes on from DASYFQ010000149.1 coordinate 20,057, forward strand.
AGGGGGAGACGCTGTGGGAATTTTTGCACCATCGCGATGACGTGCTGCGCGACGAGTCAGGCACGACGCTCATCCCGCTGCTGATCTTCGATCAATTCGAGGAGATTTTCACCCTGGCTCAGAGCGATGACTTCGGCCGTGCCCGCGCGGCGCGCTTCATCGACGAGCTGGCCGACCTGGTCGAGAATCGCCCGCCCAAATCGCTCGAGGCGAAGCTCGAAGAGGACGAGTCGAGCGCCGAGCGGTTCGATTTTGCGCGCGGCGACTATCGCGTGCTGATCGCGCTGCGCGAGGATTACCTGGCGCCGCTCGAAGGTCTGAAGAAAACGATGCCGAGCATTTCGCAGAATCGCCTCAGGCTCGCTCCGATGACCGGTGAACAGGCCCTGGCCGCAGTCGTGCAGCCGGGCAAGCGGCTGGTCACTGATGAAGTGGCGGCTGCCATCGTACGCTTCGTCGCCGGCGGAGCGGAGATCGCCCATGCCGAGGTCGAGCCGTCGCTGCTGAGCCTGATCTGCCGCGAACTGAACGATACGCGCATCGCTCAGGGGCGCGATGAGATTTCCCTCGATCTGCTCGCCGGATCGCACGCCAGCATCCTCAGCAATTTTTATGAGCGTTCGCTCGCCGACCAGAAGCCGGCCGTGCGCGAAGTCATCGAGGACGAGTTGCTCACCACGTCCGGGTTTCGCGAGAACATAGCCGAGGAGCGCCTCCTCAGCCGTTTCGAGGCCGTGGGCGCCGCGCCCGAGACCTTGGCGATCCTGGTCAATCGCCGCCTGCTGCGCATCGAAGAGCGCCTGGACGTGCGCCGGGTCGAGCTCACTCACGATGTCTTGTGCGGGGTCGTCAAGAGCAGCCGCGATCTGCGGCGCGAACGCGAGACCCGCGAGGCAACCGAGCGCCTGCTCGCCGAGCAACGTTCGCGCGAACTCTCCACGCGCCGCGCGCTGGTGCGCGCGCGCCAGATTGCGATTGGCTGTACGGTGCTTGCCGTCGCTGCGCTCACGGCTGCGATGTTTGCGTATTTCAGCTCGCAGCGCGCCCGCCACGCCGAGGTCGAAGCGCAGCAGACGCGCGCCGTATCCGAACAGGCTCGAGTCCAGGCGGAACAGCTGCTGGGTTACTTGACCGATGATTTCGTGCGCGAACTGCAGAGTTTCGGGCGGCTCGACGTGGTGGCGGAATTCGCCAAGCGGCAAATCGATTACTTCCATGCCCTGCCGCCGGCGCTCAAGGACACGGAAACCACCCGTAACGGCGCGCTGGCGATGGTGCAGTACGCACGCGCGTTGCGGTCGCTGGGCAAGCTGGATGCGGGCAGCGCCACGGACGCCGAAGCCGTGGATCTGCTCGAGCGTCTGCGGAGCAGCGGCGATGTGTCCGAGGCAACGACCATCGCGCTGGCGCTCGGCTACACAGTCCGGGCGCAGATACTCGACAATCGGAACGATCCCGCCGGACCCGTGGCGGGCAACCGCGCGGCCGAACTCCTGCGGTCGCTCGTGGAGGCCCCCAATGCCTCGGCGGCCGCACGGCGCGCCTACGTCGACGTGCTGATGCGGGTCGCGTTCGAACAGCAGTCCGCCAATCAGAACGAAGACGCCGTGACCACCGCGCGGCAGGCCATGCGCCTCGCCACGGACCTGGGCGCGCGCGATCTCTCGAACATCGACATGGGAGCCGACTACGCGGAAGCCGGCGCCTGGATGGTTTCAGCGTTGGCCAACCTCGGGCGCAACGATGAGGCGCGGCGGAACGGCGAAGACGCCATGGCGATGGCTGAAAAAGTGCTCGAACGGCGCCCGGGCTATCGTCTGGCACTGCATGCGCAACAAATCATCGAATCCGATCTGGCGCAAGTCGCGACCAATGACCTGGATCCGAAACAGGCGCTGAAGATCGCCGAGCGTGAAGTGCAGACCTCGCAATCGCTCATTACGCTCGATCCAAACAACATGGTCAGCATCAACAATATGGGAGTGGCGCATCAGGGAGTGGGTGATGCGCTCTGGTCCCTCGGACGAATGCGCGAAGCCATCCCGTACTACCTCAAGTGTATTGACGACTTCGGGAAAGCGACGGCGGGGGGCCAGGGATTTTTCATTATCCGCGGCTACGCTGCGGCTCAGACGGCATACCGCCAGGCGCAGATCGGCGACGGCGCCGGAGCGGCCGCGACGATAGCGTCAGGGGAGCCGTTCCTCGCAACCCTCCGCCGCAGCGAACCACAAGGCAGTATGAGTGTGAGTATCGTCGACGCCATGGGGAAAATTCCGGCAGCCGGGGCCGCATTCCAGCGCGACGATCTCAGGGTCGCCCAGCGCGTAGCCCAGGAAGCCGTGCAAGAGCTGGAAGCCACCCAGCCGGCTGCCGGCCTGCAGACGTTTCAAAAATATATCAGCCTTTTCGTCGTCTTCAATCTCGCCGGTCATACCGACTATCTGCTCGGTGACTATGCGGCCGCCGAGCGGGCGGAGCGCGCGGCGATCGAGGCGCGCAAGCATTCACCGGACGATGCTGTCAGCGATCAGCGCGATATGGGCGAATTGTCGACCTGGCTCTCCATGGCA
>DASYFQ010000150.1:0-22305 GCA_036498345.1 Steroidobacteraceae bacterium
GCGCCGATTCTTGCGGAATATGGATTCGGCGCCACCTGCTTCGTCGTGAGCGAGCGCATCGGTTCCCACAACACATGGGACGCCGAGCTGCTGGGCGGCTGCAAATCGCTCATGAATGAGACTCAGCTCAAGACCTGGGTCGACGCCGGGTTCGAGGTCGGTTCCCACACCTGTACGCATCCCGATCTCACCACGCTATCGCGCGCCGCGGCGATGGAGGAGCTGGTGAGCAGCCGCGAGGTGCTTCAGCGCCTCATCGGCGCGCCGATAGCCACGTTTTGCTATCCCTTCGGCCGCCTGAACGCCGAGTTGGCGTGGTGCGTAGGGCGGGCGGGCTACCAGCTCGCGGTTACCACGCGCCGCGGCCGCGCAGCTGCATCCGATGAGCCTCTGGAGCTGCCGCGCCTGTCGGTCAGCGGCAACAAGGGTGTGGCGAACGTTCTACTCAAGGCGGCAACGCCTTATGGTGATCTGCATCGTCCGCGGAGCGGCGCATGAGGATCCTCTTCGTCGACGCCAGTCGAAACGGCTGGGGCACCGAGCAGCACCTGGTATGCCTCGCGGGGGCGCTTGCCGAGAGCGGTCATTCAGTCTCCGCCGTCGTCAAACGCGGCAGTCCCGTCGCGCGCTTGCTGCTCGAACGCGGCGTCCGCACATATGCAACCGCCTTTCGCGGCGGTGCGGACCCGCGCGGTGTGTTGACGATGATCAACGCCATCCGCCGTGATTCACCCGATTGGGTTGTGACCAACCGTGCCAAATTGTATTGGACGGTTTGGCTCGTGGCTCGGTTGATGGGCGTGAGCGTCGCGCTGTTCCGTCATTTACCGGACATCCGCCGCTGGCTCACGCGGTGCGTATTGCCGCGCCTGGTGGATCGATTCTTCGTTGTTTCGGAGTTCGCACGTGCGCGCCTGGTGGCGCAGGGTGCGCCGATGACGCGTATCGGAATTCTGTTCAACCCGATCGATGCCAACCGCCTGCTCCGCACGCCGTCACACCGCGTCGACATTCGGCAGCGGTTGGGCATGCGGCCGGACGACTTCGTGGTCGGATTCGTGGGACGCGTCGAGCTCGACAAAGGCGTACGCGTCCTGTGGGACGCCATTGCGCCGTTGATGGCCGAATTCACCTCGATGCGCGTTCTTTGCGTCGGAGACGGTCCGGAGGTCGGCCGTTGGCGGCAACGAGCCGGGGAAGCCGGGCTCGGCGCGCGATGCCACTTCGTCGGTTGGACCGAGAGCATCGGCGATTTCTATCCCGCGATGGACCTGCTGGTTGCGCCCAGCGTCGCGCCCGAAACCTTCTGTCGCGTGATCGCCGAGGCTCAAGCGAGCGGGCTTGCGGTCATCGGTACCCGTATCGGCGGAATTCCGGAGGCGTTCGCCCCGGACGAGTCCGGGCTTCTGGTAGAACCACACGACGATCGCGCGCTGCGTAACGCGATTCGGCGCCTCTGCGGCGATCGGGCTCTTTGCGCCCGATTTGCGGCAACCGGCAGGCGCTACGCCCGCAGGCATTTTGCCTCTGCGCGCATCGCGGAACAATTCGTCGCTGCCCTCGATTCTCAGCGATCAGGGTCTTATGCGTCCTATCCGTTGACGCCTTGAGGCGCCCCGACTCATCGTGGCTGCGCGTATCGAATGAATTTATGCGCGAAGCCCCAGCGCAATCGAGCAGGCCTCAATCTCGTCCAAACGCTCTCTAGCCTCAGTCGCGGAGATGCGCCAGGCGGACTCCAGGTTTTGATCGAGCATCTTGATGACCAGGGACCGCATCTGTTCCTCCGTCGATCGGCGTCGCGCCTGGCCGTGAGTCTCGTGAGCGGCGTCGGCGACGGTGATGATCCGCGCCGCCATCTCGTATCGGCCCTCCACGCAGGCCAGGTACGCCATGGCATCGAGCACCGTGTAGAGTTGGCCGGTATCGAGCCGATGGGCCAGCTCGACGAGTTCCGCGCCGGTCGCGCGCGCCTCCGCGATGTCGCCGGCGATCAACAGTGCATTGAATATCACACCCAGAAGTTCAAACCGCGTTTCACGGCGCCCAGAATGCCGCAAGCTGAGGACCAGCGGTCGACCGAGCTGCAACGCAGATGCCGTGTCGCCGCAGGCAGTATCGAGTTCGACAATGTTGACGGTGGCCGCCAGCGCCTGCCGCTCACTCATGGTCAGCGCGAGCCGCACCGCACGCCGGTAAGCAGCACGGGCCTCGATGAACTGTCCACGGCTCATCAAGAGCGCCCCTTCGGTGGAGGCGCCCTGGGCCAACAGACGTGCCGGCCACGCGGGATCCTCGAGGCAACGAGCGGCGTCGAAGGCCGTTCGCGCCGCCGAGTCGTCGCCGCGCCAATTGAAGGCTAGTTGAGTGAGTGCGTAGTAATGCGATCGAACGTCGCTGGTGGCGGCATGCATTTTCGCCGCAAGTTCCGCGGCGAACCGCGCGCGGTCGAATTGCCGGGTCGACTCGTAGGTGGCCACCGCCTCCCAGAAGCGTCCAACGCGGGAATTGGGCAGAGCGTCAGACAGAAGCGTTACCGCCTGCGCGAATCGCTTGCGGCCTTCGGCGCCGAGGTCGGTCTCGACGAATAGAGGCCAAGCCGACCCATACAGTGCGACGCCGAGAGCGCGATCGTGAGCCGCGGCCCAATCCATGGCCGCACGCACATTTTCAAGTTCGGGTTCATAACGGTGCAGCCAGATCGCTTCGTCGAGCGACCAATATTCTTGGTACGCCGCGTCGAGCAGATTCAGCATGGTGGCCGCCATGCGTTCCTGCGCCGATTCGAGCTCCCGCAGGGCTGTGAGCCTGCCAACCGCAAAGCAGCGCGCGGTTTCGAACAAGGCGTAGCGCGGTGGATCGACGGGCAGGGCGGTGACGAGAGAACGGTCGACCAGGCGCCCGACCAGATCGATCGCCTCGACCGTGTCGATGCTCTCGTCAGCGACGCAGCGCGCGGCCGAATTGAGCGAAAAACTTCCGGCAAAGGTACCGAGTCGGTTGAAAACCTTCTGCTCTGAGGGGGTGAGCAGGCTGTAGCTCCAATCGAAGGCGGTGTGGAGGGCGCCATGGTGCGGATTGGGCGAGCGGCCGGGAAGTCTCAGCAAGCGAAACCGATCCTCGAGCCGCTCGAGAAGAGCGTCGAGTCCCAGTGCCGGCACGCGTGCCGCAGCGAGTTCCAGCGCGAGCGGATTGCCGTCAAGCCGGCGGCAGATTTCGGCAACCGTCGAGGTGTTGACCGGCGATAGCTCGAATCCCCGGTCCGCCGCCGCGGCGCGCTCGGCGAACAATTCAACTGCGGCGAAACGCGCCGCATCCGCCGCGCCCATGCCGCGATGAGGAACGGGCAATAGCGACAAGCGATACACCGTTTCACCAGGAACCCCGAGAGGGGCCTGGCTGGTCACCAGCACGCGCACGCCCTGCGTCTGCGACACGAGTTCAGCCAATGGTGCGGCGAGCGCATCGCCGAATTGTTCCGCGCCGTCGAGTATCAGCAACACCGGGGTTCTTTCGAGCGCCTGACGCAATGCTGCAAATCCGTCGGCAGCCTCGGGAAGAGAAAGGCCGAGCGCCAGTGCGATTGCCGAAGGAATGTGCTGCGGTTCATTGAGCGGCTGCAGCGCTACCCATGCCACGCCGTTGCCCGGCTCATCGGCTTCGCACGCCAGGATCTCCCGGGCGAGGCGCGTCTTGCCGACTCCGGCGGTGCCGACGATGGTCACGAGGCAGGAGCGGGCGAGAGCCTGCCGGAGATCGCGCAGGTCACCGTCGCGACCGACCAGCGATCCGAGGCGGTTCGGCCATGCGCGTCGAGGCACCGACAATTGCGACGGCACGCGCTCGTGCGGGCCTGCGATGGGATCGGATACCTGCTCCCCGGCCACCCGGCCGGAAACCGGCAATTCGAGGCGGTAGCCGAAGCCTGGAACGGTACGAATCGCCCCGGCGCCGAGGACTCGTCTCAGGCTGGCAATCTGAGCCGGAAGGTTGTTCTCGTCGACGATGAGCCGGGGCCATACCCGCTCGAGCAGCACGGCTTTGGTGACCAGCCGGCCGTGATGTTCGACCAGGACCAAGAGCAAGTCGAATGCCCGGGCGCCTAACTCCACGGGCCTTCCCGCCGCACGGAGCATGCGTTCCGATGGATAGAGCTCGAACCCTCCGATGCGTATCAGGTCCATGTGGTCGGTTCGCAACTTTTTAGAATAATTTCATGGGCGATTCAAGACGCGAACGGCGCCTTGCGCGAGACTATCCCTGACCAGTCAAACAAATTAATCAACCCGGGAGACAGCATGCCGAAATTCGTCATTGAACGGGATATTTCCGGCGCGGGCAAATTGAGCCCGGCCGAACTCAAGAATATCTCGCTGAAGTCCTGCGGGGTGCTCAGCAGCCTAGGGCCCAGCGTGCAATGGGTCCACAGCTACGTAACCGCCGACAAAATATACTGTATTTACCACGCCGCCGATGAATCACTGGTGCGCAGGCACGCCGAGCTGGGCGGATTCCCAGCCAACAAGATTTCACGCGTGACGACCATCATTGATCCCGCGACCGCGGAATAGCAGTCGACATCACCGACACATAGGGAGACAAGCATGAAGAGATTAATCGCGTTGCTGCCAGCATTGTTCCTCAGCCAAGCGTTCGCGGGGGACGTTCCCGCGCAATCGAGCCCGGCGCCCCAGGCAACCCATTCTGCCCACCGTTATCTCATCGAGCGTACGTTTCCGCCGGGCGCGCTCGATGGGCTTGATGCGGCGGGCAAGGCTAAGATCAACTCCACCAACGCCAAGTACGGCGTGCGCTGGGTGACCTCCTACGCCAATGCCAAAAAAACCAAGACCTATTGCATTTACGAGGCACCCAGCGAAGCTGCGGTGCGGGAAGCGGCCGGCGCGAATGGCATCCCTGTCGACACGGTGACCGAGGTCCCCGTGACGCTGTCGCCGAACTGAACGCGGTAAACGCCGGTCGTCAGGTGGGAATCGGCGCAACCCCCGGCACGCGATAGCCTGGCGGTGAGGTCAGGACTATCGCGTCTTGGCGAATCGCGAATGCCGCACCTGCGCTAGGTGACGGCTCGTGCTCAACGGTGACCGCCGCCGCCACCCCCGTGGAAGCCGCCTCCGCCGCCGCCGTGAAAGCCGCCGCCAACGCTGGTCCCGCGGGACGAATGGGCGCCTGCGGGGGCGCCATGATTGACGCCGCTGAAGGCACCCAAATGAGCGCCGAGAGGCGCGCGGCCAGCACCGATCGCTGCGCGGCCCGCAAATTCTCCGGGGTGGCCGAATTCACCGGGGCGACCGAAACCGGAACGATCGAGACTCCCAGGTCCGCGATCGACATGATTGTGATCGGCAAAGGGCCGGTCGCGATTGGCGTAAGACGGGCCGCGGGAGACATAAGCGTGATGGTCGTGCAAGACCTCATGGCCGTGCCAGTCGGCATCCCAGTGGTGCCATCCCCAGCCAAAGCCGCCGAAAGCGCCGATGCCAATCCCCACCCCGAACGCGATCCCAGTCCCGACGAAGGCTCCCGGACCCCAGTCCCAATCCGGATAGAACGCGAGAGGTTCTCCGTAAACGGTCCAAGGATCGTATTCCGGCACATAAACCATGTCAGGATCTGCGGGTTGAATCGCGATCGCCTGTCCTTCGGTCGTCACGGCTTCTTGCGGTGTGCTGGTCAAATTCCCTGCCTGCTGCGCTCGGCGACGCATCTCCTGAACTGCATCGAGGACATTCTGCGGCTGGTTTGCATACGCGTCCCCGAGCGCCGAAGTCCAGGAAAGGTTCTTGTCCATCGTCGCAAGCACCGAAGGAAACTGGGTGAGAGCTTTCACACTCGGATCCCAAGATTGAGCATCCGCTGCTTTGGCAAGCTCTGCTCCTTTCAGATCAGATTGTTGTTGGATCCACTGATCTGCCTCCCCAACTTCGGTGGGATAGCTTGCTGCCGCAACGACCTGCGCGACCAGCGCGTCCGGGTACAACGCGATCGGTGCAACCAGCTGGTTGAGCTCGTCGGGCGACCATGCGGCCTGAGGTGCTTCTGAGGACGACTGCGGCGCCACCACCTCGGCCGCCGGCTGCGTGTCGGTTTGAGTTGCTTGGGACGCACACCCGACTTGCACGGAAGCCAATACCAGCGAGCCGGAAATCACTAACGCCGGCAATCCCATTTCCCTTGTTCGATGAGTCATGTCGCTTCCCCTGTTGGAGCCCAGAGTAAGGATTACCGGAGGCTCGCGATCAGGGTCGTGCTCGCGTGTTACTCCGTGGTTTCGACGCGTCTGGCCGCCGTTTCATCTGCAATGCCAAATGCGTATCCCCTCGAGGCACGAGGCGATTTGACTCGAATGAGACACGATTGAGGTCAGCCGGCGGGATGGGTTGGCTGACCTAATTGCCAAACGATTCAACGGTGAGCCGCCTTTAATACACCGTGTTTCCGGTCACCGGCGGTGTCCGCGTCACAGTTCCGGCTTCGACAGAGATGAGAAGAATTGGCGAGGGCGAGAGTTATTATCGTCTGACATCCGACACTGATTGCCTGATCATGGCGGCTGAGCATCATGCTCAGGGATAGTCGGAGATCGACGCCAATGACTGCAACCCCACTGAAACATTACCTGCTAGCCTCAGACTTCGATCAAACTCTGAGTTTCAACGATTCGGGACTCGTGTTGAGCGAGTTGCTGGGCATATCTGGATTCGAGGATCGAGTTGCAGGTCTTGCCCGGAGCAATCTCGTGCAGCAGGGCGGCGAGCTAGCCTATCTGATCCGCCACGATCCGGAATTTCGCGGGGTGCGTCGCGAACATCTCATCGAGGCCGGTCGCCGCGTTCGTCTCAAGAGCGCCATTCCGGCGCTGGTCGACTTCATGAAGCTAGGCACGGAAGGATATCGCTTTTCCTTTTTTGTGATCTCGGCAGCTCCGCGTGAGATCGTCATCTCGGCGCTGGCCGGCGTGGTACCTCCCGAGCGCATCTATGGCACCGAGCTGGAATTTGATGCCCGTTCGGGCGAGGTGCGTTCGATTCAGCGCGTGCCGGCCGGTTACGGCAAGGTCGCGGTAATCGAGGAGCTCGAGCATCGATTGGGCGTTACACCCGATCGCGTCATCTATGTCGGCGACGGCAGTTCCGACATTCATGTGATGCTGCACGTCAATAACCATGACGGGTTCACGATAGCTGTCTCTGAAAACAAGCAGCTCGCACGAATTGCCCGGAGCACGGTGCTGAGCGAGAACGCGTTCAGCATCATGGTGCCAATTCTCGATCAACTATTGCACTGGCGAACGGGGGACATTCGGGCATTGTTCGAATCCTACGGCTTGACGCTGAACGAGTGGGAAAAGGACCGGACGGATCGGGTGAAAATCAGTGAGGTACTGTCCTTCAACGCACGAGCGGAGGCCGAAGCGGTATGAGCCATCTCGGGATCGAGTGCCTGGGGTGGGCGGCGACCGCCGTCTTCGTGGGATCGTACTTCTTTGGACGCCCTTCACTCCTGCGCGGCGTGCAGATGTTGGGCGCGCTGCTCTGGGTAACCTATGGCGTACTGATAAACGCATCGCCGGTCATCGTCGCCAACGTGCTGGTGTTTTCCGCGGCTGCATGGACCACGTTCAACAGAGCCTCACCGAACAAGGCCTCCGCACCGTAATTGCGTGAAGGCGAGTGCGCCGTCGATAGGGTCAGGGCTTTGCCGCCGCGAGGATCTGCCGCGCCAAGTTGGCGTAGTCGCCGTCGAAATGATGGCCGCCCTTGAGCTTCACGATGATGAATTTCCTGGGATCGAGTTGCGGGCACAGCGAGTCGGTCTCATCCGCGCCGTATATGCACAACACCGGTACGCCGCTGATCCGGTTGATCTCGGGCAGCGTCGCCGGGCCCGAATTGCTGTCCGAAATCCAACTGCTCAGGTGAAATTCGAATAGCGCGTGCGCGGACATTCCCATGACGGCAACCAACGCAACGCGGGCGCGCGTCGCCTCGGGCAGCCGGTTGACCGCGAACGGCAACACGTCGGCGCCTTGCGAGTAGCCGATCAACAGCACGCGCTGCTTGCCGAAGTGCGGAAGGTAGTAGCGAATCATGCGATCGGTATCTGCCGCGAGGCCCTCCGGCGTTCGCGCGGTCCAGTAGTAGCGCAATGAATCCAGGCCGACGACCGGAATGCCCTTGGCGCGCAGCGCAGCGGCGACGTCCTGGTCGAGTCCCGCCCAGCCGCCGTCGCCGGACATGATGATGGCAAAGGAATCGGTCCGGGCCGCGTCAGGCCGGCTGACGTCAGATTGCGCGGCGCCCGGTGGCGCGGCGCCCGGTTGTCCGGCCACGGGCTGCGCGGGGATTTCCACGATCGGCAGGTCACTCAAACCCGCGGGCGGGGGCGCTACGCGCGTGGTCGGATTTTGCGTCGCCAGTTTGTTGTAGCCGGCGGTGAATGGCGGCCGCCAGTCGGGCAGCGAGGCGAAATCATGACCCACGTTGGGCAGCGTCACGATGGCCGCCCCGCGAACCTGGGAGATGAAGTTGCGCGCCGCGGCCGCCGGGCAGATCCGGTCGTTCGCGCCCTGCAGGTTGAGCCACGGATTGCCGAGGCTTTTGATCGGCTGAAACTCGAGGCCGCGAGCGCGGGTGCTGCGAACCGACTCGAGGCCGGAGCCCGTGCACAGCGGTTTCGCCAAATCGAGACTGGGGCAGAAACCCAAGGTCAAGGCGGCCGCAAAGGTGTTCCGCGGCGCTTGCGCGAGCATGGCGTACGCCATGGCGGCGCCGGAGCCAACTCCTACCAAGATCGGCGACAAATAAGTGGCCGTGTGAAAATAGGCCTGCACGAAGTGGCTCAAGTTTTCCAGATCGCCGTCGGGAAACACGCATTGATCGCCATCGGCTTCGAGGTCCGCCTTGAACTTGGTCCAATCGATGCCGACGACCATCGCTCCTTGCTGCACGAGTTGCCGTGCCATCGCGTCCGCGGTCGAGTTCCAGCCTTCGTCGCCGGACAACAACAGAACGACACTGGCCGGCGGGTCGGCGGGCTTGTAAACGAGCAAATCCTTGAAGCGGCCGTGACTGAGACGCGTGGTGCTACCCGCGGCCGATACCTGGGGACTCTCAGTGCGGGCGGTGCCGGATGGCTGCGCGGCGCCGACGGCCGGCACGAGGCTCGCGCTCAGTAGCAGGCTGGCGCTCAGCAGGAGACTGGCGCCCTCCAGCGGGCTCGCGACCCGCAACAAGGTCGCCGTCAGCAGCCGCGGGGATCGGAAGGCGCGCGAAAGTCTCATCTCTATACCTCGGCAGGGGAAACGGGCTACCCAGAGTCAATATTCATCGTTCTGTCATTGTCCGTACGCAGAATGCTGGTGACAATGAAATCCATCGATTTAGTGTATTTCAACGCGGGGGGCGGGCATCGCTCCGCAGCCCAGGCGCTCGATACGGTGATCCGCGAACTGGCCCTGCCGTGGCAGGTGCGTCTCGTCAACCTGTTCGAGGTGCTCGATCCGCGGGATGTGTTCGGCAAGACCACCGGCATGAAGCCGGAACAATACTACAACGCGCGTCTCGCTCGCGGCTGGACCTTGGGATTGGGCCAGGAACTGAAGATCTTGCAGGCTCTCATCCGGTTGAGCCACAAATCCTTGACCGCCCAGTTGCAGCGACATTGGCAAAAAACCGAGCCGGACATGGTGGTATCGCTGGTGCCGAATTTCAATCGCGCCATGTATCACGCGCTGATGGCAGTGCGGCCGAACGTGCCTTATGTGACCATTCTCACGGATTTCGCCGATTCACCGCCGCACTTTTGGATCGAGCCGCACCAGGCGCAGCACTTGATTTGCGGGACGGCGAAGGCAGTCGAACAGGCCCGCGCCGCGGGTTACAGCGACGCCAGCATCCATGCGACCTCGGGAATGATCATTCGTCCCGACTTCTACCAGCCCTTGAAAATAGATCGGCGCGCCGAGCGGCGCAAGCTGCAGCTCGATCCGGACCGGCCGACGGGCATCGTCATGTTCGGCGGTCATGGATCGAAGGTGATGCGCCGTATCGCCAAGCGGCTCGACGATACGCAGCTCATTCTGGTGTGCGGCCACAATTCCGCGCTGGCCGATGAGCTGCGCACGATGAGTGCGCGGGCACCTCGCGCCGTGATCGGCTTTTCTTCGCAGATCCGCTATTTCATGCAGTTGAGCGATTTCTTCATCGGCAAGCCGGGGCCCGGCAGCATCAGCGAAGCCATTCAACAGCGCCTGCCCGTCATCGTGGTGCGCAACGCCTGGACCATGCCGCAGGAGCGCTACAATACGGATTGGGTGCAAGAGCTCAACGCCGGCATCGTGCTGGATTCTTTCAGGTCCATCGACAGCGCTGTATCAGTCATCACGAGCCGCCTCGATGACTATGGCGCAAGCGTCGCACGTATCCAGAATCGCGCGATATTCGAAATACCGACCATCCTCGACGGTATTTTGCGGCTCAGCGATGCCGAGTCGGGAAGGCGTCTATTTCACCCAGCATTTCCGGGCCGCCCAGTGCCTGCATCTGACCTAGGATCCAGTCGCGCCGCTGCTGCACGTACCTGGACGGCGCTGCCGCTGAATAGTGCTCTGGGCTCGGCAATACGGCGGCGAGCACGGCGGCATCATCGCGGCTGAGCCGGCTTGCCGGTTTGTGGAAGAATCTTTGTGCGGCGGCTTCGGCGCCATACGTACCGTAGCCGAACTCGGCAATATTCAAATAGATTTCCAATATCCGCCGCTTCGGCCACAGGGCCTCGATCAAGACCGTGAAATAGGCCTCGAGCCCCTTGCGAAAATAGCTGCGTCCGGACCACAAGAAGAGATTCTTGGCGACTTGCTGGCTGATGGTGCTGGCGCCGCGCACCCGGTGACTGTGCTGATTGAGCGCGTAGGCCTTTTCGATGGCCGTGACGTCGAATCCCCAGTGCTCGGGAAACTTCTGATCCTCAGACGCCACGACCGCCAGCGGCAGATTGGGGGAGATCCGATTCAAATCGACCCAGCGATGGCGGTACACGTAGGCCGGGTCGCGGCTGGTCCACGCCGCGGCTTGCGCCTCGGCGATGAAGGCCGTGATCGGCGGATTGATCCATCGCAGCGACGCCACGGCAATGACGCTCGCTGCAACGCAAATCACCACCAGCCACACGATCGCTCGTAGCAGTCGACCTGCGAATGATCTCTTCTGCGCCACCCGGGCGTCAGGCGGGTATTCGGCGCACGCTCTTCATGATGACCGCGTCGACCGGAACATCGTCGAAACCGCGCCGCCGGCCGGTCTCGACCGCGGCGATCTTGTCGATCACGTCCATGCCTTCGGTGACGCGCGCAAAAACGGCGTAGCCGAAGTTGCCGCGCGAATGATCGAGAAATGCATTGTCTTTCAAATTGACGAAAAACTGCGAGGTCGCGCTGTTGATGTCGTTGGTGCGCGCCATCGAGAGCGTGCCGCGTTCATTCTTGAGGCCGTTGTCCGCCTCGTTCTTGACGGGGGGCTGGGTGCGCTTCTGGGTCATGTCCTCGGTGAAACCGCCGCCTTGGATGACGAAGCCGGGAACGATCCGGTGAAAGATCGTGCCGTCGAAGAATTCCTCGTCGATGTAGCGCAGAAAGTTGGCCACCGACAATGGCGCGTCCTTCTCGTAGAGTTCGATGGTGAAATCGCCCAGCGTGGTTTCGAAGCGGATCATGACGTGTCCTAATGTGATGAATGGACGGTTCCCAGCGTAGCGCGGGGTTTGCCGGAAAAATCTAGCTGCGAGCGGACGTCGGTGAAGCCGTAACGCTCGAGTAATCGTGCAACGTCGGGCGCCTGATTGCTGCCGTGCTCCAGGATCAGCCAGCCGTTGTCGTGGAGATGCGGCGCCGCGGCGCCCGCGATCGCCGCCAAGGCTTCGAGCCCCGTGGGTCCATCGCACAGCGCGATCGCGGGCTCCGCCGTCAACTTCTCGAGGGCCGGATCGGCGTTGGCGATATAGGGCGGATTGGCAACGATCAGATCGAATCGTTCGCCGGCGACCGGCGCGAACCAGGAACCCAAGCGCCAATCGATGCCCGAGAGCCCAAGGTCGCGTGCGTTCTGAATCGCCACCTCGAGTGCCGACGGCGAGATATCGACGCCCGTGACTCGCACGTCGGGCCTTTCGGAGGCAATGGCGAGAGCGATCGCACCGCTGCCGGTACCCAGATCGAGAACGGAGCGTGCACGATCTGCAAATGGGTTGGCGCGACGCTCGGGCAAATGTTGCAAGGCCAGCTCGACCAAACATTCGGTTTCGGGCCGGGGTACGAGTACGGCCGGCGTGACGCGAAGCGTCATCGACCAGAATTCGCGGGTACCCGTCAAATAGGCGATCGGCGCGCCCTTGAGGCGCTGTTCGATCAGGCTGGCGTAGTCTTGCGCGCATTCGCTCGCGACCGCATCGTTGCCGCGCGCGATCAATCCGGAACGCGGCAACCCGAGGACTTTGCCGAGCAACAATTCCGCGTCGAGCCGCGGCGAGTCGCTGTGGTTGTCGAGCGAGCGCGCGCCGCTCTGGATAGTTTGAGCGACGGTCCTCACCGGCTTGCGCCGCGCGGTGATGTGAAGGGGCGTGGCGCACGCATCAAATGGCGTGCGGCGGATATCGATCGGCGTGCCGCGGGCATCAATAGGCGAGCCGCGGGCATCCATAGGCGAGCCGCGGCCATCATTCGACTTGCTGCGCCAGCTCTTCAGCCTGGTGCTCCTGATTCAACGCGCGGACCAATTCGTCGAGATTGCCGTTCATGACATCGTCGAGCTTGTACAGCGTGAGATTGATGCGATGGTCGGTGACCCGGCCTTGCGGAAAATTATAGGTGCGAATACGTTCGGAACGATCTCCCGAGCCCACCTGCAATTTACGCGATTGCGCCTGCTGACTCTGCTGCTTCTCGCGCTCGGCGGCCAGCAGGCGCGCTTTCAATAAGGACATCGCGCGCGAGCGGTTCTTGTGCTGGGAGCGCTCGTCCTGGCATTCGACCACGACGCCGGTGGGCAGATGCGTGATGCGGATGGCCGAGTCGGTTTTGTTGACGTGCTGGCCGCCCGCGCCCGAGGATCGGAACGTATCGATGCGCAAATCCGCGGGATTCAAATCAACCGCCTCGACTTCTTCCAGCTCCGGCAGGATGGCGACCGTACAGGCCGAGGTATGAATGCGGCCCTGCGCCTCGGTGGCCGGCACGCGTTGCACGCGATGCGTGCCCGATTCGAATTTGAGCAGCGAATACGCGCCGCGGCCGATGATGCGGCTGATGATCTCCTTGTAGCCGCCATGCTCGCCCGGACTCTCGCTCAAGACCTCGACCCCCCAACCCTTGGATTCGGCATAGCGCGTGTACATGCGAAACAAGTCGCCGGCAAAGATGGCGGCCTCGTCGCCGCCGGTGCCGGCGCGGACTTCCAAGAAGATATTGCTGTCGTCTTGCGGGTCCTTCGGCACCAGGAGGCGCTGCAGCTCGAGTTCCTCGGCGGCGATGCGCGGCGCGAGGTCGGCAAGCTCTTCCTCACCCATGGCCGAAGTAGCGGCATCCTCATCCGACGCCAGTTCGCGGGCAAAGCCCAAGTCTCGTTCGAGCGCGATGAATCGCCGGTAGCGTTCGACCAACGGCCCCAATCTCGAGTACTCCATCGACAGTTCGCGAAATTGGTTCTGGCGCGAAATCACGCCCGCGTCCGAGAGCAGGCGGCTGATTTCCTCGAATCGTTCGTCCAATTTTTCGAGCTTGCGCCGGATGGAATCTTTCATGGCGGCGGATTATAGCGGCCCCGGAGCTCAATGCCGGTCGCGTTCTTCGATCAAAAGGCGCGTCACGGCCTCCGCCAGGGCGGAATCGGCGAGTTCCGCGGCCTGCCGCAGGGCCTGCGTCGGCGTATGCAAGAGCCGGTTCGTCAGGGTGTTCCCGAGATATTCGATGACCTCGTCCGCGGATTTCCCCGCCGCCAGCATACGGCGGGCCGATTCTACGGTCTGCGAACGGATCGCATCGGCGTGCTGGCGCAGCGCACGGATGGCCGGGCCTGCGTCATGGGCGCGCGATTCGGTGAGAAAGCGGCCGACTTCCTCGTCGATGACCAGCCGAGCGCCGTCCGCCGCCACCGCGCGCTGCTGCCGATTTTCGTCGATCAGCTGTTGCAGATCGTCGATCGAGAACAAATACACATCCTCGAGGTCGGCCACGGCCGGATCGATATCGCGCGGCACGGCCAAATCCACCATGAAGATCGGTCGCCGGCGCCGCGCGCGAATGGCGGCCTCCGCCGTGCTCTTGGTGATGAGCGGCACGGTGCTCGCGGTGCAAGTGATGACGATGTCGGCCTCCGCCAATTCCTTGTCGAGGTCCTCGAGTCCGACGGCATAGGCCTTGAGTTCGGCCGCCAGAGTCTGTGCTCTCCCCAAGGTGCGGTTGGCGATGACCAAGCGTTTGACCCCGGCGCTCAGGAAATGGCGTGCGGTGAGAGCATTCATTTCGCCGGCGCCGACCATGAGGGCGGTGTGGGCGCTCAAGTCGGAATACACCCGGCGCGCCAAACTCACGGTCGCCGATGCAATCGACACCGCGTTCTCACCGATGCGAGTCTCCGAGCGCACGCGCTTGGCCGCGGAAAAGGCCGCTTGGAACAGCTTGTTGAGGGCAGGCCCGGTACTGCCGGCTTCCTGCGCCACTCGGTACGCATCTTTGAGCTGACCTAGAATCTGCGCCTCGCCGAGCACCATGGAGTCGAGACCCGAAGCGACACTGAAGGCGTGCTCTACGGCCCGCTGTTCCAGGTGCACGTACAGACTGGAGGTGAGATCGAGATTATAGCCATGGTGCCGTTCGAGCCACTGCGACAGCTCCGCGCCGGTCGCGGATCCCGCCCAGTACACCTCGGTTCGGTTACAGGTGGACAGTATGACCACCTCCGCGACCCCGGTTTGCTGGCGCAGTGTGCCGAGAGCGGCGACCAATCGATCCTCGCTGAATGCCACCTTTTCGCGCAACGCGACTGGTGCGGTCTTGTGATTGATGCCGAGGATGCTGAATGCCATTGAAGCGCTTTTGGGCCGTAACCCTCTGATTCTGGTGGAAGAGGTACCGCTAGATCAAGACGGAATCCGCGGCATCAGGGTAGTCATTTCGATATAGTGAGGGCGTGTTCTCGATTTCAATCTTCGCAAGGGCTTCGATCGGGGTCGGGCTCGCTGCCTGTGCCGCCTGCGCCGGTATGCATCCCAAGACCGACGATACCGCGGCCCCGCAGGCATTTTATACCGTCACGGCCGAGATAGCCCTCGCACGGCACGAGCCACGGGTCGCGGCGCTTCAATATGCGGCCGCGGCAGCCACGGAAACCGACGTTACGTTGCTCGAACGGGCGGCAAAGGTCGCGGGCGACTCCCTGCAGCCGTCCGTGGCCGAGAAGGTCGCCGCGCACTGGCTCCACGTCGAACCGCGGTCGCTGGAAGCGCAACGCGCGGCCGGACGAGCGGCTCTGGCGCTGCACAAGATCGATCAAGCTGCCACCCACTATCGCATCGTGCTGTCGAGCTCACCCATCGGCACGGACGCGGAATTTGCGGCGCTCGAGGCCTATCTCGAAGGCAACGACAACGTATTTGGCGCCCGCCAGCTCGCGGATCGTCTGGCATCGTCCTTTCCGACCTCGGCGGCGGCGTTGCGCATGCAGGGGTTCACCACCCTGCGTGCGGACGATCCGGCGGCGGCGGTACGCAGTTTTAGTGCGGTGCTGGCGTTCCCGGCCACGAGCGGCAATGCACGCGATGAGGGCGCGCGCCGCGAGATGCTGCAGACGCTGGCGCGAGCACGAATCATGTCGGGCGACGCCGACGGGCCGCTCGCGCAGGCAGAAGAAAAAGTCGAGCGCGAGAAAACGCCCGCCAATCGCCTCGACTATGCCTTGTTGCTGATGACGGCCCAGCGCGATGCGGCGGCCATGCAGCAATTGGAAATGCTGACGCACGACACCGAGTACGCGCCCGTGGCGCTGCGCCTGTTGGGGCTGATCGAGTTTCAGCAGGGGCATCTCGACGCCGCCACGACCCGCTTCGCGCAGCTGCTCCGGTCGGATAAGTACCTCGATGATGCGTTCTATTATCTGGGACTGATCGCCGATCGTCACGCTGATTCGGAGCACGCCTTGCGCCTGTATTCCCAGGTGCAGAACGGCGAGAATGCGCTGCCGGCGTTGCTGCGGGCGACCGCGATACTCGAGACGCACGGCGCGGCGGCGGCGGCCGAGGACGTGCTCGACCGGCTCATCGAGGATGAGCCGCAGCGCGCACCCGAAATTCTCGCCGCGCGCGCCCGCATGTATGCCGACGCGGGCGACTCGCCGCGCGCGGTCGCCGTGCTCGAGCGGGGCGTCATGGAATACCCCGATAGCGTGGATTTGCGCTACGCGGTGGCGTCGATTTACGAGGAAACGGGGAGAATTCCCGACGCCTTGCATGAATTGACGGCCCTCGCCAAGGCACGGCCGGATGATCCGGCGGCTTTGAATGCGCTGGGCTATACGCTGGCCGATCACTCCCGCCACCTCACGCGGGCGCGCGAACTCATCGAACGCGCCTACGCCGCCGCGCCTAAAAACGCGGCGATTCTCGACAGTCTGGGTTGGGTGCTGTTTCGCCAGGGCCACAGCGTCGAGGCCGAAGCCTATTTGAGGGTCGCGTACGCGGACGATCGCGGCGGCGATATCGCGGCGCACTTGGGCGAGGTGCTGTGGCACCTGGGCAGACCCGCCGATGCCGAACGCATCTGGTCCGACGCCAGTGCCATCAATGGCGACAATCGCCTGCTCAAGGCCACACGGCAACGCTTCCACGGCGCGCCGCCACCGGCGCCTGCAACGCCGCCGTTGCCCGACATGAATTGAGCCTGCGTGCGCCGCATACTCCTGTTGCTGGTGTGTTCTACGGTGCTCGCGGCTTGCGTGACGACTCGGCGCGCGCCGGCACCCGTCGCCGCGGCATGGGAACAGCGGGTCGCCGATTTGCAGGCCTTGAGTTCCTGGCGACTCGAGGGCCGCGCCGCAGTAGCCGCCGGCACGCAAGGTTGGCAAGCCTCGTTGAACTGGCGCGAGAACGGTGCTCTGGCGGAGGTGCATTTGTCAGGACCGTTCGGCGTGGGGTCGCTGGTGCTCAAACGCGGGCCGGACGGACTATCATTGAACGGCGCGCCGCCGAGCGACGCGGTATTGACGCAGCTCCAGGAGCGCCTGGGGTTCGAGTTGCCGATCGATCATCTGCGGTACTGGCTGCTGGGAGTTCCCGATCCGAGCGCGGCGTTCGAGCTCAAGCGCAACGATCAGGACCGCGCCTCGCTCCTGACTCAGGATGATTGGACTGTGGATTACGATCGCTACATGCCGGTGGATGGAGATTTGCTGCCCTCGCACTTGGTGCTCCACCGTGCGAACGTGCGCGTACGCATCGTCGTCGATCACTGGGAGCCGCAGCGATGAACGCGCTGCGGGAGACACCGAGGCCGGCGATGCGCTCGGCACCTTGGCCTGCACCGGCCAAGCTCAATTTGTTTTTACATATTGTGGGGCGGCGGGCCGACGGGTACCACGAATTACAGACCTGCTTCCAGTTCGTCGATCTCTGCGATGAGATCAGCATCGAGGTTCGCGCCGATGGCCTGATTCGCCGCGTCGTCGCACTGGCCGATGTGGCCGAGGACGCCGATTTGTGCGTGCGCGCGGCTCGAGCGCTGCAATCCGCCGCCGGCTGCCCACTGGGCGCGGACATCGGCGTGCTCAAGCGCATACCCATGGGCGGCGGTCTGGGTGGCGGCAGTTCCGATGCGGCGACCTGCTTAGTGGCGCTCAATCACTTGTGGAAATTGCACTGGTCCGTGGACGCTCTGGCGGCGCTCGGGCTCGAGTTGGGGGCGGACGTGCCCGTGTTCGTCCGCGGCCGTGCGGCCTGGGCAGAGGGAATCGGCGAACGCCTGACGCCCTTGTATGCGCCGCTGGCACCCTTTGAGGCTAACTATCTGATCTTGAAGCCGAATATTGGCGTGGGCACGGCAGGGGTATTTCAGGATCCTGAATTGACAAGGAATTCCGCGCCCATCACAATTCACGGCTTCCTGGCGTCTGGTGGACGAAACGATTGCCTGGGCGTCGTGCGACGCCGATATCCCGAGGTGGCACACGCGCTCGATTGGCTGTCGGACTTCGGTCCCGCGCGCCTGACGGGTACTGGGGCCTGTGTTTTTATGGCGGTTGAGACAATGGATCGCGGCCGCGAAATTTTAGGAAAGTTGCCGCCGGCGATAGATGGTTTTTTGGCTCGCGGACTGAACGACTCGCCCTTGCTTGAAAGATTAGCGGCCGGCTGAGAGTCAGCCTGAGCGAGTTCGCTGATCGTAGATTTCATTGGGGTGTCGCCAAGCGGTAAGGCAGCGGGTTTTGATCCCGCCATACGGAGGTTCGAATCCTTCCACCCCAGCCAAATTTTTTCGGTGAGAGCAATTGGTCGGCTGGAGAATGGTTCTATAGGATGAGTTAGTAGAGGAAGGATAACGCCCGAAGGGCGGCCCCGGAGGGGTGAGGCCCGAAGGGCCGAATAATCCTTCCACCCCAGCCACTTTGAGCTAAGGCCCATGTCGCAAGGTAATGAGTTCGAATCGATGACGATTGCCGTGTTCACGGGCAAGGCGAATCCGGCGCTTGCGCAGGAGATCACGCGGCATTTGCACGTGCCTCTGGGCCGAGCTCATGTCGGCCGATTCAGCGACGGCGAAGTGAATGTGGAACTGATGGAAAACGTGCGCGGGCGCGACGTGTTCATCATACAGCCCACCTGTCCGCCGGCCGAGAATTTGATGGAGCTGCTGATGATGACGGACGCCTGTCGGCGGGCGTCGGCGAAGCGGGTGACGGCGGTGGTGCCGTACTTCGGCTACGCGCGCCAGGATCGGCGGCCGCGCGCCACGCGGGTGGCCATCACGGCCAAACTGGTGGCGAACATGATTGCGAGCGCGGGCGTGGACCGATTGCTGACGGTCGATTTGCACGCGGATCAGATTCAGGGGTTCTTCGACATACCGGTCGACAATGTCTATGCCTCGCCGGTGCTGCTGGGTGATGCCTGGAAGCAGAAGTACGAGAACATGATCGTGGTGTCGCCCGACGTGGGGGGCGTGGTGCGCGCACGCGCGCTGGCCAAACGCTTGGACGATGCCGATTTGGCCATCATCGACAAACGCCGGCCGCGGCCGAATGAATCGAAGGTGATGAACATCATCGGTGAGGTCGAAGGCCGGACCTGCGTACTGGTCGATGACATGGTGGATACCGCGGGGACCTTGTGCCAGGCGGCGCAGGCGCTGAAAGACGAGGGTGCGCTCAAAGTGGTTGCCTACATCACGCATCCCGTGTTGTCGGGCGCCGCGATCGAACGCATTTCGAAGTCGGTCCTGGACGAATTGGTGGTGACCGACACCATCCCCCTGTCGGAGGAGGGGAAGGCCTGTAAGCGGATACGACAGCTGAGCGTGGCGGGATTGCTGGCGGAAACCGTGCGGCGCATAAACGACGAGGAATCGGTGAGCTCGCTGTACATAGATTGAAGAGCTCGCGGTACGCGAGCTCGTTGTGTGAATTGCAGGGGCCGGCACATGACCGGACCCGTGGAAGTGAATTGATTGGTCGGTGCCCGCGCAATTGGTCGCGATGCGCGGGCGCTGTGTTCGTGATGTAACTGGAGAAGATTATGAAAACCTCTTTCGAACTCGTCGCCGAGTTCCGCGAGACGCAAGGCAAAGGTGCGAGCCGCCGCCTGCGTCACCAAGGAAAAGTACCGGCGATTCTATACGGTGGGCACAGTGAAGCGCGCACCCTGACTCTGAGCCATCAGAAGCTCTTGATCATGCTCGACAACGAGCGCTTCTATTCGACCATCCTCAGTCTGAAGGTCGGCGATCAGACGCAAGCAGCCATCTTGAAGGACGTGCAGCGGCACCCGTTCAAGAATGCGATCGTGCACGTGGATTTCCAGCGGGTCGAGGAGAACGAGAAGATTCGCATCAGCATTCCGCTGCATTTCACCGGTGCGGCGGTCTCTCCGGGCGTCAAATCCCAGGGCGGTATCGTGTCGCACATGCGCACCGAGACCGAGGTCACTTGCCTGCCGAAGGATTTGCCGGAGTTCATCGAGGTCGATATCTCCGGATTGTCTCTCAATGAGAGCATCCATCTGTCGCAGCTGAAGATTCCCGACGGCGTGACGCTGGTGGAATTGGCGAAGGATGACGCGGCGGTCGTGGCGATTCACAGCCCGCGTGCGGAAGAACCCGAACCGACAGCAGCAGCGGCGGCGGGTGCACCCGCGGAAGGAGCGGCAGCGGCGCCGGCAGCGGCGGCGGCAGCGGGCGATGCGGCGAAGAAGGCCGAGCCCGCGAAGAAGGACGAAGCCAAAAAGGAACCGGCAAAGAAAGACGCCAAGAAATAGCGTTCTCGACGTTGTGGATCAGTGGGGCCGCCGGCATGGCGGCCCTAACTTTTTCTATTTACTGTCTGGTGAGTGCGTTCACGATGACTGGTTTACCGTTGCGCATTGTGGTCGGTCTGGGCAACCCGGGCCCCGAACATCTGGTCACTCGTCACAACGCGGGTTTCTGGTTCGTGGACTTGCTTGCGCGCCGTCACGGGGGCGAGTTTCGCGACTACCGCAAGTACTCGGGCGAGACCGCGCGCATCACCTTGAGCGAGCAGGACATCGTTCTGTTGAAACCGACGACGTATATGAATCGCAGCGGAGTGTCGGTGCGTCAGCTCAGCGACTTCTACAAAATCGCGCCCGAAGATATTTTGGTGGCGCACGACGAACTCGATTTGCCGGTGGGCAGCGTGCGCCTGAAGCAGGGCGGAGGTCACGGCGGTCACAACGGCCTGCGCGATACCATTGCGCACATCGGCGAGGCTTTTTGGCGGCTGCGCCTGGGGATCGGCCATCCCGGCAACAAGAACGACGTCATCGACTATGTGTTGACGCGCGCGCCGCGGCTCGAAGAGGACCTCATTCTCGAAGCGGTCAGCACGGCGGCAGATTGCATGCCGCTATTACTTGAACAAGGCGCGGAACGCGCCATGACTCGGCTGCACAGCCGGGCGGGAAAGACTTAATGCCTATTCGGTGCGGAATCGTCGGTTTACCGAACGTGGGGAAATCCACGCTGTTCAACGCCCTGACGCGGGCGCAAATCGCGGCGGAGAACTATCCGTTCTGCACCATCGACCCCAATGTGGGCGTGGTGCCGGTGCCGGACCCGCGGCTGGAGAAGCTGGCGGCGATCGTGCACCCGGAGAGGATTCTGCCCACGACCGTGGAATTCGTGGACATCGCGGGGTTGGTGGCGGGCGCGTCGAAAGGCGAGGGATTGGGCAACAAATTTCTCGCGCACATTCGCGAAGTGGATGCCATCGCGCACGTGGTCCGATGCTTCGAGAACGACGACATCATTCACGTCGCCGGCAAGATCGATCCGGCCAGCGACATCGAAGTGATCAACACGGAACTCGCGCTGGCGGATCTCGACAGCGTGGAGCGGGCGTATCAGAAGTCCGTCAAGGCGGCCAAGACGGCCGACAAGGATGCAGTCAAAACCCGCGATGTGCTCGAACGGGTGCGCAAGCAGCTGAACGAGGCGAAGCCGGTGCGTACCATGGGGTTGGACGCCAATGAACGTGCATTACTGCGGGATATGCACCTACTCACCGATAAACCGATCATGTACGTAGCCAATGTCGATGAGAACGGCTTTACCGACAATCCGCGGCTCGAGCGTGTTCGCGAGCTGGCGAAGGCGGAGGGTGCCGTCGTCGTACCCGTGTGCGCCGCGATCGAAGCGGAAATATCGCAACTCGATGAGGTCGATCGTGGCGAGTTCCTCAAGGAATTGAAGCTCGACGAGCCGGGCTTGAATCGGGTGATTCGCGGCGGGTATGCACTATTGGGCCTGCAGACCTATTTTACCGCCGGTGTCAAAGAGGTCCGTGCCTGGACGGTGCATCGAGGCGCCACCGCGCCGCAAGCCGCCGGCGTGATACATACCGATTTCGAGCATGGCTTCATACGCGCGGAAGTCATCGCCTACGACGACTTCATCGCCAATAAAGGCGAGGCCGGGGCCAAAGAAGCGGGTAAGTTGCGGTTGGAAGGCAAGGAGTACATTGTCAAAGAGGGCGATGTGATGCACTTTAGGTTCAACGTCTAGGTCTTTTT
>DASYFQ010000151.1:0-4919 GCA_036498345.1 Steroidobacteraceae bacterium
AGTACAAAATGTCCGGCAAATCGCCGGCGTGGATGATCACGGTCTTGGAAGGGACTGTCCGAATCCGGCAGTAGCTCAAGAAACGATTGATCGCTGGGATATCGCTTAAGGCCTTTGCCCCTTCTTCCATGGTCTCTCCCTGGTTCTTGTATCGTCTGTTAAACGCCTATGCTGGCGCACGTTTTATTACATAAGTCCCGGAATCGCAAGTATTATCCAGGCGCTTGCGCGCCGACCTCAACGCGGTCTCGGCGACCCCGACCTTTGGTTGCTCGCTGCGCGAGCATTAAAATCCAGTCGCCAACCCTAGGCCTAAGCGCTCGTTAAGCTTACAGCCAATAGGAGCTGCGAGTCATGAGTCGGGCGGTCGCGCGCATCGCCACCCCCACGGGAAACGGCAATCTTTGGCCCCCCAGCGAGGCTGCCTGGGCGCCATGTTGCATCTCATCGTGCGTCATCCGTTCGAGGATGGCACGGCTGCGGGGATCGGCCTCGCCTAAGCGTTCCATATGGCCGCGCAAATGCGCTTCCACCTGCCGCTCCGTCTCGGCAACGAAACCCAAATTAGTCCCTCGCCCCAGTGCACCTGCGAGGGCGCCGATGGCGAAAGAACCCGCATACCACAAGGGATTGAGGATGCTGGTGCGGCCGTCGAGTTCGCGCAAGCGTCGCTCGCACCAGGCGAGATGGTCGGCTTCTTCTCCGGCGGCATGGCGCAGGGCGGCCGAAACGGCGGCATCGCGGGCCGTCAACGCCTGTCCCTGATAAAGGGCCTGCGCTGCCACCTCGCCGGAGTGGTTGACCCGCATCAGGCGGGCCGACTCCGCGCGTTGCGCCGCCGGCAGCGCTTCGCCCTCCGGGGCGGCAGGCAGGGGGCGAGATGCATGCGCAGGCGCAGCCAAGACATTGATTGCCTTACCTATTTCCCCTAAACACAAGTCGATTAAGCTGAAACGGCGCGTATCCATGGGAACACTATATTATAGGCGCCCGTTACGTGCCGCGGGGCTGGCATCTCTGCCCGGCGTTCTGTACACTTTCGCGCCTTTCGTTAACGACCTGAAACAGCTGAGTATTTTCATGTATACCGTATTTTCCAAGCCTGATGAGACCCGTAGCGACTGGTTCCTGGTCGACGCGGCAGGCAAAACTCTGGGCCGCCTGGCCTCTGAGATCGCGCTCCGTTTGAAGGGCAAGCACAAGCCGAATTATGCCCCGCATCAAGACCTTGGCGATCACATCGTGGTCATCAACGCGGGCAACGTGCGCGTCACCGGCGCCAAGCTCACGGATAAGTTTTACCACCAACATACGGGGTACGTCGGTAATCTGAAGAGCATTTCGCTCGACAAGCTGCTGAAAGAGCATCCGGAACGCGCGATCGAGTTTGCCGTGAAGGGTATGTTGCCCAAGGGCCCGCTGGGCCGGCGCATGTACAAAAAGCTCCATGTGTTCGGCGGCAAGGAACATCCCCACCAAGCACAGCAGCCCAAAGCGCTGGAAATCTAAGAGTTAGGACAGACAACAATGGCATCAAAGACAGCCGTCAATTCTTTTTACGGCACCGGCCGCCGCAAGACGTCGAGCGCACGGGTTTATCTGCGCCAAGGCACGGG
Organism: Steroidobacteraceae bacterium; assembly: GCA_036498345.1. Taxonomy (GTDB): domain Bacteria; phylum Pseudomonadota; class Gammaproteobacteria; order Steroidobacterales; family Steroidobacteraceae; genus Bog-1198. The sequence goes on from DASYFQ010000151.1 coordinate 1,617, forward strand.
TAAGGTATCCATCAACGGTCGGACTCTCGATGAGTTCTTCGGCAGAGAAACCGGCCGCATGATCGTTCAGCAGCCCTTCGGCGCGATTCAGCTCGATGGGAAATTCGATGTCGACGCGCACGTCCAGGGCGGCGGAATCACCGGTCAAGCCGGTGCGATTCGCCACGGTATTACCCGCGCGCTCATGGCTTACGATGAAACGCTGAGGTCGCCGCTGCGCAAGGCGGGCTTCGTCACCCGCGATGCGCGCGAGGTCGAACGCAAGAAAGTCGGCCGTCGCAAAGCGCGTCGCGGCACCCAGTTCTCCAAACGCTAACGGGCAGGAATTTCCGCATTCCGCCTGCCGGCAAGATGAGTTTCGGTGCATGCGTCGCACGGGTGACCAGGATGGTCACCCGGGGCTTGCGCGAAACAGGGATTGCGGAGCGCAATGCGCCTCGACCCCGTGAATTCGCGCGTAGCGCATAGAGCAATATCGGTTTTGGGGGATCGTCTAGCGGTAGGACAACGGTCTCTGACACCGTTTACCTAGGTTCGAATCCTAGTCCCCCAGCCAAACAGGGCCCAACGGTGGGCCCTTTATCTTGACCAAACGGGTAGAAATGTCGTCGGGCGAACGCAATTCGGGTGGACGGCTTGCGCCAATGGCGCTTGCGGCGCTCGGTGTCGTGTTCGGCGATATCGGCACCAGTCCGCTCTATGCCATGTCGGCCTGTTTCACCGGCCCCGGCATCGATGTCACGCCGGAGCATGTGCTCGGTGTGCTGTCGCTGATTTTCTGGTCCCTGGTCCTGGTCATCCTGCTCAAATATGTCAGCGTGGTATTGAACGCCGACAACAAGGGCGAGGGCGGGGTGTTGGCCCTGACGGCGCTGGTGGTCAATACCGCGCGCCAAAGTCCGCGCCGCAAAGTGTATGGGCTGCTCGGCATTCTGGGCGCTTCGTTGTTCTTCGCGGACGGCGCCATCACACCGGCGATTTCGGTGTTGAGCGCCGTGGAAGGTCTGCATGTGGCGGCGCCGGACGCGCAGATTCCGATCCTGCCGATCACCGCCGTGGTGCTGGTGGGATTGTTCCTGATTCAACGGCACGGTACCGGCTCGGTCGGCAAGGTTTTCGGTCCCGTGATGTTGGGCTGGTTCGGGATATTGGCGGTGATGGGAGTGAGCTGGATGGTGCGTGAGCCGGGGGTGCTTCTCGCCCTCGATCCGTCGCGCGCGCTGAGGTTGTTGTTGCAACACCAGGTGAGCTCGCTCGCCGTGCTTGCCGGCGTCTTCTTGACGGTGACGGGCGGCGAAGCCTTGTATGCCGACATGGGTCATTTCGGCAAAGCGCCGATTCGTCTCGGCTGGGTGTGCATCGTGATGCCCGCGCTGGTCTGCAATTATTTCGGCCAGGGCGCGATGTTGATCGAGAACCCGGCGGCCATCAGCAATCCCTTCTACTTGATGGCGCCCGCGTGGTCGCTGTGGCCCTTGGTCATGATCTCGACGGCGGCCACCGTCATTGCGTCGCAGGCGGTGATATCCGGCGTCTTCTCGGTGACCACTCAAGCGGTGAGCTTGGGATTGCTGCCTCGGTTGCGCGTGGAGCACTCTTCGGCGGACAACGCCGGACAGATCTACGTGCCGACCATGAACTGGGTGCTCATGGTCGCCGCACTGGCATTGGTGATGGGCTTCGGCAGCTCGGCGGCATTGGCCGGCGCATACGGTCTCGCGGTCTCGGGCGCAATGACCATCGTGACGCCGTTGACCTTGAGCCTGATCAAGTCCCGAACCGGCAAGCAAAGCCGCGCACTGCGTATCGGCTTGTCGTTGCTGTTCATCATCGACATCGCCTTCCTGTTGGCCAATCTGACCAAGCTCGAGGAGGGCGGCTGGCTGCCGCTGGTATCCGGGCTGATCATCTATTGGCTGATTCAGACCTGGCAGAGCGGGCGGGCTTCGGTCATGGCGCGCCTATTGCGCGAACAGAAGCCGGTGCGCGATTTCGTCGAAGAATTAAAACGCGATCCGCCGGTGCGGGTGGCGGGCACCGCCATTTTCCTGGACGCGAAGGCGTCCGGCATACCGCGCGCACTGCTCAACAACATCAAGTTCAACCGCGTGATGCACGAACGGGTGGTGCTGTTGACGGTGGTGACCCGCGAGCAGCCGCGGATCGCGCCGTCCAAGCGCTTGACCGTAACCCCGGTGTGCGAGGGCATCGTGCGGGTGGTGGCGCAGGTCGGGTTCATGGAGAAACCGAATATCACGGAGATCTTGAGAGAGGCTGAAACTCACGGCGTGCCCTACGAGCCGGAGCAAACGACTTTCTTCTTGAGCCGCGAAGAATTGCTGCCGGGACAGCGTTCCGATCTATCCCCGTTGCGGCGGCGAGCATTCATGCAGATGGCGCGCAGCGCACAGGTGATCGCCGACTACTATGGTCTGCCGCCCAGCCGAGTGATCGAGATCGGCACCCGCTTGGAAATCTAGGCCGCCCTGCAAATCAAGGTCTTTACGGTGTCATCGCCCGCCACGATCAGGATGTCGGCGCGGCGCCGGGCGAACAGACCGACCGTCACCACCCCCGGGATTTGATTCACTGCGGATTCAAAGGCCATCGGGTCATCGAGCCGTAGGTTGTGGACGTCCAGGATGGCATTGCCATTGTCGGTGACGACGCCGTCGCGCCAAACCGGCTGCCCCCCCATCTTCACGAGCTGGCGTGCGACGTAGGAGCGCGCCATGGGTATCACCTCGACGGGGAGAGGGAACTTGCCCAGCACCTCGACCAGCTTGGTGTCGTCGATGATGCACACGAATTTCGCGGAGGCGGCGGCGACGACCTTTTCGCGCGTGAGCGCGGCGCCGCCGCCCTTGATCAGTGCGCCATCGGCAGTCGCTTCATCCGCGCCGTCGATGTAGAGAGCCAGGTCGCCCGCCGAATTGAGATCCAGTTCCGGAATGCGCGCGGCCTTCAAGGCCTGCGAGGTTTGGCGCGAACTCGAGACAGCGCCGTCGAGCTGTATTTTACGGTCTTTCAGCGCTTCTATCAGCTGCGCCACCGTGGAGCCGGTGCCGACGCCCAGGACCATTCCGGCTTCGATGTATGCCAGAGCGGCTTCCGCGGCGCGGCGTTTCTTTTCGACTGACATCAGAAATTTCCTACCCTCAGAAACAACTGTGCCCGCTTACGCGGGCACAGTTGATTACTTTCGAAGGCTTACTTTTTCTTAGCGGCCTTTTTCTTAGCTACCTTCTTCTTCGCCTTCTTTGCTTTCGCTGCCATGATAGAAACTCCGTTATCGGGTTAGTC
>DASYFQ010000152.1:0-40743 GCA_036498345.1 Steroidobacteraceae bacterium
GCCGTCGCGATAATTCGCTCCGTTGCGCACCGTGCGGTACTGAATACTGGCGACGACGAAGCCCGCCTCGGCCACGTAGGTCCGCAGATTGAGCGCGGCTTCCTTCGGCGCCTGAATGAACCCCCCACCCGTGACATACACGACCAAGGGCCTTTTGCGCCGGGGTTCCGGCATCTGTATGTCCATCGCGAGATCCATCGACTTGCCGTTCGCCAGCGTTCGCGTGCTGAAGACGACGTCCTCGGCTGTTGTGATAGCAGTCCTGCCGCAGCTGATTTGATCATTGGGATCGGGTCGTATGACGATGCTGGTGCTCGTGTCGCTTGCCGCGATCGTAGTCGCCATGACCGGCTTCGGAAGGATTCCGGCCCAGAACAGGAAAGGCATCAAGCCGTGGAGAGGCGCCACCGTTGGGCAGGGCACCGAGGAATTCGCCGCAGCTTGTGCGGCAATCAATGCGCTCGAGGCGAGAAACGCCGTGGCGAACAGGACGCTCGAGGTGTTCGTCATTGTCATACCCCTGTGAGATTGCGACGGCCAAACGGGCCCGCGCGGTCCGCGCGATCGTCGATCTATTTGATCATAGATTATCGTCATAATGACGTTTCGTCAATATGACTTCAGGCGTAGCTTGTCCGCTTTGTCGTGAGGTTGTCGCTGTGATTGCTGGTCGGCCGGCGGCGCAGTGCGAAAGCTACTCGTTGCCGAAGTTCTCGATCACGGCCACCCGCAATGGAGTCTCCGGCAACGGCGGCAGCGGCAGGCGCGATATACGCCTTGCCTCGATTTCCGGAACGCCGAAAGCGCGCATGAGCATCAAGCCCGCGGCTTCGACCTCTTTGAGGTCCACCCCGGAATTCAACGCGCGCCGAATCATCACGGTTACGAGGCCGTATCCAAGGTCGAGAGCGACCCCTGTCGAGGGCACATCGATGAGCTTTCGCTTGGCGGAAAGCCGCATGCTCCGTGTCGCGTGTTGTTGCATGGTGTCGTTGAGCGGACCGACCAAGGGGGTAACGCGCACGAGGATCTCGCTGCAGGAGCGGTCGGAAGCGGCCCGCAAGATGCCATAGCGCACGTTGTGCCATGCCTGCTCGGCCAGGTTTGCGACGCCATCGAATCGCTCCGACTGTTCCTTGTTGAGTTGCCGCCCGATCTGAGCCGCCATTTCCTTAAGCATGTGCTCATAGGTCAAAAAATAATTGTAGAAGGACCCGCGCGCGAGTCCTGCCGCCTCGCGGACATCCTCGACGGTCACCTGCTCGACACGGCGTTCATCGAACAAGGCAAAGGCAGTTGACAGGATCTTGGCCCGCGTGCGGGCGCGGCGCGCCTGCCCCGTCCGCGTTCGGAAATTCACCACCGTCGATTCGGTCACGTCTCCCCCGCTTGCTTCATCCGGCCAAGATGCCTCCTGATTACCGAACTGGCGAGCGGGAGTCAATCGCTTTTAGTCATATTGACTGTTTGTCATCTTGACAACAATTACGTTTCAGACATACTCGGCACCGAGCGGATCGAAAAGCCGCAGTGCGTCGCATCTAAGACCAACTTTGCCCGGGGAGAATAAATGGCCAAGCGAGTTTCGTACTTAGGACTACTGTTCAGCGCCATCGCGCCCTTGGCCGCGCAGGCGCAAACGGCCGCGCCGCAACTCGCCGCTCCGGCCCAAGGGGAAGGCTTGGGGGAGATCGTGATCACCGCCCAGCGGCGCGTCGAACGACTCGATCAAGTGCCGATCGCCGCGTCGGTGGTCTCCGGAGCCGAACTGACGGCCCGCGGCGTATCCAGTTTGGATGACTTGGGGAGCCTCGCTCCCGCCCTCAATGTTCAGAATCAGCAAGCTCTGTCCTACGTCAATATTCGCGGCGTCGGCCTGCAAACTACTAATCCAACCACCTCCTCCGGCGTGGCCAATTATTCGGACGGGTTCTTCATTCCGCATGAAACCGCGATCAACGACGCCTATTACGACGTCGGTCAAATCGAGGTTCTGCGCGGTCCCCAAGGTACGCTGGTGGGACAGAATTCGACCGGCGGTGCGATCTTCGTCAACTCGGTCAGGCCGAGTTTCGAACGCATCACGGGATTCCTTCAGCAGACTTTCGGCGACTACGGGTACAGCCAGACCCAAGGCGCGGTGAATGTGCCCGTATCCGACCATCTGGCCATCAGAATCGCCGAGAATGTGTACCGCAAGGACAGTTTCTACGATGACATCCATGTCGGCGATCCGCCGCTCACCGCCGGTCTGCAACCCGGCAATGTGGCCTCGCAAAGCGGCCGTATCGGCATCAAGTGGCAACCGAGTTCCGATCTCGACATGTACGTGAAATACGAAAGCACGACCAGGAACGGCGACGGCTACGTCGGCAAGCCCTACGCCGAGTTGGGCGGGTCGAACAACCATGTCGACTCGAGACTGTCGAACCCCTTCGTGGTGAGCTATGACGTGCCCGGCTGGGACAAATACCGGCTTTGGCGCGCGACCGGCGAAATCGATTGGAACGTGTCCAAGAGCGTCACCCTGCGGTCATTAACCGGTTATCAATATACGGAAAACAGAAACCAATGGGACAACGACTTCACCTATGCGCCGATTTCAGTCGCCAACCAGCAGTTTCGAGAGAATACGTTCGAACAGGAATTCAATTTGATCTCGAACGGCGCCGGTGGGTTCAACTGGATTCTCGGGGCTTTCTATTTACGGGACAGCACACCGACCTTGCTGACCTTGACGGTTCCCCCGACGATACGGATCAACACCGGTCCGTATGAGCGCTCCTATGCGTTGTTCGGCCAGGCGACCTATAAATTCACGGATGAATGGCAGCTGCTGGTGGGCGGCCGGGTCAATCGCGACGAAAAGACCTCGACGGGAACCGAGCAACTCGTGGGGATTCCGCTCCCGCCCGTATCGCTCGACGCGATCATCAAGACCACGGAACCGACGGGAAAGATCGCCCTGAGTTACCTTCCCGGCCCCTACTCGACCGCCTACGTGTCGGCATCGCGAGGATACAAGCCGGGCGGCGGGAACCCGAGCAACAGCACCAATTTCATTTTTCAACCTGAAAAAATCAACGCCTATGAGGGCGGATATAAGGGAAGTTTCTTCGAACGGCTGTTGAGAATTTCCGGCGCCGGCTTCTATTACGACTACAAAAACATGCAGACCGCGGTGTTCGATCCCGTCTCTCAGAACGCCATCGTGAATGTGCCGAGCGCCAAAATCTACGGTGCGGAGCTGGAAACCGAGGCGCAGCTCGGCCCGGTGACGCTCAACGCGGGCTTGGCCTATACCGAGTCCCAAATCAACCGGCAGCTATCGCTGACCGATTCCAGAAGCCCGTTCCTCGGCCCGCAGGATGTCGCCGGGCGGCAGCTCGCGTACGCTCCGAAGTGGACGGCGAATGTCGGTTCGATTTATACCGTTCCGACCCGTATCGGCAAAGTCACCGCCACGGCCCAATATTCCTATACCAGCCGCGCTTATGCGTCGGTGTTCGAAGCATCGCCCATCGACGTGCTGGGAAGCCACTCGCTGATCAATCTGAATGTCGCGCTGACGCTCGAGGACGGATTGCGCGTGGAGGCCTACGGCACCAATGTAAGCAATGTTCTTTACGCCGCCGGAACGATCGGAACCGGCTCCGCGATCTGGGGCGCGCCGCGTCAGTATGGCGCTCGGTTGAGTTACAACTTCTGAGCGTGCGAAGCCCGCAAGCGCGGCTCGCTCAGGGGGACTGCCGCGCCGGATAGGTCACGTTGGTAAATCCCGGGATGAACACTTCCGCCGGTCGATTACCGTGTTCGGATAGCTCATCGATGATGTAGGACGCGACCGAGTTCGCCAGCAGCTGCCCCGGGTCCTCCATTACCATCCGCAAGCGCGTGATCGCCGTAAAGCGGTCGTCCGGCGAGCGCAGCGGCGGCATTTCATGGATGATCCTGTTTCCGGCGGCATCGACGGTGGGCGCGGGACGGACGGTCGCCTCGAAGGCTGGGAAGCCCTCGAACATGCTGCGGGCCAGCTCGACGGTGGCGCGCGTGCTGGTCCAGATCTGGCGGAATTCCGTGTTCAGTTTCCGCAGTTGTTCCTCGTCATGCATGTCGGCCAGCACGAATGATGGCGCGTGGGGCGCGATGTAGACGCGCTCCGGCAAGAGCCGCTCCTCCGAAGTCTTCCAGAGCAGATGACACATATTGTTGCTCGCCCAAGTGAGGCCCGCGGTAGCCCGGCCGGAGCGGCCGCTGAGCAAGACCATGAGGCGCCCCCAGTCGGTCACCTGCTCGCGCATCCATCGGATCATTCGATGCCCTATGTCGAGGAACGCCAGGGCGAAGGTGGCAACCATCATGTCGTTGATGGGAACAGGGACCGCGGTCGAGCCCACCGGCTCGAGATACTGCTCGCGCAGATACTTGAAGTTCAAGAGCGATTCGTCGGCAAGACCGGCGATGAGAAATGCCTTCGTCACGGCGCAGCTGTAGTCGATCATGTCCGCGATCTTGGATTCGTAGCCTGCCAACGCCGGTACCGCAATGTCCTCCCGCCAAATCTTGTCCGAATTGATTCGACGCGTGCGGTCGATCTGCTCGATGAGCCGCGCAGCGTCGCTGCGCCATACGGGATCCGCGAGTTCGCGCAGACGGACCACCCAGGCAACGGCGGTACCAAGGTGGGATACGCTCGCGAGTTCGATGAAGCCGCGCGTCGATTTACGAAAGCTCTCCACCACCGGGGGCTTTCCCGAACCGGGAAACAGCACGGCGTCCGAGCCGGTGACCACCAGGAGTGGATCGTCATCAGTCAGCTTGGCCATCCGCGCGGTTAGATGTTGCCCCATGCTGTCGGGGTCGGAGGTGTAGATCTTGTAGAGCTTGGAAAACTCGGTATGAGGGCTGTATGTCATGACGAGGCCTGCAGGCGGTAAATCACTGTGTCCTCTCGGAACCGGATATCACGGCTCAAGCTGTTTGACACTGCGAGGTAGAGCCGCCCGTCAGCGCTGAACACCGCGGCATCGGTCCCGCCGGACGTCGGGAATTCTTCGACCACCACCAGTTGTCCCTGCTTCCACTGATAGATACACGACTTGAGATCGGTCTTCGGCGCGGCCGGCGTACCATGGATGAAATTGATTTTGACGAGATAGAGCGCCTGCGGCGTCTCAGCCACGGCAAACTCGCGGGCGCCGGGGCCGCCCAGAGATTGGTGCGGCACGAAGCGGCCCGCCTGCCACTTATACAGAAAGGATTCGCCGGTCAGGCAGGCAAAGGCGAGCCAAGCTTGGCCATCGACGCGAAAGAATTCGTAGGCGCGTCCGCCCTGCGCCGCAAGTTCTTGGAACGGCGCGAACGACTCGCCATTCCAAATCATCAGGCCGGAGGGGCTGGTATGGTCTGCATATCCGAGGAAATGCTGCCCGTCGATCTCGAAATCCACCCAGTTGTAACCCCACCCTCCGTCCAGGGTCTGAAAGTCGACGAATTTGGCTCCATTCCATTCAAATATGCACGAGCGCCGAGGGTTCTTCGCCACCGGCCCATCGATGGTCACACCCTGGGCCAGCGCGAGGAAGTGGCGATTGCCGACGGCGAAATAGTGCCATTGCTTTGCCGCAAAGGTCGGAAACGTCTGGAACGGCTCCCACCCGGCGCCCACGCGCCGGTAAAGGATGGAGTCGGCATTGAGATCATACGGTCCGGCACCGGTTCGGATGCTGGCTGTCGCGAGAAATTCGACGCCGCCGAGTTGGAAGAAGACGGCGTCTTCGCCGCCCGGGACCGGCAATCGTCCGTCCTCGATGAACCGTCCGCCGGACCAGCGGTAGAGCAGCATGTCGATATCGCTGTCGCCGCCGTTCATGTACGGCTTCGTGTCGGGAATATCGATCGCGAGCTGAGGAATGGCCAGGCGCAGGTCCCCGTCCGTGTGAAACGCCAGTACGGCGCGCGCCCCCGAGGTCGCAAGGCGTTGGTGTTCGGTGAGCATCGTGCCGGCGGGATCATGTGAGTCTACTGTGGTCATGTATGGAACCCCCGGAGAATGTCGTCAAGTTGCGCTGCGGATTGCGCTGCGGGTTGAGCGAATGAAATCATCGGCGCTCGCCCTCTCCTGGTCGGCTTTCGCGCTCTCCTGATTGGCGCTCGCTATCTCTTTGTCGGGCCGCCGCCAGCGCCGTCATGGCAATCGCCGCGGAAATCGCCGGAAGAGCCGCCAACAGAAATAGCCGGCTCCATCCCAGCTTTGCCGATACGAGATAGCCGCCGATCAACGGGCCGAGGATCGATCCCAATCGGCCGCATGCCACGGAGAGTCCCACGCCCGTCGCATAGACGGACTCCGGATACAAATGCACACACAGCGCCGGTATGCCGCCTTGAGCGCCGATGATCAGCAGACCGACGGCGAACATCAGGAAAAACTTCGCATTCCCGGCCGATACGATGCCGGGACCGAGGAGCCCAATCAAAATCGCGCCTGCACATAGACAACCGATGAGCGGGCCCAGAGGACTCTTGCGGCCGATGATGAACGAGAGGATCAGCGTGCCGATGATTCCGCCGCAGTTCACGATGACCGCAGCCATGGCCGCGCGGCCGGGGGGCATGCCGTTGAGGGTCAGCACGGTCGGTATCCAGCTGACGAGGAAATAGCTGGTGAGCAGCATGAGAAACACGCACGCGCAGAACAGTACTGTGGTCCGCAGGCGGCCGTCCGACACCAATTCGGAGAAGGGCCGGCGCGAATGAATGCGCGCCGCCGTGGCCGCGCCGCCGCTTCCGGACTCGCTCACGCCGAATGTGACCAGCGGGACGAGCAGCATTGCGCACATGCCCCCGCCGAGAAATACGCCGCGCCATCCCAGCGACGACATGACCGCCGCCGTGAACGCGCCCCCGGCTATCGCTCCAACGGGAAATCCAAGGAACATGCGCGTTACCGTTGCGCGGCGCTGCACGGCCGGGGCGTTCTCGGCAGTCAGCGCGGTGACGGTGGACAGCGCACCGCCAAGGCCGAGGCCGGCCACCGCGCGAAGCACCATCAATTGCGCGGGATTCGCGGCGCGAGCGCAGAGCATGGTGAATATTCCCGCCACCACGAGCGACGCGAGCAGCATCGTCTTGCGGCCAAATCGGTCGGCCGCAATACCGATGGCCGTGGCGCCCAGCGCGGCGCCGGCGTAAGAACTGGCGAAGATCTGTCCCACGATTTGCGGATGCAGCGCCCACTCTTTCGCGATGAGCGGTGCGATGAAAGCCAGCATCAGGGTGTCGTAGCCATCGACCATGGCGACGAGAAACCCGACCCCGGCCACCCCGTACCGGCGCCTCGAGGCAATCGCACCCTGTATTCTGCTGTTCATCAGGAGCGGATTCTGTACCAATTCATCGCCCACCCAATATCGCTATTTCCCCATTCGATGACGAGTTTGGGCCATGAGTGAAATCCGCATCGCCGCACGCTCCTACTTCGCCCTTTGCTGTGCCAAACGCTGACGAGCATACTGTTTCAGCACCCGGTAGAGATTGCGCAAATGTTCGCTGGGGTCGCCCTCGCGCTTCGCCAGGTGCAGAGTCGAGTACGCCCCCGAGTCGATGATGCGCCGGTACACGACCCCGGAAAATTGGATGCAGTTCATGTCGGCGGGCACGATGGCGATGCCGACCCCCGCGGCGACCAGACCGATGATGGTCGAGGATTCGAGCACCTCTCTGACTACTCGAGGACGAAATCCGGCCGCCGTGCACAAATTCATGACTTGCCAGTAGATCCCGGTGCCGGCCTGGCGGGGATACATGATGAAGGCTTCATCCTTGAGATCGGCCAGCGACAACGAATCGGATGCGGCGCGCGGGTGATCATTCGGGATTGCCGCCACCAGCGGCGTGCGGTACCACTCGACGATGCTGATCCCCTTTGGAGCGCTGACATCGACTTTGCGCAGCACACCCACATCGAGCGTGCGCTCGCCCAGTTCATGGAGCTGCTCGAGCGAGGTAAGTTCGCGTAACGCGACCACGACGTTGGGTTCCTGCCGGCGGAAGCGGCGTATCGCGTGCGGCAATGCCGTAGAGAACATCGACAGCGCCGTGTAGCCCAGATCAATCGTTCCGAGCTGCCCGCGCTCCGTGGAGCGAGCCTCCACTTTGGCGCTATCCGCCAGCGACAACAACGAGGCGACACGGCTCTGAAAGCGCCTGCCGGCCGGCGTCAAAGACACGTGACGCTTGTCGCGCTCGAACAGGCGCGCGCCCACTTCGTCCTCGAGCGCCTTGATCTGGGTGCTGAGGGAAGGCTGGGCCACGTGAAGTTTGATGGCCGCGCGACTGAAGCTCAATTCCTCGGCAACCGCAATGAAAAACTGAAGTTGGCGAAGTTTCATAATAGGAAATGGCTATAACCAACGGAAACTAATATGTATTGGATAATATTACAGTGAATTCGTAATCTGCGGTCGAGCGGCGACCGACGAGGCGATTGTGCCCGATTCGCCCGGCGTCGATCCGGCGTGGCCGACGAGAACAATTATGAAATCGGGGGGGGCGAACGATGCATTCATCATGCGGGTGGAAGGGGGACAAGTGGTTGGGTCCGGCGGCCGGCGCCGTGATGATTGCGGTGGGTGCGAGCGCGCTCACGCCCTCGGCCGCGCGAGCGCAGGCGGCCGTGTCTAGCGAGGCGACCGCGGCGAATGATGAGACGGGCCTGGGAGAAATCGTCGTCACCGCGCGCAAGCGCGTGGAGACCATGCAGTCGATCCCGGAGTCCATCGCGGCGTTCGGCGCCCAGGAAATCAGCGATGCGCACATCGTCAAAATCGATGATCTCGGCAACCTGGTCTCCAATCTGAACATTACAACCCGGGCGGACAACACCCCGGATGTGGTGCTGCGCGGCGTCGGCTCGTTCGGCGTGGTCAGCGGCGTGGGCTTTTATGCCAACGACGTGCAGTTGTTCGATGGCCAAAGCGTGCGCACGGATGATATCGAGCGCATCGAAGTGCTCAAGGGACCCCAGGGCACGCTCTACGGCGGCAGCAACATCGGGGGCGCCATCAAGTACATCACCAAGCTGCCGACCGATGAATTTCATGCCGGCGCGAGCGTCGAGTTCGGCAACCACAGCACGCAAACCTACTCGGGTTTTGTTTCCGGTCCGCTGGTTCCTGGGCTCCTCGACGCGCGCGCGAGCTTCTTCGACAGTCACACCGACGGCTATATCTACGACACCACGCTGAACAAGGCCGTCGATGGCGGATCTGAGCGCGGCGGGCGGCTCACGTTCTTGTACAAGACCGATGCGACCACCGCCGCGCTGTACCTCAATTACAATTGGAATCACGCCGGCGCCGGCGCCAATCTGTACTATCGCCCTGATTCGCCGACGGACTACTCTTTGAACATTGCGGACGGAACGCAACCGGAGTACTTACGGGGCCTTTACTCGGCGACCCTGAAAATCGACCAGCAGCTCGGCGATCGGTTGAATCTGACCTCGATTTCCTCGTACTTCCATTCCTACGCGGACGTGACAGTCGACGTCGACAAGGGACCCTTGCCGTTCCTGACCGCACACCAGAATTTCAAGAATGACGTCGGCAGTCAGGAACTGCGGCTGGCCAATTCGGGCGACGGCGCCTTGAAATGGCTGGTCGGCGTGTTCGCACAGGCCAATGATCCGAGCGTCTTTACCAACACGGTTGCGTTCAACGGCGATCCCTCCAATCCCGCGAGTCTCGCCGATCCGACTCAGTACAGTGCTCAAAATACCGATGTCCTTCAGCGTCATCGGGAATACGCCGTGTTCGGGAACATATCGTATGACTGGGCCAAGTGGACCTTCGAAACGGGGTTGCGCGCGGACTATAACAATAGCTCCCTCACGGATCCCATCTACAGCATTGCCGGTGAACAGCACGGCACGGAAATCTTGCCGAAGCTGACGATTTCATATCATCTCGACAAGGACGTGATGGGCTACGGGTCGATTTCCCGCGGCTTCCAGCCCGGTGATCTGGTCGAAGAGTTCGACGCCATCGGCAATCCGTATGCCGGCAAGTACCGGCCCGAAACCACGTGGAATTACGAGCTGGGCTTGAAATCGACCTTCTTCGATCGCCTGCGCTTCAACGCCGCCGTGTTCTATATCGACTACCGGGATCGGCTGTTCCAGACCGTCGCCTTGGAGCAGAACCAATTCGTCCAGCTCACCAAGAATATCGGTGCTTCGCACAACTACGGCGGCGAATTCGACTTCTCCGTGCGCCTGACTCAGGACCTGCTGTTCAGCACCAGCTTCGGCGTGACGAAGGCGATCTGGGGTAATGTCCCGTACTACGATCTAGACCAGAGTCAACCGACGAATCTCAGCGGCCGCACGGCGCCCTACGCGCCGGATTACCAAGGCTCGGTGTCGCTCGATTGGTCGCATCGCCTGACCGAGAATCTGACCGTGGGCGCCCGCGCCGACACCACCCTGGTCGGACATCAGTATTGGGACCCGACCGACCACTTCCAGCAACCGGCTCATCAGCTCGTGAACCTCGGCGTTCGCTTGGAGGGCGCACAGTGGACGGTCGCCGGTCATGTCTCAAATGTCTTCAACAAGCTCTACAACACCGAATACGTCAGTGCCGCGGAGGTCCAAGCACCATTCAACGTCGCTGGGATCGGCCGGCCGCGCCTGTGGACCGTCAATCTGAGCTACCGCTGGTAGCGGGAGGCCCGTTCCTCGGGACACGTCTAATGCTTGCACGAATACTCTTGATCGCCGTCAGTTGTGCCGCAGCGACGTGGCTCCCCGACGTCGGCGCAGCCGAGGCCGGCGATTATTCGATCGTCGCGCACGTTCCGGGCTCAGGGGGTGCTTGGGACTATGCGGTGGTCGACGCGCGCAGCGGCCGGCTATTCCTCGCGCAGGGCGGAGTTACCGCGGTGGACCTCAAGACCAATACGGTCACGACGGCCCTCGTGCCCGGCAAAATGACCCACGGGCTCGCGCCCCTTGGGGATGGAACCGTCGCCGTCGATGACAGCCAGAACAAAGTCATCACCATCTTCGATGGCGCGAGCGGAAAAGTCCTATCGACGATTTCCACGGCAAACGACAACCGCGTCAGCGGCATCCACGCGCTGGACGCCATGTTGCTCGAGCCGAAAACAGGATTACTCGTCGCCCTCAATGGCGAATCGGGGCTGCTGCTCTTGATCGACGTCAAGAGGGCCGGCGTCGTCGGAACCCTATCGGTCGATGGGCATCCCGAATTCGCCGCGGCGGATGGAATGGGAAACATCTACGTCAACGTGAATCGCGCCAAGCGCAGTGAAATCGCGGCAATAGACGTTGTCGCACGCAAGGTGCTCAAGCACGTGCCGCTCGACGGGTGCGAAGAGGCCACGGGTTTGGCATATGACGAGGCCGACGAGCTCGTCCTCTCGGTTTGCGACAACGGCGTATTGAAAGCTTACGATACGCGCGCCCGGCGCGTCGTCGCGAGCGTTGCCGTGGGTCGCGGCGCCGACGCCGTCATGTTCGACGCGACACGTCGCCGCGCCTTCGTTGCCGGCGGCGATGACGGAAACTTGAGCGTGATCGCGATTCGCAGTAATCGCGATATCGCGCTGGTCCAGACCTTACGCACGCAAGTCGGCACCCGCTTGGGGGTCGTCGATGTCGGCACCGGACGCGTCTATCTGCCGTCCGCAAAGTTTGGGCCGCCAAAACCACCGATTCCTTACCCGACGGTCCTGCCGGGGACCTTCGAATTTCTCATTGCCGCGCCCAATTAAGTGCCCTCCTCCGCAGCGAATTGGGTCAGCGACACGGGCATCTCGGCAGCCGTGCCAACCAGAACCCTGCGCCGGCGCGGGACAAATCGCTTCGACGGCGCGAACCCGGATGAAGCAAGCTGGCATGCTCACGACAGCGGCCAATTCATCCTCGTAGAGACCGGCATTTCGCATTTGCGCACCGAGCTCGGCTCGTGGATCATTCCCGCTCGCCGGGTGGCGTGGGTGCCGCCGGGAGTGCGTCATGCCTCGAAACCCAGCGGAGGCGGCACGGGATGGGTGGTCATCCCTCCGGTCGAGCTGCACGACCTTCCCGCCGGCGTTTGCGTATTGCGAGCGTCCGCTCTGATGATTGCTTCGCTCCAGCGCCTCACTCAATTGACATCCGCCGACGACTCGATGCGGCGCTTGTTGTGGAAGGTCGTGGCCGCTGAAGTGAGCGCAGCGCAGCCAGAACCGCTCGAGGTCCCTATGCCCACCGCGCCGCGCCTGTTGAAAGCGGCGCAAAGCGTGCTCATGCGTCCGACCGCCGCGGCGAGCCTCGACAAGCTGGCGGCGCGGGCGGGCATGTCCAGGCGCTCCTTCGCCCGGCATTTCCGCAGCCAGACGGGATTACCCTACGCGCGGTGGAAACGTGCGGTGATTGCCCAGCACGCGTTGCAACTCGTGGCAGCCGGACACAAGGTCTCGTCCGTCGCCCTCGACGTAGGCTATGAAAGCGTCAGCGCCTTCATCGCCATGTTCCGGCGGCAGTACGGAGAATCGCCGCGCCAATTCCTCATCGACAATTCCGACCGCTATCTCGCCGTGGGAGCCCGTTGACCGAGAGCGCCCGCCCCAACGTGCGCTCACACCTCGAATTTGAACAGCTTCGCCGGGTTGGAAACCAAAATTCGCTTGCGAGCGTCGACGTCCGGAGCCCAGTCGGACAGCAGGTTGAGGAGAGCACCCGTATCTTTGCCGCCTTCCGGAATATGCGGCCAGTCGCTGCCCCAAATTACCCGATCGGGAGCGGCGTCGATGATGGCGCGGGCCATGGGTTTCAGGCGCTCGAAGTTTCCGTCCTTGGCGAGGCGATACGGCGCCGATAGCTTGATCCATCCGCGTCCCCCGCGGATCACGCCGATGAGGCGGTCAAAGTCGGCATGGGTGAGCCCGTCGCTCTCGAGCATGTACCCCATATGATCGATGACGAAGTCCGCGTCGAGGCCGGCCAGAAAGGGCAGCAAATCGCGCACCACCCATCCCGGCGTGTAGAACTGGACATGCCAGCCGATCGCCTGCGTGCGTCGGACGCTGTCTTCGATGTAGGCGATGATGTCGGCCGTCGGCCACCCCGAGCGCAGGAACAAGTCCAGACGCAGCGCACGCACGCCGCGCAGGTGCATGGCATGCAATTCCTCGTCCGTGCAGCTCTCCCCCACCATGGCGACCCCGCGCGCGCGCGTGCCGGCTGCGCTCAAGGCATCGAGCATGCAACGATTGTCGGTGCCGTAGTAGCTGGGCTGAACGATGACGAAACGTTGCAGCGCCAGCACCTCCGTCATGCGTTGCAGCTTCTCCAGGCTGCCATCGGGCAGCGTGTAATGCGGCGTCTCGACGCTCGGATACTTCGCCGCAGCCTCGAACACGTGAACATGAGAATCACACGCGTCTGCCGGCGTGGTAAATACCGGCCGCGTCAGCGTGTGGGCATCGCGCATCGGCTTGGAGGTCAGAATCGTTGATGACATGATTGTACGAATCTCGAGAATTATGATTTGAGTGACGCGAGTGCCTGGGCGACGCGATCGCGCGCCGCGGCCAGAAGCAGGTCGGTATCGATGCCGGTGAACATGAACGGGGCCGCGCCGAGCCGGATCAGCTCCGCCGCATAGGCGACATCGCCGATGCCGCCGATCGCCAAGGGCTTTTGCGCGCGCCGGCACGCCGCAATCGCGGATTCGTGCGCCTTGCGCACCTCCGGATGGCGGAACTGGCCCTCGACCCCCATTTCCGCCGTCAGATCGTTGGTGCCTATCCCGACGATATCCACGCCGGGGAGCGCCGCGATCGCCTCGGCGTTCTCGATGCCCCGCGGGCTCTCCAGCAGGATTTTTACCACGGTCGCCTGATTCAACGTGCGGTTGAACTCTGCCGCCGGCATCTTTTGGAAATCCAGATGAGCCAGGGTAGCGACGGCGGATCGGTGGCCGAATGGCGGAAAGCGGCACGCCGCAACGATATCCTGCGCCTCTTCGGCAGTCTCCACGCGCGGTGCGATGATGCCCAAGACGCCGCCGTCCAGCAGTCGGCCGATGACGCCGTACTCGCGTTCGGGTATGCGCGCAAAGGGGGCGAGGCCGAGGTCCAGGGCGGCGGCGCAGATCAGCGCCGCCGTGTCGATCGGCATGGTGCTATGCTCGAGGTCGACCCAGATCGCGTGGTGCCCGGAGCTTCGCGCGATGCGGGCGATATCGGCGGTTCGTGAACTACGAACCCCGAGCGCGGCAACCGGTATGCCTTGAGCGAGACGCTCCACCGCGGCTCTGGCGACGAGCCATGCGGCCTTGTCATCCTGCATAAGTCTCCAACTCAGTGTCGCCGCCGTTAATTTATCGCGATGTCGAGGCGGTCCCTGATCCAATCGTAGGCAGCGGCCGTTATATTGGCCAATATAAAATAGCGATCACTTTCGATACTATATAGATATCATGGAAATTCGCCGCCTACGTTATTTTGTCGCAGTAGCGGAAGAATTGAGCTTTACGCGCGCCGCCGAGCGTTTGCACATCGCGCAGCCGCCGCTCAGCATTCAGATCAAGGCGCTCGAGCAAGAAGTGGGTGCACAGCTGTTTGATCGAGATCAGCGGCATGTATTCCTGACGCAGGCAGGCAAGCACTTGCTCGATCGCGCCCGCGGCATTCTCGCCTCCGTGGAAGCCGCAAAGGCCGAAGTGAGGTGCGCGGCGCTGGGCGAGGTGGGTTCGCTGCATCTCGGCTACGCATCGTCCGCGATGTTCACCTCGTCGCTGACCTGGGCGATCAAACGATTCCAAATTGAATTTCCGCATGTCTTGCTGACGCTTCACGAAATGACGTCCCTCGATCAGCTCAACGCTTTGCATTATCGGACGCTCGACGCCGGCATACTCCGTAAATCGGATGTGCCCGCCCCGTCGGGGATCGTGGTCGAGGAATGGTATCGGGCACCCTTGGTGGCGGCCATGGCCAACGATCATCCCCTCGCAAAACAGCCTGCCATCAGGATCAGTGATTTGCGGGACCAACCGCTCATCATGTATCCGCGCGAATCCGGTATCGGTCTTTATTGGCAAGTTCTCCGTCTCTGTGCGAGTGCCGGATTCCGGCCGCTGATAGCCCGGGAAGTCCAGGAACTCACCACCATCGTCGGTCTCGTCGATGCGGGCGTCGGAATCGCCATCGTCCCGGCGGATACGAGAACCATTCAGTTGGAAGGAGTTATTTACGTACCGCTGCGCGACAAGCAAGCGTTCTCGACGCTATATCTTGCTTTTCGCCAGCGTGACCAGAATGCGCATCTGCGCGGCCTGTTGTCCAGTTTGCGCGAGCGGCCGGACGTTTCAGCCTTCAATCCGCTCTAGGCACCTGCACTTGCACCCGCACCTGCACCCGCACCTGCGCACGCACCTGCGCACGCGCTCGCATCGGCGCAGTCACGCCCGCGAGGGATCGAAGCGCTTGTCGAGCTCGAGCCAGTAGCGCATATAGTCCTGCTGCAACGCCGGCGTCCCGTGAAGCGCGGAACGCGTCGGCCTGAGGATGTAGCGGCTTTCGAACATGAAAGCCATCGTCTCGGTGAGACGTTGAGGCTGGCTGGTGTCTGCCGCCAGCGCCTTGTCGAACGTGGCAGCATCGGGCCCATGCCCACTCATGCAGTTGTGGAGCGAAGCTCCGCCCGGTACGAATCCCGTGCTCTTGGCGTCGTACACGCCATGAATCAAGCCCATGAATTCGCTTGCCACGTTGCGATGGAACCACGGCGGCCGAAATGTGTTTTGCATCGCAAGCCAACGCGGCGGGAAAACCACGAAATCGAGGTTGCTGGTTCCGACGGTGTCGCTGGGCGAATGCAAGACCAGGAATATCGAGGGGTCCGGATGGTCGTAGGACACCGACCCCATGGCATTGAAACGGCGCAAATCGTATTTGTAAGGCACATTGTTCCCGTGCCACGCCACGACATCGAGCGGCGAATGGTCAATCTCCGCAACCCACAGGCGGCCGAGGAATTTGCCGATCAGCTCGCAGTCGCCGGCGCGATCTTCGTAATAGGCATGCGGCGTCAAAAAATCACGCGGGTTCGCAAGCCCATTGGAACCAATGGGGCCGAGATCCGGCAACTTGAGCGGCGCGCCGTAGTTCTCGCAAATGTAACCGCGAGCCCCGCTCGCAGGCGCCACCACCCGAAAGCGCAGCCCGCGCGGGACGACCGCGATCTCTTGCGGTTCGATGCAGAGGCGTCCGAGCTCGGTCTCGAGCGTCAAAGAACCATGCTGCGGAACTATCAGCAGCTCGCCGTCGGCGCTGTAGAAGAACCGATTACCCATTGATCGATTGGCAACGTACAGGTAGATGCCGCAGCCGGTTTGCGTTTCGGGCGACCCGTTCCCTGCGATCGGCAACAAGCCCTCTATGAAATCGGTAGGCAGCGTCGGCAGGGGCGGAGGATCCCAGCGCAGCTGATTCGGAGATAGAGGCGCAGGGGCGGCCTGATCGGCGAACGGATCGCGAGCGAGCGGCCGGAATGGCGTGTGCGTTACGGCCGGTCGAATCCGGTAGAGCCAGGATCGACGGTTAGCGTGCCGCGGCGCGGTGAATGCCGTGCCCGAGAACTGTTCCGCGTACAGATCGTAGGGACAGCGCTGCGGCGAATTTTGCGCGGACGGCAGAGCGCCGGCCAGCGCTTCCGTCGCGAATTCGTTTCCAAAGCCTGATTGGTAGCTGAACATCGGGCGGCGCCTAGGCCTTCGGCGGAACTTTCAGAGATCCTCGGCGAATCTGGTCGCGCTCCATGCTGACGAATAAGGCGCGGAAATTGCCTTGTCCGAAGCCATCATCTCCCTTGCGCTCGATGATTTCGAAAAATATGGGCCCGATCAAGGTTTGCGTGAATATCTGCGCCAGGTATCGGCCATTGTTGCCGTCGAGCAAGATGCCGCGCTTCTGTAAATCGGCGACGGATTGTCCGTGTCCCGGCAAGCGCTCCTCCAGCATCTCGTAATAGCTGTCCGGCGGCGGCGTCATGAACTTGAGGCCCCGCGCCTGAAGTTCGTCCCACGTGCGGAAGATGTCATCGGTGCGCAGCGCCACGTGCTGAATGCCTTCGCCGCGATAGAGCTGGATGAACTCCTGGATCTGGTCCACCTGGCCGCTGCCCTGCTCGACTTTCGATTCATTGATGGGAATGCGAATTTTGCCGCAGGGGGCGCACAGAGCGCGGCTCGTGAGACCCGTGTATTCGCCGGTGATGTCGAAATATTGCTGTTCCCGAAAATTGAATATTCGGTGATAGAAGTCGTAGAAATAATCCATCCGGCCCTTGGCGACATTATGGGTGAGATGATCGATCTCGACGAGACCCGCGCCCGTGGGCGACGGCTCAGTCCCGGGCTCCCGGATGAAATCGACGTCGTAGATGGTCGGGTTGGAATAACGGTCGACGAGATAGATCAGGCTGCCGCCGATCCCTTCGATCGCGGGTATGTTGAGTTCCATCGGTCCGACCGAGCCCTTGACTTCCTTGGCCCCGGCGGCGACGGCCTCGCGCAACGCATAGGGCGCGTCCTTGACCCGAAATGCCATGGCACAGGCGCTCGGACCATGGTCGCGTGCGAACTGCTGGGCAAGGCTGTCGGACTCGGCGTTGACGATGAAGTTGATGTCGCCTTGCCGGTACAGCGAAACGTCTTTCGAGCGATGCCGCGCAACGCGGCTGAATCCCATGGTCTCGAACAGCCGGCCGAGCTCGGCGGTATCCGGCGCGGTGTACTCGACGAACTCGAATCCGTCGGTGCCCAGGGGGTTTGCAGATTCGCTCGAGGGTTCGGCGGCGCGCATAGGGGAACTCAACATGAAGGGTTCGGTTGCTTCAGCCTGCGCTCCCGCCTCCATCGGAAAAAGCGTATTATTTAGAACATCTATATCTAATTTTTAGTTGATCTATGCGAGTCGACCTCAACGCCATCCAAGTACTCGAAGTGGTGATCCGCGAAGGCAGTATGGCGGCCGCCGCCAAGAAATTGCATCGCGTCCAATCGGCCATCAGCTATCAACTCCGAAAGCTCGAACGGCAGCTCGGTCTCGAGCTGCTCGACCGCGACGGCTATCGCGTCCGGCTGACGGCGGCCGGAGAGGCGGTTTTGGCGGAAGGCAAGCGCGTGCTTGCGCACGCGATGTCGCTCGAGACGCTGGCGCAACAGCTCGCGGAAGGATGGGAGGCGCGCCTGACGGTCATCGTCGACGGCATCCTGCCGCTCGAGTCGGCACTCACCGCGCTGAAAACACTGGCCGAAGAGCGCATCCCGACGCGCATTCAAGTCAAGGTGGAATTTCTCCAGGGGGTGCAATATCGCTTCGAGCGCGACAACGCGGACCTCATGCTGGTGAAGGACTACGAGCCGCGGCCGCAGTTGCTGTCGGAAACCTTTCCCGAGATTTCATGCGTCCTGTGCGTGGCGGCTGCGCACCCGCTGGCCAGTAAATCCGCGGTCACTCTCGATCAGTTGCAGGAACACGTGGAGCTGACGGTCCAGGACTCCAGCAATCAGGGCGACGATCGGCACATGTTCGGCGGCGAGCGCGTGTTTTATCTTTCGGACTTTTCGGCCAAGAAACAGGCCCTCTTGATGGGAGTGGGCTTCGGTTGGATGCCCACGTACCTGGTGGCAGCCGAACTGAGCGCGGGCGAATTGCGCGAGGTGCAATATTCCGGCGGCTCGCGCTATCAATTCAATCCCATGCTCGTGCATCGTGCGGACCGTCCGCTCGGCCGCACCGGCCAGCGTCTGGTCAGCTTGTTGCGCCGGCACTCGCTCTCGAATGCCAAAGCCACGCGCCGCGCCAGGCGCGCGGTCAGATGAAGCGCACCGCACTGTCAGTTGAAGCGCACGAACTCGAAATCGGCAGGCTGCTTGTTGATCGCGAGCGTCGGCGGCGATATCCAATTGGCGTACGCACCGGGGGCGGCAACCCGGCCCATCAAAGAGGCGACGAAGGCTCGATCTTCATCGGACGCGAGCCATTCGCGCTGCTTCTCGGCCCACTCCGCCTCGCTGACGACGCGGCCGTCGGGTGCGAACTTGAGCCCCGCCAGGGGCCCTATTTTCCGATTGAACGCCTTGTGCGGGACGATCAGCTCGAACGGAATTCCGGTCTTTTGGATGATGCGGTTCCAGCGCCCGACTCCCGCGACGGAATCCTTGATGTAGTCGTCGCGCAGCTTTTCATTGAGCGCGTTCAGCGCCGGCGCCTCCCCTGCCACGAGACGCCCGTCACTGACTTGCAGGACCGGATACGTCGCGTCGCGCAAAAGATGATCGTCGCCGAATTTCGTTTCTCCATAACGCCCTTTGAGGCCGCTCGAATAAAACGTCGCGGCATTCGACGACACGTCGGCGCCGAAGAGATCGATGGTCACGCTGAAATGAAAATTGAGGTAGCGCTGGATGGTCGGCAGGTCGATGACTCCGAGTGCACGGAGCCGAGCGGGGTCATCGGTCTTGTGCTGCGCCATGACTTCGCAGGTGCGGTGGATGACGCGCCCCACGCCGGACTCCCCGACGTACATGTGATGTGCTTCCTCCATCAGCATGAAGCGCGTGGTCCGCGCCAAGGGGTCGAAGCCCGACTCGGCCAGCGCCAGGAGCTGAAATTTTCCATCGCGGTCCGTGAAGTAGGTGAACATGAAAAATGCCAGCCAGTCCGGAGTCCTTTCGTTGAAGGCGCCCAAAATCCGCGGATTGTCGCGATCCCCCGACCGGCGCTGCAGCAGTGCTTCCGCCTCCTCGCGGCCGTCGCGCCCGAAATACCGATGCAGCAGGTACACCATCGCCCATAGGTGCCGACCCTCTTCGACGTTGACCTGAAACAAGTTGCGCAGGTCGTACAACGAGGGGCAGGTGAGCCCGAGATGGCGTTGCTGCTCGACCGACGCGGGTTCCGTGTCGCCCTGAGTGACGATGATCCGGCGCAAATTGGCCCGGTGCTCGCCGGGCACGTCCTGCCAGGCTGGCTCGCCCAGGTGATCGCCAAAATTGATCTTGCGTTCACCGTCGCCGGGACTCAGGAAAATCCCCCAGCGATATTCGGGCATTTTCACATAGTCGAAGTGCGCCCAGCCGCTCGGATGAACGCTGACGGCGGTGCGCAGATACACCTCGGTGCTGTGCGAACTCTCCGGACCCATGTCCGCCCACCACTTGAGAAATTCGGGCTGCCAGTGCTCGAGCGCACGCTGCAGCAGCTTGTCGCCGCCCAGATCGACGTTGTTGGGAATTTTGTCCGCGTAGGAAATGGTCATGAGTGGGCCTCTTTAGATACGATCCCGATCGAATTTCGCCTTGCGGCCGGTGCCGAATACCTTCAGAGCGCCGGTATCACCCACGGCGTTGGGCCGGGTGAAAATCCAGTTCTGCCACGCCGACAAGCGGCCGAATACACGTGTTTCCAGCGTCTCGCCCGGACCGAAACGGAGGTTCGCTTCCATGCCGGTCAAGGCATCCGGCGATAGCGCGCCGCGTTCCTCGAGCGCGATGCGAATCTCGTGCTCCCAGTCGAGTGCATCGGGCCCGACAGTGACGAGACCGAGGGATTGTGCAGCCGGGCACTCGAGTCGAACGCCGATGGCGGCGCGCGCCTCGGCCAGGAGTTTCGCATCGCCGTGGAAGCGTGCCTCGATTCGCGATCGCCCATGCACGGCCGGCAACAGGCCGAAATTCGCCTCGGAGAGCAGCAGCACAGGGCCGCCCGCGGCGGCCGCCTGGTTCAACATGTAGATGCGATCCGACGCCAGCGCGAGTTCGAGGAGAGACCCGGCGAAACAGCTGCCCGCCTCGACCAGCGCGAACAGGGAGCGCGACGAGACGTCGAGGCGCGCGAAGGTGCGCCGCAACTGGCCGATGACTTCGCGCGCGAACCAGTGCTTGCGATGTTCGAGGAGAAAAGCATCGGTGGCGAGCACGGAGTCCGCCGCACCGCGCGTCTTCAATACCCACACCCCGTAGTCGAGATGGTTGGTGCGCAGATTCAAGATGGCATCGTCGAGTTCCCGCGCCATCTGCAAAGGCCACCAGTGCGCGCCGGCGGCGAGCGCCGCATCCATGGAAGCAGGCGCCGCTGCATCGGGCGCCGAGATCGTCAACTCGACGCGCTGAGCCGGACCGTCGAGACGCACGTCGACGAAACGATAATGAAAGCCCTGCGGCTCGGTGACCCGATCGAGCGGCGGGAGATGCACTCCGGCCGCAGCCTTCGGACGCGCGCTGGTGACGGCGAGCGCCCGCGCGCGCTGCTCGACGTATGCGTGAAAATTCTGCGGCTTGACTATCGCGTCGACCAGCGCCCACTCGCGCGCGCGCTGACCGCGCACGCCTTCGACCGTCGTACAGAACACGTCGGCGAGATCGCGGCGCACGTGCCGCTTGTCGGTCAACCGGGTCAAGCCCCCCGTGCCCGGCAGCACGCCGAGCAAAGGCACCTCGGGTAAGCTCACCGCCGATGATCGATCGTCGACCAGCACGATTTCATCGCAGGCGAGCGCGAGTTCGTAACCGCCCCCGGCCGTCGTGCCATTGCAGGCGGCGATGAATTTGATGCCGGTGTGCGCGCTCGAATCCTCCATGCCGTTGCGAGTCTCGTTGGTAAATTTGCAAAAATTCACCTTCCAGGCGTGGCTCGAGAGGCCGAGCATGAAAATGTTCGCGCCGGAACAAAATATCCGGTCCTTGGCGCTGGTGATGATCACCGCTCCCACCTCCGGATGTTCGAACCGAATGCGCTGCAGCGCATCGTACAATTCGATGTCCACACCCAGATCATAGGAGTTGAGCTTGAGGCGATAGCCGGGACGAATGCCGGCTTCTTCGTCGACATCCATCGTCAGCGTGGCAACGTGACCGGCGACTGCCAGGCGCCAGTGCCGGTAACGCGACGGGTGCGTCTCGAAGCTCACCGGCGCCGCCGCCGGCGCGGAAACTGTCGTTGCGGGTTCCATGCTATCCCCGATGAAATGCAATATAGTGCATTCTTAGTCCAGCGCACGTGAAACGTCAAGTCCGGGGATTTGGTGAGTCTCGCGCTATTCAATTCCTCATAGATGCAATATAGTGCTCCTCAGGTTGGCTGGCGTCTGAGACGAACGATCACGAAAGTGGGTTACAGCGCATGGATATCTGTGAGATAGACATCACGTCGAGTCCGCCCGCGCTGCGCATTCCGGATCGCTTCAACGCCGCCCACGACCTGCTGGAGCGCAACCTTCGAGCGGGCCGCGCGTCCAAGATCGCCTACATCGATGACGGAGGCTCGTGCACCTACGGGGAACTTGCGGCGCGCGTCAATCGGTTTGCGAGCTGCTTGCACGGCTTTGGCATGCACATGGAGCAGCGAGTCCTGCTCTGCCTTCAAGACGGCATCGACTTTCCAACGGCGTTCTTGGGCGCGGTCAAAGCGGGTGTCGTGCCGATCCCGGTCAATACCCTGCTCTCGCCCGCCGACTACGCCTACATGCTCCACGATAGCCGCGCGCCCATGCTGGTGATTTCCGAGGCGCTGTTGCCGCAGTTCCAGCCCATTCTCGATCAATCCCCCTTCATGAAACACATCTTGGTATCCGGCACCGCGCCGCCGCCGGGCATGCATTCGTTCGGCGAGGTGCTCGCGGCCTCGATGGATTCGTTCGAACCCGCCCCCACGTCGCGCGACGAGCCGTGTTTCTGGCTGTACTCCTCCGGTTCGACCGGCGCTCCCAAGGGAACCGTGCACGTGCACTCGAGCCTCATCGAGACTGCCGCGCTCTACGCGCAAGCCACTCTCGGATTGCGGGAGAGCGACGTGATGTTGTCGGCTGCAAAACTGTTCTTCGCCTATGGGCTCGGCAATTCACTGACCTTTCCGTTGGCAGTAGGCGGCACCGCCATATTGATGGCGGAACGAACCACACCGGCGTCGATATCGGCGCGGCTGCGGCGGCATCGCCCCACGGTTTTCTCGGGCGTGCCCACGTTGTACGCCTCGCTTCTCGCGGGCGATCAGCTCCCAAGAGCGGAGGAACTCTCGCTGCGAGTGTGCAATTCAGCGGGCGAAGCGTTGCCCGAGGACATCGCGCGCCGCTGGCGCGAACGAACCGGCGTGGACATCGTGGATGGGATCGGCTCGACCGAGATGCTGCACATATTCATCTCCAACCGGCCCGATCGAATTCGTTACGGCACGCTGGGTGTTCCGGTGCCCGGCTTCGAGGCGAAGATCGTCGATGAGGACGGGAATCCCGTCGCCGCGGGCGAGACCGGCAATCTGCTGGTGCGCGGTTCGACCAGCGCAAAATTCTACTGGAACCAGCATGCGCGCAGCCGCGCAACATTCGTCGGGGCTTGGACGCTGACGGGCGATCGATTCCGCGTCGACGGCAACGGCGACTATGTGTACGCCGGCCGGGCCGATGACATGCTCAAGGTGGGCGGAATTTACGTCTCTCCGATCGAAGTCGAATCCGCGCTCACCGCACATCCTGCCGTGCACGAAGCCGCAGTCGTCGGCAAGGAAGACAGCGACCGGCTGATCAAGCCGATCGCCTACGTGGTGCTCGCCCACGGCTTTACGGCGTCGGAGACGCTGGTTGGCGACCTGAAGGCGTTCGTCAAGTCTCGGCTCGCCCCTTACAAATACCCCCGATGGATCGAGTTCGTCGCCGACCTGCCCAAAACGGCCACGGGCAAGATTCAACGCTTCAAATTGCGCGCCGCATGCAATCCGACCATCTGAGCATCGACGGCCGCCGTCTCGAGTATCGTTGGGTGGAGCCCGCCGCCGCAAACGGTGTCGATCTCGTGATGCTGCACGAAGGATTGGGCTCCGTCTCCATGTGGCGGGAGTTCCCGGAGCAGCTGGCGCGCGCGACCGGATGCCGCACGTTGGTGTATTCGCGGCAGGGCTATGGGCGCTCTTCGCCGCTCGACGCACCGCGCCGGGTGGACTACATGCATGAAGAAGCCCGTGTTTGGCTGCCGGCCATTCTGGTGTGCTTGGGGATCCGCCGGCCGGTGTTGTTCGGTCACAGCGATGGAGCCTCGATCGCGTTGATCCACGCGGCGAGTCCCGAGAGCGATGTCGCAGGCATCATTGCGCTCGCGCCCCACGTCAAAGTCGAGGATCTGACCGTGCACAGCATCAGCGCGGCAAAGTCCGCTTATCTGGACACAGATTTACGCACGAGGCTGAGCCGCCATCATGCGGATGCCGATGCGGCCTTCTGGGGATGGAATCGAATTTGGCTCGAACCCGACTTCCGCAGCTGGAATATCGAGGCCCTGCTCCCGGCGATCCGCTGCCCGATTCTCGCCATCCAGGGAGAGGACGATGAATATGGAACGATGGAACAGATCGAGAGCATCGCACGCGCAGCTCCCGACGCGAGGCTGCTTGCTCTGCCGGCCTGTCGCCATTCCCCTCATCGCGATCAGCCGCAGGCCGTGCTCGCCGCAGCCGCGGAATTTGTCGCCGGCCTCGCGATCGATCCTCACACCCGGTCGCATAATCGCTGATAATCGAACCTGCGCACGTCCACAATTCCGATCCGACACATGCCAAGAAAAATCAAGCCGCGCCGCGCCGATCCGCACGATGTCGCCTACCTCGGCAAGTTGGCCAATAAAATCCGTGATGCGCGCGCTCAACGCGGCATGACGCGCAACGCACTCGCGGCGGATTCGGGCGTTTCCCTGCGCTTTCTCGCGCAGCTCGAGGGTGGCCAAGGCAACCCTTCCATCTTGGTGCTGCGGCGGATTGCATCGGCCATGGGATTTCCGCCCGACGACCTGCTGTCCGATGACCCACCGCCCGCGATCGACCGCATCCTGCTGATGCAAATGCTGAGGCGCCTTTCCGACGACGATATTACGAAAGCGCGCAGTCTCCTCACCCATCAGTTGGGTCTCGACACCGTCTCCGAAGCCAAGAAGCCCTACGTCACGTTGATCGGCCTTCGCGGTGCCGGCAAGACCACGCTTGGACGCCGATTGGCATCGCATCGAGGCGTACCGTTCTTCGAACTCGACCGCGAAGTCGAACGCGAATACGGTGCGACCATCGGTGAAATTCTGCAGCTGCACGGCCAGCCGGGTTACCGGCGTTTCGAACGCGAGAGCCTTCAGGCGGTTCTGTCAAAAAACCCGGCGGCCATCATCGAAACCGGCGGCGGTCTGGCGGCGGACCCCGAAACGCTGCCGCTGCTGCTCGAACGCTCCCTCGCTGTCTGGGTCCGCGCCTCGCCGGAAGAGCATATGCAGCGGGTCATCGATCAAGGCGATCTTCGGCCGATGGCGCGCAGCCGCGAAGCCATGCGCGAGCTCAAGGATATCCTCAAAGCCCGCGAACCGTTCTATCGCCACGCACACCTTCACTTGACTACGTCGGGAAGAACCGCCGATCAAAGTTTCGCCGAATTGCTCGACTTGCTCGAGCGGGGTTGACTGCTCGAACACGGCTCATTGCTCGACTTGCCCGGGCGTAGCTCATTGCTCGAACACGGCTCATTGCTCGAACTCCGGTCAATTGTGCATTCCTCTCACGCGGCGAACAGCCATTAGAGCGTGATACGAGTTCCCAGCACGGTCAGGAACTGCGCCAGCCACGCCGGGTGGGCCGGCCATGCCGGGGCGGTAACGAGCGTGCCGTCCGTAACGGCCTGGTCCACCGGAATCTCGGCATACTCGGCGCCGGCGAGCCTCACTTCCGCGGCGCAGGCCGGATACGCCGACACGCGCTTGCCGCGGATCACGTTCGCTGCCGCGAGCAGTTGCGCTGCATGACATACGGCCGCGATCGGCTTCTTCTCGCGCGCGAAATGCTGCACGAGCGTAATTACGTCCGCGTTCATGCGCAGATACTCGGGAGCCCGTCCGCCCGGAATCAGCAGCGCATCGTAGCGATCGAGCTTGACCTCGGCGAAGGTCGCGTTGAGCGTGAATCGATGCCCCGGCTTTTCCGAATACGTTTGCTGTCCCTCGAAATCATGCACGGCGGTCATCACGTAATCGCCCGCCTTCTTACCGGGACATACGGCGTCGACCGAGTGGCCCACCATCTTCAAGGCCTGGAACGGAACCATCGTTTCGTAGTCCTCGGCGTAGTCGCCGACCAGCATCAAAATCGATTTGCCCATAATTCACCTGCTGTGGTTGGGTATATGCGCGACAGCCCATGTACTGCCGATTTATAGAGTGCATGGATGACACCGACACTCTAATCCAGCTTCGGGTGAGGTTGCGCGGCGATTCCGATCGAAAGGCAATGCGCTGCCAATTTTGGCAAACAGCCGCCAGGCGGCCGGCGGAGCAGACTCGGCCAAGTGGACCGCAAGATCGTTCCACGTTGAGCAAGGGCCGCCAAGACCTCTTCACGAGCCATTCTCATAATTTGCACAACCCCACGAGAGCGTGCGCGCAATTGCTGCCGTTCAACAGGAAAACAGTGCATGACTGATTGCAAGCAGGCAACCCGCGTCTTGACTCCGGGTCTCACGATCCTGATCTCGGCTGCGTGCGGCCTCACCGTCGCCAATATTTACTATGCGCAGCCGCTCATCGGTTTGATTGCACCTGCGCTCGGCCTGCATGCGGTATTCGCCGGATTGGTCATGACACTCACTCAGGCAGGTTTTGGTCTCGGCCTGCTGCTGCTGGTGCCGATGGCGGATGTGTTCGAGAACCGCCGTTTGGTAGCCGTGGCGCTGGTCGCTGCGGCCCTGGGATTGTTCGGCATCGAGAGCGCGCGATCGGCAACGATGTTTCTCTCCGCTTCCATCCTCGTGGGCGTCTGCGCCGCGGCTACGCACGTACTCGTTCCGTTTGCATCGCACCTGGCATCCCCGTCATCGCGCGGCCGCGTAGTCGGACAGGTGATGGCGGGGTTGCTGGCCGGCATCATGCTGGCGCGTCCGTTTTCCAGCTTCGTGGCCGCCCTGTTCGGCTGGCGCATGGTGTTCGGCATTTCGGGCGTGGTCCTCCTTGGCCTCGCGGGTATCCTGCTTAGACTCCTGCCGGAACGCCGCCCGGATGCGGGCATGAGATACCGTGAGATTTTAGTGTCGATGATCGGGCTCGTCCGGCACACGCCGGTATTGCGTCGACGAGCCCTGTACCAGGGCATGATGTTTGCCGCCTTTAACGTGTTCTGGACGGGAGCGCCGCTGCTTCTGATCCGGGCGTACGGAATGTCGCTTCATGGCGTCGCCCTGTTCGCCTTCGTCGGCGCGGGCGGCGCGCTGGCCGCGCCGCCCGCCGGCCGCCTCGCTGATCGGGGCCTCACGAAGCCGGTCACCGGTATCGCCATGGCCGCGGTTTGTCTCGCGTTCTTGCTCGCCGCATGGGCCGTAGAACATCATTCCGTGCTGGTCCTGGCCGTCGCCGGTCTACTGCTCGACGCGGCCGTGCAAGTATGTCAGGTGGTGAGCCTGCGCAGCATCTACATGCTTGCGCCGGAGTTGCGCAGCCGTCTCAACGGCCTTTACATGGCCTGGGTTTTCGGCTGCGGTGCGGTCGCTTCCGGTGCCGCGGTCGCGGTCTACCAGCTGGCGGGTTGGAACGCCTTGACGTGCCTAGGGATGGCGTTTACCGCAGCGGGTCTGCTGTACTATTTCACCGAGCGCAGTCGACAGCCGCGCGCATTCGCCCGGGCTGACCGTGAAACGCTTTGAAGGGCCGTCCATAGGAGGGTTAGCTCAGAGCGGCGTCGCGATAGACCCTCGGAGTCATCGAGGTCAACTTGCGGAAGGTGGTCGTAAAGTGGCTCTGATCCACGAAACCGACTCGCACGGCGACATCGATGATCGGCAGGCTCGACTTCGCGAGCAGCACCTTGGCCTGTTCGATGCGCCTCTGGATGATGAATTGATGGGGAGTCAATCCCGTCGCCTTCTTGAATTGCCGATGGAAGTGAAACAGGCTCACCTCGGCTACCCGCGCCATATCTTTGAGGTGGATCACGCGGTCCAGGTTGGCGTTGACGAACTCGACCACTCGACGGAGTTTATATCGGGGTAACCCGCCCTGGAACGCCGCCGCTTTGCGCCGCAGCGCGTCCGGTATGAGGACGAGCGTACCGATTCGCTCACCGCCATCCATGACCGGCTCCAGCCAATCCGACTCGAGCCAGTGGGGAAGATCCCGCTGCGCATCGTTACTCTCATTGACGACATCCAAGCCCACGATCCGAGTATAGACATCGGTATTCGGCACCAGATCCAACTCGCTGAGAGCGACACCGCCCTGCGCATCCGCCGTCAAAAACTGTCCCCTTCTGTCAAACACCAGCAGGCCGCCGGATTTCACCTTTGACAGCCTGCCCAGGCTGCACCCGAGAAGACGCTGGCGGCGGGTCAGCTCCTGCGCCGATAATTCGCTCTGAATGCGCCCGGCCACCGAAAGCGCCAGCGCCTGGAAATGCGGATTGTAGGCATTGCTGAGGCCGGCGACGCTGACCACGCCCAAAGTGGTTGCGTCGATCGGGTCGCGCACGAGAGCGCCGGCGCAAGTCCAGGTTCGCGCGGCCGAGCAATAGTGCTCTGGTCCATGAACGTGGACGGCGGCACCCGAGCGCAGGGCCGTGCCGATCGAATTGGTGCCGCGCGAGCGCTCAGTCCAGTCTTCGTCCGCCGTCAGACCGAGATCGGCCGCGGCATCCAAGGCAACCTCATCACCTTCGGTCTTGAGCACGATACCCTGCGAGTCCGCCAATACGGCGATCGTGTCCGAGTGCGAGAGCGCATCTCGCGCTTCCTCGAGAATCGGCAGTCCCGCGCGCACGAAGTCCCCGTCGCGTAAGTGATTGCGATCGGGATCACGCAGTCGCGATGCCCTCGATCCTCGCGAGGGATCGGCCCCTACTCCGTCCCGATAGCACCGCATCCACGATTCCGCGATGGGAGTCCGCACCACATTCTGCGCCAGGCTGCCGCTGCGCAAAAACTGCTCGAGTACCGTATTCACGTAGGCGTTGCTAACGGTCATACACACTTCCTCGGCTGAGAAACGTCTGATCGAACTCGAAACCCACGGTAACAAACGCTGAATATTAACTCTAGCGTGAATGAGTGAAAAAACGGTACGCACGCAACGAAATCAATCATGTGTGACGAAGCAATTTTTGCGCCGCCACACTGTCTTAGTTCGCCGCGGCAGCCGTAGGGAGTGCGCTCATCGCCCGCAAGATTCGCAGAGATTCAGCAAGGTCACGCAGGACAGCCGCGGCCGCGAGGCAGATAGTTGCCGTGGAGTGAGCCTACACGTTGTTGGAGATATTGCGATGCCACTGAAATCAAGACCCGACACCAACGGCCATGCCGAGCACCACAGCGCCGACGCGGTGCGGCTCGCTACACCGCACTTCAATCAGCACGCGATCGAGATGCAGCCCTACGGCACGTCCTTGCGCTATCCGATTGCCCTCGATGACAAGATCCGCCTCGAATCCATATTCGTCCTCAACCAGCTCCTGGCAGATACGATGACCTTGCGCGATCTGTACAAGAAGCACCACTGGCAGGTATCCGGCGCAACGTTTAATCAGTTGCATCTGCTTTTTGACAAGCACTATCAGGAGCATCTGACGCTGATCGATGCAATCGCCGAGCGAGTGCAAATATTGGGCGGAATCAGTATCGCGATGGCCGCCGACGTGGCGGAGATGACCGTAATCCCTCGACCGCCGCGCGGCCGTGAAGAGGTCCCCGTGCAGTTGTCGCGACTGCTCGCGGCGCATGAAATGGTGATTCTGCAAGTTCGGCGCGGAGCGAAGAAAGCGGCAGCTCTGGGCGATGAGGGGACCAACGATCTGCTGGTGAGCAACGTGCTGCGGACCCATGAAATGCAAGTTTGGATTCTTTCGGAACATCTGGTGAGCGCGCCGCTCACCCTCGCGACGAGATGAAGCCAGGCGTCGGCGGCCACATCGCTGCCGGCGCCAGACGCGCTCATCCGCAACGTCGCCAATAGCGCAAGATTGTCCTAAGGTGAGCAAGGGCCGCCGAGACGGCAGCGACAATCCCTCGCATAATTTCCGCACCGCGCAACGGAAGCTGACGGCACGCAAGCCTCTGTCCGAACGCATCACCCAAAGCACGGAGCGTATATGTCGAATCTATCCAGGCGTTCATTCGTCAAGTCGATCGGTGCGACCTCGCTCGCAACGGCCGCGCCGTTGGCGGCTGCGCCCCTGCTGGCCGCAGCCGGCGCCCCGGCTTCACCCCCGCAAGTTTCACATCCCAAGGTCGCGCATCCGCAGGTCACCCGGGACCAATCGCTGTATCTCTTTTTCAATGCCGAGGAGGCAGCATTTATCGAAGCCGCCTGCGAACGGCTGATTCCCGGCGATGAGGTCGGACCGGGCGCGCTCGATGCCGGGGTTCCCAACTATCTCGACAAGCAGTTGGGCGGCGCATGGGGCTCGGGTGAGCGGCTGTATCGCAGCGGACCTTGGCAGCAGGGTACACCCAGTCAGGGTTATCAGTTGCCGTTCACGCCCGCCGAACTCTTCCGAACCGCACTGCACGCGATCCAGCCTGAATTCAAGGACAGGGCATTCAAGGATCTTTCTCCCGAGCAGCAGGATGCCTATCTCGAGTCGCTGGAAGCCGGCGGCAAGGATCTCGGCGGCGTGCCGTCCGCGGTGTTCTTCGGGACCCTGCTGCAGATGACCGTCGAGGGGTATTTCAGCGATCCGGTCTACGGCGGCAATAAGGACATGGTGGCATGGAAAATGATCGGTTTCCCAGGTGCCTATGCGAGCTACTACGACTTGATCGACAAACACGGCGTCAAGCTCGAGCGCGAACCGATGAGCTTGGCCTCGGACCGCAACGGCATGATTCACGTGCATCCGGAAATCCCTGCCAGCCTCTAGGAGCCCACATGGTGCAGCGTCTTAAAGAAGTGGATGTGGTGGTCATTGGCGTCGGCATGGTCGGCAGCATTGTCGCGAAAGAGCTCGCGGCGGCTGGGTACAAGGTCGTCGGCTTGGAACGCGGCCAGCCCCGCTTCACTGTGCCCGACTTCCAGAGCCCTGCGGGTCACGACGAACTACGCTTCGACGTCCGCAAGGCCCTGATGCAGGACAACACGCGGGAGGCGGTCACCTTCCGCAACCATCGCGGCGAGACGGCATTACCGATCCGGCGCTGGGAATCATTCCTGCCTGGCACCGGCCTCGGCGGATCGCACGTCCATTGGAACGGACAGACCTATCGCTTCCAGGCCCATGATTTTCAACTGGCGTCGGCGACGCGCGCACGCTACGGCGCGAAATTTTTGAGTCCCGATGTCTCGATTCAGGACTGGGGCATAACATACGCCGAGCTCGAACCGCACTATGATCGCTTCGAGTACCTGCTCGGCACCAGCGGCAAGGCCGGCAACATCCGCGGCACGATTCAGCCCGGCGGCGACCCGTTCGAGTCGCCGCGCTCGCGCGACTATCCGACGCCGCCGATGAAGGAGCACTACCAGGGTGCCTTGTTTCGCAAGGCAGCCACCGGTCTGGGCTATCACCCCTATCCGCAGCCCTCGTCGAACTTGAGCCAACCGTACACGAATCCGGAAGGCGTCAAGTTGAACGCCTGCGTGTTCTGCGGCTTCTGCGAACGCTACGCCTGCGAACACTATGCGAAGGCCGTACCGCAAACCATCATTCTGCCGGTGCTGCTGAAAAATCCGAATTTCGAGCTGCG
The DNA here is from genome assembly GCA_036498345.1 of Steroidobacteraceae bacterium. Classification (GTDB taxonomy): domain Bacteria; phylum Pseudomonadota; class Gammaproteobacteria; order Steroidobacterales; family Steroidobacteraceae; genus Bog-1198. The sequence goes on from DASYFQ010000152.1 coordinate 31,760, forward strand.
CACGGGCTGTCAGGTACAGCGCATCAATCTCGATTCGACCAAGACCAAAGCCACGGGTGTAACCTACATCGACGGCGCCGGGCGCGAGTTCGAACAGCCGGCCTCGCTCGTCATCACGGCGTCATTTGCGCTCAACAATGTGCGCATGTTGCTGCTCTCCGGCGTCGGCAAGCCCTACGATCCGGCCACCGGCAAGGGTGTGGTCGGACGCAATTACGCCTACCAGACGGTGAGCAGCGCGGCGTCGTTCTTCGGCGAGGACGTGATCATCAATCCGTTCATGGCGTCGGGCGCCTCAGGCACGCTGATCAACGACTTCGCCGGCGATAATTTCGATCATGCCAAGCTCGGATTCATCGGCGGCGCATTTATCGGTGCCGTCAATACCAACGGACGGCCGATCTCATATCACCCGGTCCCGCCGGGCACGCCGTCCTGGGGCAAGGGCTGGAAGCAGGCGGTCGCCAAGCACTACAACCACAGCGTGATGTTCAGCATCCACGGCAGCTCGGTATCGCAGCGGCAGAATTATCTCGACCTCGATCCGACCTACAAGGACGCCTGGGGCCAGCCGCTGCTGCGCATGACATTCGACTTTCCGCAAAACGATCTCCGGATGGCCGAGTACGTCACCGGCAAAGCGGTCGAGATCGGCAAGGCGATGGGGGCGAAGCAGGTCGCCGGGAATCCGCGCAAGGCCCCGTACACCGTGACCCAGTACCAGACCACACACAATACCGGCGGCACCGTCATGGGGGACACTCCCGCCACCAGCGTGGTCAATCGCTATTTGCAGTCCTGGGACGTACCGAATGTATTCATCATCGGTGCCTCGGCCTTTCCGCAAAACGCGTCGTGGAATCCGACCAACACCATCGGTGCGTTGACCTATTGGGCGATCGATGCGTTGAAGAACCGGTATCTCAAGAAACCCGGCCGCCTGGTATCCGCATGACGGCGATCAGCCGCCCGCCCGGGCTCGGCGCCTTCGTCGCGCTGGTGTTCGCCCTTCCGGCAGCGGGCGTCGCCGCCGATGAGCCATTGCTCGGCGACGCCTCTCGCGGCGCGGCGCTTACCGCCACTTGCCAAGCGTGTCACGGCGCAAGCGGCGAGGGAAATCCGGCTGGCGGCTTTCCGCGCTTGGCCGGACAGACGGCCGATTACCTCGCCGCACAGCTCCGCAACTATGCCGACGGCCGCCGCTCGAGTCCCGTCATGGCACCCGTGGCAAAGGCGCTCGATGCCCAGCAACTCACCGATGTTGCCGCGTTCTACGCGCAGCGGTCTGCACCGTACTCGGCGCGCTCGACACATCCCACGCCGGATCAATTGGTGCGAGGACGCCTGCTGACCCGGGTGGGGGATGAGTCGAAGCAACTGCAGGCCTGTGCGAACTGTCATGGGCCGGACGGCAGCGGCGAACGCTATGCGGCACCGTATCTGGCCGGCCAGTCGGCAAGCTACCTTGCCGCCGCGATCGGGGAATGGAAGGCCGGTACGCGGCATAGCGGGGAGAAGCAGATGGGGCCCGTGGTCGCTCGCCTGAACGGCCAGGATATCGCCGCAATCTGCGCGTATTTCGAAAGCTTGGGCGAGGCTTCGCACTGACGCACGCGCGGATCGACTACGATGCGGCCGGGCGGCCCTTCCGCGGCAGCTCATTTCAAATGAAATGATCGCGACATCTCTTGCCATCATCCCGAGATTCGGTGGTCCCATGCTCACCGGTCATTAGCTGACCGCCGGCGCAACAGTCCCCGCGCCCCTGAGGATTTGCATGGACATCCAGTGTAAAAATTCAACTCGCCTTCCGGTGCGTACGTGCTTGCCATAGTCCGCATCGCACTGAGCCGTCCCTACACGTTTATCGTGGCGGCCTTGCTCATCCTGCTCATTGGCACGCTCGCCGCCCTGCGCTTGCCGGTCGATATTTTTCCGAGCATCGACATGCCGATCATCGGCGTGGCCTGGCAATATCAAGGCTTGCCGCCCGATCAGATGGCCGGACGCATCATCACCCCGTTCGAGCGCGCACTGACCACGACGGTGAACGACATCGAGCATATCGAGTCGAATTCGTATACCACCTTCGGCATCGTCAAGATCTATTTCCACCCGTCGGTCAATATTGCCACCGCCAACGCGCAAGTCACCGCGATTTCGCAGACCTTGCTCAAGCAGATGCCGACCGGCGCGACGCCGCCGCTGATCGTCAATTACAGCGCCTCGACGGTACCGATCATACAGCTCGCGCTGTCGGGTAAGGGACTGACCGAGCAGAATCTCGCCGATCTGGGCATGAACTTCGTGCGCCCGCGCCTGGTCACGGTGCAGGGCGCGGGTATCCCGTGGCCGTTCGGCGGCAAGACACCGCAGGTGATGTTCGACCTCGACTCCGCTGCGCTACGATCGCGCGGCTTGACCGGCCTCGACGTCGCCAATGCGCTCGCCGCGCAGAACCTCACCACCCCGGCCGGCACGGAAAAGATCGGCGACTACGAATACACCGTAAACCTCAACAACGCGCCGTCGAAAATTTCGGAACTCGGCGACCTGCCGATCAAAAGCGTGGGAGGCGCGATGGTCTACATGCACGACGTCGCGCAGGTGCACAACGGCGGTGCGGTGCAGGTCAACGTCGTCCATGTCGACGGCAATCGCTCGGTGCTGCTCAGCGTGTTCAAGAACGGCACGACCTCGACGCTCGACATCGTCAGCGGCATCAAGAAAATGCTGCAAATCATCAAGCCCTCCCTGCCGGACGAACTCGACATCAAGGCGATCGGCGATCAATCGGTATTCGTGCGCGCGTCGATCCAGGGCGTGATTCGCGAAGGCGTGATCGCGGCGGCGCTGACCAGTCTGATGATCCTGCTTTTCCTCGGCAGCTGGCGCTCGACCCTGATCGTGACGACCTCGATCCCCCTGTCGATCCTCGGCGCGATCGGCGCGCTCTCGGCCATCGGCGAAACGCTCAACATCATGACCCTGGGCGGCCTCGCGCTCGCCGTGGGCATACTCGTCGACGAGGCGACGGTGACGATCGAGAGCATCAACTACCACCTCGAACAGGGCAAGGCAGTGGAAGCCGCCATCATCGACGGCGCCTCGCAGATCGTGGTGCCGGCTTTCGTGTCCTTGCTTTGCATCTGCATCGTGTTCATTCCCATGTTCTTCCTGAGCGGTGTGGCGCGATTCTTGTTCGTGCCGATGGCGGAGAGCGTGATGTTCGCGATGGTCTGCTCGTTCTTGCTGTCGCGCACGCTGGTCCCGACGATGGCGAAATATCTGTTGCGCGCCCACGTGACTCACCGCGACGAGCACGACAACGTCGTCGGGCCGCCGCCGTCGAGGAACCCGCTGGCGCGCTTTCAGCGCGGTTTCGAGGCGCTGTTCTTGCGGCTGCGCGCCGGGTATCACGAGCTGCTGGCGCTCGCCATCGAGCATCGTCGGGTGTTCGTCGGGGGATTCATGGGGGTCGTCGCCGCCTCGTTCCTGCTCGCGCCGTTTCTAGGCCGCAATTTCTTTCCGCAGGTCGATGGCGGTCAAATCCTGCTGCATGTGCGGGCGCCGGTCGGCATGCGCATCGAGGAAACCGCCGCGCGTTTCACCGATGTGGAAAAGGCGATTCGGGAGGTGATCCCATCGTCCGAGGTGGCGGCGATAGTGGACAACATCGGCACGTATCTTTCGTCGATCAACACGATCTACAACAACACCGGCACGATCGGCGAGTCGGACGGCGACATCCAGATCTCGCTCAACGCGGGACATGCGCCGACCGCTGACTACGTCAATCGCCTGCGCGACCAGCTGCCGCGCCGTTTCCCCGGCACGACCTTTTCGTTTCTGCCGGCCGACATCGTCAGCCAGATCTTGAACTTCGGCGCGCCGGCGCCGATCGATCTGCAGATCCGCGGCAACGATCTCGGCGCGGACTATGCCTATGCCAACAAGTTGCTGGCGCAGATCCGCCGGGTCACGGGCGTGGCCGATGCGCGCATCCAGCAGTCGGCCGGGCAGCCGACGCTGGATGTCAACATCAACCGCACGCGCGCGCAATATACCGGCGGCGTGACCGCCGCCGACGTGACCAACAGCTTGGTGGTCAACCTGGCGAGTTCCAGCCAGGTGGCGCCCGTCTACTGGCTCAATGAGAAGAACGGCGTCACCTATCCGATTGCGCTGCAGACGCCGCAGTACCAGATCGACACGCTGCCGGCGCTGCAGAATCTGCCGATCAACGCCCCCGGCGCGCCGACCACGGTGCTCGGCGGCGTCGCCGACATTAGCCGCGGCCATAGCAATGCCGTGGTTTCGCAGTACGACATCTCCCCGATGGTGCAGATCTATGCGACGACCCAAGGACGCGATCTCGGCGCGGTTTCCAGCGACATCCAGAAGATCATCGCCCGGAACGACAAGGACAAGCCGAAAGGCGCGATCGTCGCCCTGGTCGGCCAGACGGCGACCATGGACGGCGCCTACTTCGGTTTGCTGTTCGGCTTACTCGGCGCCATCGTGCTCGTCTATCTGCTGATCGTGGTCAACTTCCAATCCTGGGGCGATCCCTTCGTCATCATCACGGCGCTGCCAGCCGCGCTCGCCGGCATCATCTGGATGCTGTTTGCGACGCATACCACGCTGTCGGTGCCGGCGCTCACCGGCGCGATCATGTGCATGGGCGTGGCAACCGCGAACAGCGTGCTTGTGATCAGTTTCGCGCGCGAGAAACTCACCGAACTCGGCGATGCGACGCAAGCGGCGCTCGAGGCGGGCTACGTGCGCCTGCGCCCGGTATTGATGACGGCGTTGGCGATGGTGATCGGCATGCTGCCGATGGCGCTGGGCCTGGGTGAAGGTGGCGAGCAAAATGCGCCGCTCGGCCGCGCCGTGATCGGCGGCTTGATCTTCGCAACCATCTCAACACTGTTCTTCGTCCCTGTAGTGTTCAGCATCATTCACCGGCACGACGGCCCAAAACGGGAGCCGGAAGCCAACTTCGGAGGATCCAATGTCCCAGCCTGATCAAAAACCCGGCCGCCCCGCACCGCGCCGGCTGCGCCTGGTCGGCGGCGCATTCGTCTTCCTCGCCATCGCTATCGTCGCGTACGGCCTGGTCTCCCGCGCAGCGGAAAACTCGCGTCTGCACAATTTGACCGAAGCGCAGGCCGTGCCGAGCGTGGCCATCGTGGCTCCCACCCACGCGGAGAATCATGCAGGCCTGGACTTGCCCGGACGCCTGGAAGCCTACATCAGCGCGCCCATCTACGCCCGCGTCCCGGGCTACCTGAAAAGCTGGAAGTACGATATCGGCAGCAAGGTGAAGGCCGGAGACGTGCTCGCCGAAATCGATACGCCTGATCTCGACCAGCAGCTCATGCAAGCACGCGCCGACCTCAGCGTCTCCCAGGCCAATGCCAAGCTCGCGCAAATCAGCGCAGAGCGCTGGCAATCGCTGGCCGGCACCGACGCGGTCGCCAAGCAAGACGTCGACACGCGTACTTTCACCTTGAACGCCAATGTCGCCCAGGTCAAAGCGGCGCAGGCGAACGTCGACCGCCTGGTAGCCGAGGAAGGCTTCAAACGCCTGACCGCACCGTTCGACGGCGTCGTCACCGCGCGCGCAACCGACATCGGCGCGCTGATCAATGTGGGGGCCGCCGGCGGCGCGCAGCTGTTCGTGGTCTCCGAGACGGGCAAGCTGCGCGTCTATGTCAACGTGCCGCAGAACTATGTGCCCAGCGTGCCGCCGGGGACCAAGGCCACGATCAGCGTGCCCGAGCATCCCGACAAGATCTATAGCGGAACGGTCGATGCGTCGGCCCAGGCCGTCGACCCGACCAGCGGCACTACCCTGATGCAGCTCATCGTCGACAACAGCGCGGGCGAAATGATGCCGGGCGACTACGCCGGCATTCATCTGCAGATTGCCGCCGCCGCCAATGTGCTCAGCGTGCCGTCGAGCGCGCTGATTTTCGACGCCAAGGGGCTCTCCATCGCCACCGTGAATGCCGACAACCGCGTACTGCTCAAGCCGGTGTCGATCGAACGCGACCTGGGTGCGGTCGTGGAACTCGCCTCTGGCCTGGCACCGAACGATCGCGTGATTCAAAACCCGCCCGATGGAATAGGCAATGGCGCCGAGGTGCACTTCACCGGCGCGGCGCCGGGCGGCGCGCTCGCCGGCAGGGCGGCGAAAAATAAAAATGAAACAGGCTAAGGGCGTTCCTGGGTCCGGCAGGGCTTGGTTCGGCACGGCGTTGGCGCTCCTGCTCAGCGCCTGTTCGCTTGCGCCGCCCCTGAAAACTCCGGGCATTCCAACCGCGGAGGCCTATAAGGAACTCGGGCCCTGGACCCCGGCGCAACCGGCCGATCGTCTGCCGCGCGACAGCTGGTGGTCGCTCTACGACAGCGCGGAGCTCGATGAGCTGCAGAAAAAGCTGATCGCCGGCAACCCGACGCTCGCCGCCGCACTGGCCAATTATGCGCAGGCCAGGGCGCTGAGCGATCAGGCGCGCGCGGGGCTGTTTCCCACGCTGGGACTCAGTGCCGGCGTCGCGCGCAATCGCGATTCTCTCAACCGGCCGCTCAGGTTGTCCACCGCGCCGGCCTACTTCGATTCCAACTCGCTGAGCGGCAGCGTCAGTTATGAGCTCGACCTGTGGGGACAGATTCGCAACGAAGTCGCGGCAGGCGCGGCCAATGCCGCCGCCTCCGCCGCGGATCTCGAGAATGCACGCCTTTCGCTGATCGCGCAGCTGGTCGACGATTACATTCAGCTGCGGAGCCTCGACCGCGACAGCGCCATCCTCGACGAGACGGTGACGGCCTATGCACGCGCGCAAAGCCTCACTCAGCAGCGCCACGATGCCGGCATCGCACCCGGCCTGGACGTCTCGCAGGCGCAGACTCAGCTCGATGCAGCACGCTCCCAGGCGGCGCAGACACTCGCCCAGCGCGCGCTGATGGAACACGCGATTGCGGCGCTGCTCGGCGTGTCAGCCTCGACGTTCTCGATCAAGCCGGAGATCGTCGACATCAAGCTTCCGCAGATTCCCACCGGCGTCCCCGCCGCCTTGCTGCAGCGCCGTCCGGATATCGCCGGCGCGCAGCGGCGCATGATTGCGGCGAATGCCAACATCGGCGTTGCGCGTGCAGCGTATTTCCCCTCGCTCACGCTCGGTGCGCAAGGCGGCTTCGAGAGCCAAACCTTCTCGAACTGGCTGAGCGCGCCGAGCGCGTTCTGGGCGATCGGTCCGAACGCCCTGCTCAGCGTGTTCGACGGCGGCCTGCGCCGCGCGCAGGTGGCCCAGGCGCGCGCCGAGTTCGACGCCTCCGCCGCAAATTACCGCAGCATCGTCGTCGGTGCGTTTCAGCAGGTCGAAGACAGCCTCGCCACACTCAATCACTACCATGACGCCTCCGTCGAGGAGAAGGCCGCGGTCAATGCCGCGCAACGTACCCTGGACTTTTCCATGGCCCTCTACGTCAAGGGTGCGACCGACTATCTCACCGTCGTCACTTCGCAGACCGCCGTCCTGCAGACCCAGCTGGAGGCGCTGAATCTCGATACCCTGCAGCTGCGCGCCAGCGTCGACTTGATCCGTGCGCTCGGCGGCGGCTGGGAGGATTCCGCGAGGGCGCAGACCGCCAAGTCATTGGACGCGCAGCAACTACGCGAGACTTCGCGTGCGCATGGCGACTGAAGCGTACATATCTTCTATTCAGATACTTGATATCTATAAATAAAGGCTAGTAAGTGCGCGGGCCTGATCCTACGCTGTAGTCAATAGTCCGCAACCAACCCTTGGAGGTCTCGATGTTCCAAGTCATTCCGTTGCCTCGCCCGCCCCGTCGCGCACCGGGCTCATGATCGAGATGGCGGGGCTAACATGGTGCGCATCGTCGATGTCCTCTTTGCCCTAAGCGCGCAGGCACCTGATACCCGCGTTCCCCACGGCGAAGGCGGCGGCGGCCCGCAGCGCTGGTTCCCACTCGCGATTCTGCTTTTCTGTCTCGTTTGCCTGCTGTCCCTTCAGGGGTGCGCCGGCCTTGCCGTCGGCGCACCGGGCTCAGTGGTTGATCGGCAAGCGCCGGCGGACCGGCCCATGACGATACGCACGCTCGGCGCAGATCATCGATTCTCGCAACTATCCTCCGCGACCGTGGCTGAACGGCTTCGTGTCCTGCATGCGGGAGAGCCCCTCAACATTCTCGCGCTCTCCGGTGGCGGCGCCGCGGGCGCATTCGGCGCCGGCGCCGTGGTCGGCCTCACCCGCTCGGGCGCGCGGCCGGACTTCGCGGTCGTCACGGGAGTCAGCGCAGGCGCGCTGGTTGCTCCTTATGCGTTTCTAGGACCGGCGTGGGACGCTCGCCTTCTCGATGCCTTCACCGGCGGAGCCGGAGATCACTTGCTGCAATCACGCGGGCTCGGCGTGATTTTCGGCTCCAGCGTGTATCGCGGCGCGCCGCTCGAGCACCTCGTCGACTCGTATCTCAGCGAAGCGATGATTCGTGCGGTCGCGCACGAGGCGGATATGGGCCGCTTACTGCTCGTGGCCACGACCGACGTGGCGACGGGAGAGCCGGTCGTGTGGGACCTGGGATCGATCGCCATGAACGGCGGCCCATCCGCAAGAACGCTGATTCGCGACGTCTTGGTGGCCTCCGCCAGCGTGCCTGGCATGTTCCCGCCGGTCATCATTCGCGTCAAGGAAGATGGTCCGCCCCGAGACGAAGCGCATGTTGACGGAGCCGCGACGCTGCCATTCTTCGTGCCACCCGCGTTCGTGCAGACGCCGGCCGGGGCACCCGACGGCGCACACCGAACCGCGGTGTACGTCATCATCGATGGTCCCCTGGACGAAGGGGCACGATCCACCCGCTTGACGGCGCGCGCCATTCTGTCGCGCAGCATTCATGCCGGATTGGACCACCTGTTGCTGACAACGCTGGAACTGACGGCGGCGCGAGCTCAACTA
>DASYFQ010000153.1:0-5430 GCA_036498345.1 Steroidobacteraceae bacterium
GTCTTGCCGGATCCGGAGGCGCCGACGATCGCGATTCTCTCGCCGGCGCGCACGCTGATGGACGCCGCCCGCAACACCTGGATTTTCACTTCGCCCTGGATGAATTCCTTGGCGAGATCCTTCCCCTCGAGCACCACCGCATTTGAATTCGACATCGTCTTTTCCGTCCTCAATCGTTGCGCAGCGATTCTGCGGGCAGCAGGCGGGCGGCGCGCGCCGCCGGATATAGCGTCGAAAGAGCGGCGAGCACGAAGGCGAAGCCGCAGATGCGCGCCACGTCCGTCGCCCGCACCCGGGCCGGCAAATCGCTCATGAAATACACGCGCGCGTCCAGGAACTTGAATCCGACCACGCTTTCGAGTCCATGCACCAGATCCTGCAAGTTCACCGCGATGCTCACGCCGAGCAACACGCCGACGCCGATGCCGAGCAGACCGATCAAGCTGCCTTGCACCACGAATATGGCCAGAATACTCCGGGGCGAAGACCCGAAAGTGCGCAAGATGGCGATGTCGCGGCGTTTGTCCTTCACTACCATGACCATGGTCGACACGATGTTGAATGCGGCGACGGCCACCATCAACGACAGAATGAAGAACAAAATGCGTTTGGTGATCGAAATCGACCGAAAGAAATTGGCGTGTTCATTGGTCCAATCCTGGACCTCGACGTCTCCGCCTATCGAGATGGCGGCGGCGCGCGACAGGCGCGGCGCGGCATACATGTCGGCGAGGCGCAGGCGTATGCCCGTGACGTCGTCGCCCATGCGCAAAAGTTTCGCGGCGTCCTGCATGGCGACGATGGCAATCCGGCGATCGTATTCATACATGCCGATCGACAGAATGCCGGTCACCTGGAAGGCGCGCATGCGCGGAATCACGCCGACCGGCGTGATGTCGCCCTGCGCCACCAGCAGCACCACGCGATCGCCGACTTTCGCGCCGAGTTCCTGGGCGAGCGCCGACCCCAATATCACGCGATACTTGCCCTCGGCGAGATCGGCCAGCCGGCCGCCGGTCATATGCGGGGCCAAATCCACCACCCGCGATTCGGCGCCCGGCAGGATTCCCCTGACCAGTACGCCGGACGACCGGCCGCTGTGGATCAGCATGCCTTGTTCTTCGATATACGGGGCCGCGCCCACGACGCCCGGGAAGCGTTCGAGCTTCTCGAGATCCGGCCGCCACCGGGACATCCGCCCTTCGAGTCCGGATATCGTCGCGTGCGCCGTCAGGCTCAAGATGCGCGTTCTCAGCACCTCCTCAAAGCCGTTCATCACCGACAACACCACGATCAGCACCGCGACGCCGAGCGCGAGGCCCAGGATCGCGATGCCGGCGATCAACGACACCGAGCCCTGCTTGGGCGATGCACGCAGATACCGCAAGCCGACGAATCCCTCGTACCAGCGGCGCATCATTCGTACCGGCGGCGCATCATTCGTACCGCAGCGCTTCGGCGGGTTGGGTTCGCGCCGCTTGCAGAGCGGGATACACGGTCGCGACCAGCGTCAGAATCAACGCGGCCATCCCGATCCTGACCACGTCGCCGGGGTGCACTTCGCTCGGAAGACCGGATATGTAGTACACATCCGGATCCATGAAATGAAACCCGAATGTCTGCTCCAGGAAGGGCACGATGACATCCACGTTGCAGGCGAGCGCCACACCCGCGAGAACGCCGAGACCGGCGCCGATCCAACCGATGAGCACGCCTTGCGTCATGAACACCGCAATGACGCCGCGGGGACTCAATCCGAGCGTGCGCAGAATCGCGATATCCGTGCGTTTGTCGTTCACCACCATGATCAGCGTCGCCACGATGTTGAACACCGCAACGGCGACGATGAGCATCAGCATCAGCCCCATCATGGTCTTTTCGATGCGTATGGCCCGAAAATACGCCTCGTTGTCCTGCGTCCAGTCACGCACCTGCAGCCCCGGCGCGAGCCGCGCGGCGGCGTCGCGCGCCCACTCGGGCGCCTTCAGCACATCGGAAAATTTGAGCCTTATCCCGGTAGGGCCGTCGAGGCCGCGAAACGCCTGCGCATCCTCGAGGTTGACGAGCGCCAATACGCTGTCGTGCTCTTGCAGCCCGACCTCGAAGATGCCGGCCACCTGGAAATCTCGCAGGCGCGGCACGATGGCATCGCCGGTGGCGCCGGCAGCGCCGGCGGATGACGCGTTACCGGGAATCATGACCGTCACTTCATCGCCCATGCCCACTTGCAGCTGATAGGCCAGCATGCGCCCCAAGATGATTCGATTCGAATTGGGCGTAAGGTCGCTCAGTCTGCCCTCGCGCATCGCATCCGCGATGGACGACACGTGGCCCTCGAGCTCAGGGTCGATGCCGCGGACGATGGCGCCGCTCATCGACGGCGCCCGGCTCAACATCGCATCGGTATCGAGGAATGGCGCCGCAGCCAGGAGACCCGGCGATCCCTGAAGTTGCTGAATGCGAGTCCGCCAGTCGCTGATCGGTGCGCCCGACGCGTTCAGAGTGGCGTGCGCGGTCAGGCTCAACAGCCGGGTGCGCAATTCGGATTCCAGGCCGTTCATGACCGACAGCACCGTGATCAGGGCGGCCACGCCCAGCGCGACCCCCACCAGCGAGACCCAGGTGATGAAAGACACGAAAAAGCTGTGCTCGCGGGCCAGCGAATAGCGCAGGCCCACGAAAACGGGAACAGGCTGAAACATGCGTCGCGATTAAACCACAATTAACAATGCAATCAGAGTGTTAATTGGGTCAACCTTTGGCCCCCCAGGGTGATGATATAGTTTGGGGAGCAACGGAATCATCGAAATCAGGGGTAAACAAATGAGGTGCGCCATGCGGTATAGATACCTACTGCTTGCGGCAGTGCTCGCCGGCGGCCTCGCCGGGGCCGAGACCATAGCGGTCGACAATGGCATTGCGGTCAAGGAGTCGGATGTGGCCACGCCGGCTCGCGGCATGACCATGGACCAGGTGGCGACCAAGTTCGGAACTCCGGTCACCAAAGTTCCCGCCGTCGGCAAGCCGCCGATTTCACGCTGGGAATATCCGGGCTTCGTCGTGTATTTCGAAGCCGACCACGTCATTCACAGCGTGATCGCGAACTCTTAAATCGAAATCGCGTAAGATCCCAGTATCTTGTTCAAGCCCACCGCGACTCGTTCGCGGCGGGCGTTCTTTGTTCCCGTGGAATTGATGGCCCTACTCAACCCTACCCTACCCAACGCTCAAACGCCCGCCGTCAAATGGGGCAAGCTCTACGGCGCCGCGGCGGCTCTCGCCATCGCAGAGGCCGCGATGCAGGCGCGGGGGCCGCTCATCGTCATCGCGCAAAGCTCGCGCGAGGCGGAAGCGTTGAGCGATGAAATTCGATTCTTTGGCGGCGGCGGCTTGAGCGTCGGAATTTTTCCTGATCTGGAGACCCTGCCCTACGACGGTTTCTCCGCGCATCCGGATATTACCTCCGGCCGGCTCGCCACCCTGGCGGAGCTGCCCCGCGCTCGACAAGGTGTCTGGGTGGTCGCCATCGATACGTTGCTGCAGCGCCTGGCGCCCCGCAGCTATGTCGAGGCCTACTCCCTCAAAGTCCACGTCGGCGAAAGCCTCGATTTGGATGCGCTGCGCGCTCGATTGGCGTTGGCCGGCTACGCCGCCGTCACGCAGGTCGTCGCGCACGGCGAATTCGCGGTGCGCGGCTCGCTGATCGATGTCTTCCCCATGGGCTCGGACACGCCGTTTCGAATCGATATGCTGGATCGGGATGTCGACAGCATCCGGCGCTTCGATCCGGACACCCAGCGCTCCTTGGACAAACTGGACCGGATCGAACTGCTGCCGGCGCGCGAGACCCCGCTGAATCCCGACGCGGTGCGCGAGTTCCGGCGCCGCTACCGCCTGCGCTTCACCGGCGACCTGTCGGAGCAAGTGATCTATCGCGACGTGAGTTCCGGGATAGCGCCGGGCGGCATCGAATTTTTCCTGCCCTTGTTCTTCGACCGCACCTCCCACCTGTTCGAGTACCTGCCGCCGGACAGTGTCCTCGTGGACATGAACGACGCAGCCTCCGCGGTGGACGGTCTCTGGAACGACATCGTCGAACGCCATGAGCAATTGCGTCATGACCGCCGCCGGCCGATCTTGGATCCCGCGGAGGTCTACATGACGCCCGCGGAATTCCAGGCGTCCTATTCCGCGTGGCCGCGGATTCAACTGCACACCTTCGAATGGCCCCCGGAGACCGGGGGAGTCGCGCAGAATTTCCCCAGCGTCGCGCCGGCCACGGTGCGCATCGACCCGCGTGCCGAACAGCCGGCCGCGGAACTCAAATCGCACATCGATGCGAGCCCTGCCCGAATCTTGCTCGCCGCCGAGTCCGCCGGACGCCGTGAATTGCTGCTCGATCTGCTTCGCAGCCGCGGCATTCAGGTGAAGATCTTCGACAATTTCGCGAGTTTTCTGGCCAGCTCCTTGAATCTCGGAATTACGGTATCGGCGGCCGTGTCGGGCCTGAAGCTGGACGCGCCGGCGCTGGAAATCCTCACCGAAGCGCAATTGTTCGGCGATCGAGCGCGCCAGGAACGCAGGCGCCGCCGCGCCGAGCGCGATCCCGCGAAAATACTCAAGGAGCTGTCGGACCTCCGCATCGGCGCGCCCGTGGTACACGAGTCCTATGGGGTCGGACGCTACGTCGGACTGCAAACCATGGACGTCGCCGGGTACACCGGCGAGTTTCTCGTGCTCGAATATGCCGACGGCGACAAATTGTACGTTCCGGTGCAGGCGCTGCACCTCGTGTCCCGTTACACCGGAGCGCCGGCCGAAACCGCGCCGCTCCACAAGCTCGGCGGCGAGCAATGGCAGAAGGCGCGCCGCAAGGCCGCACAGCGCATACGCGACGTGGCCGCGGAGCTCTTGGACCTGTACTCGCGCCGCGCCGCCCGGCAGGGCACGCAGATGCTGGCCGGCGAAGCCGAGTACCGCGCCTTTCAAGCCGGTTTTCCGTTCGAAGAGACCGCGGACCAAGCCGCCGCCATCGATCAGGTGCTGGCCGATCTCAAATCCGACAAGCCCATGGATCGGGTGATCTGCGGCGACGTCGGCTTCGGCAAGACGGAGGTCGCACTGCGCGCGGCCTTCGTGGCCGTGCAGGCCGGCAAACAAGTCGCGGTACTGGTGCCCACCACCCTCCTCGCGCAGCAGCACTACACGACCTTCGTCGACCGATTCGCCGACTGGCCGGTGCGTATCGAAAGCCTGTCGCGCTTTCGCAGCAACAAAGAGGCGGAGGGGATTCTCGCCGGAGTCGCCGCGGGCAAGGTCGATATCGTCATCGCCACGCAGCGATTGCTCCAGGGTAAAGCGCGCTTCAAGGACTTGGGGCTGGTGGTGATCGACGAGGAGCACCGCTTCGGCGTACGCGACAAGGAAAAA
>DASYFQ010000154.1:0-24037 GCA_036498345.1 Steroidobacteraceae bacterium
CGGCACTTCGCCGGCGGCGATGCGATCGGTCCAATCCGCGAGATAGCGAATAGGAATGCCCGCAAGCGTGCCTTGCACGATGTTGATCATCTGGCGCCCGGCTTGCCCGGACTGCAGGCGGTGCAGCCAAGCTTCCTGCGACGACTTGAACGTGCCCAGCGCCTTCGGGATGGTGCGTGTCGCCAGATTCCCCAACTGGTGACAACCGACGCAGCCCATGTTCTTCATCCACATGAGATAGCCATTGCGGCCGCCCGGCAGCGCGGCTACCTGCGCCTCGTCGGGAATCTTCATCATTGCGTACCAATAGGCCGCCGGGTAGGCCGCGGCCGCCGTGGCGGCGTCCGGAGCGATGACGGCGGCAAGATCGAGATGGTGGCCCGGGGCGACCTCGACTTTGCGCGAGTCGGCGAGCCCGTAGCCGCGCACCCAGACGCTATAGGTCGCCTTGGGAAGCTCCGGAAGAAGGTACCGGCCGGCCTCATCGGTGACGACGATTTTGGCGAATCGCGTTTTGAATTCATGCGTCTCGGCGATGACCCAGACGCCGGCTTCGGCGCCGTGAACGCTCGTGACGGTGCCGCCGATCTCGTCGCTCCCGATCCGGGCCTCGCCATGGGCCAATGGCGAGCGGGCGATGCAACCCAGCAACAGCGTGCCCGCAAGAATGCCCCGGACGATTCGCGCGTGCCACGGCGTATTCATGCCGCGATGATAATCGAGATTGCCGATGCAGAGATTGCCGGATGCTCGGTTCAGCATTGTCCCGCAGGGTCTGAAAAGAAATGAAAACAGGGTTTGCGGCTACCCGCGCTTCGCCAACGCACGTTGGTGTGCAGCAACGATGCATGCAATCGAGCCGCCGCAGCGAGGACGAGTCGCTGTGTGCGAGCAACGGCCGCCCTTAACCCAAACCAATTCTATGTTGTGCGCTATCGGTTGACGCGAGACTGACATATTCCGGGTAGAAACTTTTGTGCACGTGCTGGGTCCACTAACCGATGAACTCGAGTCTCGGAGTCGCATTGCAGATCAGAGTATTCATCGTGAGCAATGTCCGGCTGCACCGGGAGGGGCTGATCGCATTGCTCCGCGGATGCCCATCGATCGAAGTGCTGGGTGCGGACAGCATACAAGGGACGCAGAACGTGCTGCGTACGACGGCAACTGACGTTGCTTTGATCGATACCCTGTCGCCGAGCGACTCGGACGTGGTCGGGGTGCTGCGCAAGATATGCGCGAAGGTGCGAATTCTGGCCGTCGGCGTTCGCGAAACGGCGAGCGAGGTATTGGCCTGTGCGGCCGCGGGCATTGACGGCTATGTGCCGATGGACGCCGCGTTGGGCGATATGGTCACCGCCATCGAGAACGTGGTACGAGGCGAATTGACCTGCTCGCCCAAAGTCACCGCGTCCCTCTACCACTGCATAGGCTTTTCGAGGGCTGCCGCCGCCAGCCCGTTGACCACGCGCGAACTTCAGGTCGCCGATCTGATGAACCGCGGCTGCCCCACCAAGGAAATCGCATGGCGCCTGGGGGTGCAGCCTTGCACCGCGAAGAACCACGTCAGGAACATTTTGAACAAGCTTCAAGTCCATGGGCGCGGCCAGGCAGTGGCCAAGCTGCGAACCATGATGGGCGAGCGGTTCGGCATGAGCTAGCGCGTTCACACCCACAATCCCGCCGCGCGCAACTGCAGTATCGCGTTCATCGGATTGGCCGGGTACGCAGCCGAATAGGTGAAGGGTGCTTGCAGCGTGCCCAGACCCGCTCCTGTGCCAATGCCGCCGCCGAAGAACTGTTGGTTCGAAGGCAGCAACCCCGGTACCTGCTGAAGATCGGGTAATCCAGCCCCTACACGGCTAGGGTCGACCTGTGCATAGGGTATCGCCGCCGCGCGCAGAAGATCGTACAGGATCGAAACGCGCTGATCGGCGCGTGCTCCAAAATTGATGCTCTGTAACATGGGATGATGAGACAGCAGCAATGCTGAAAACCCGACGACATGCGAGGCCGCCATCGAACTGCCGTCCCAGGCCGCAAAGCCGCCTCCGGGAACGCTGGACACGACGGCGACGCCGGGTGCACACACTCCAATTTGCGGTCCCCAACAACTGAAATTCGTTGCATAGATGCCTGAGAATGCAATCAGCTGCGGCAACGCTCTTTGGGCGTGACGGGTGTCCTGCGGATACTCGCCGAGTTTGCCGACCGCCGATACCGTCATCACGCCGGGTACGTTGCCCGGAAACTGCACGGCTCCGCCGGAGTTTCCGGCGCCGACGATGCAGGCGATGCCATTCAGTCGCGCCTCGATAATTTTCTGTGCCACGAGTTCGGAGAACGGCTCACCGCTGACGCCGATCTGCACGATATCCAAGCGTCGCTCTATGCATTGATCCAATGCGTCAATGAGATCGCTGAAGTGACCGCCGGGCACCACTTTGAATATATGAACTTCAGCGCCGGGCGCACAGCCGATCATGTCGGAGGATGCGAGAGCAGAGGCCGCGACGATGCCGGCGCAATGCGTGCCCTGTCCCATCTCGTCCGATTTCCAGCTCTGAGGGTCCTTGTCTCGGGTGAAATCCACGCCCCGGACGAAATGACGAAGGAGCGGGTGCGAGGTGTCACAGCCCGAATCGATGATGCCGATCTTGGTGCCGGCACCGTTCCAATTGGTGGGCACTCGATCGAATTTCATGATGCGCTGACCCCAGCTGTAGGGGCGCTCTCCTGGAAAGCTCCCCGAAGTTCGGTCCAGAGGACTCAATCGAATGACATTGACTTCGCCGGGGTCCAGCGACGGATTCTGAATATACCGCTCCCAGTGGTCAGCCACCGGCCTCACGTAGACGGCATGAATGCCGGAACCGTCGACGGAGGGGGTCTGCAAGCTCGCGTGCCCCGATGAGTCCGTCAGGGCTTGCGCGGGAAAGCCGGGACCATAGAGATTGACGACGGCATTCGCCAGCGGCCGGTCATCATCGCCGAGAATGCGGAAGCGGACTTCGCGGCGCGGACGAGGAAACGGCATCACCTGTACTGCGTGCTGCCAGTTCATCGGCTCCGGTACAGCCATGTCGGAGTAGCCCAGGGGCGCGTCAATTTCGACGATCACGTGGGGCGGCGCATTTTGCCGCAACGCCTCGCCGCGCTGTTCATCCATGCGAGCCACCACGATTTCCGCTACCGATGTGGCCTGCGCCGCGGCGGTGGGCGTCATTCCGGCAGTCTGCGTGCCCCCGCCTTTCAGGCGGCGAGTAATTTCCACGCCGTCCACCTGGGCGAGTCTCTCGAGGAAAGGATCGCTGGGCGGCAATGCGATTCCCGGCAGCGATCTGAAGCCGATCAAATAGCGCTGCTTGCGGCGCACAACCGTGGCAGAAGTAACCGTGGCAGAAGTCTTATCGGCGGCGCCGGTTCGCGCTCCGGAACTGTCGTCTCCGCTAACCCGATCTTGTGCGGTCCCATTTTGAGCAGCGAGCGGTTCCGTCGCTCCGCTCGCCTGAGTCGCTCTCTTGGATTGAGATTGAGTTAGCTTGGCCGTTTGGCCCGGATCATCCTTTTGCTCAGCCATGACACGTCTCCTGCCTCGGTTGTGTAATCACCCAATCACCCGTTGCTCGTACGCGTCAATGCATCGTGATACCGGGCGCGAAGTTTCCTCCCAACTGGCCGGGTATGAATTGACCGGCGCCCGGTATGAATTGCCCCGCGTAAGGAGAGATAGAACCTTGAACTGCTTGTTGCGCCGCCAGCTGCGCCAGTTGCTGCGCCACCAAGTAATGATATTGAGCGAGCTGCTGCAGTAAGTGGTGCCGCGGCGTCAATGCCTGATTGACTTGCTCCGTGTTTGACTGCTGCTGCGTCCATGCGCCGGATTGAGCCGCTCCATTTGCCGACAATCCCGGGAATGCGTTCATCGCCGAGAGCTGCTGCAACCCGAAGGGCTGTTGCTGCGACCCGAAGGGCTGCTGCTGCGCCCCCATCTGCTGCGGCCCGAGCTGCTGCTGCGGCCCGAGTTGCTGGGCAGCGAGCTGATGCGCCAGAAGTTGCTGTATCGCATGCTGCTGCAGAGCTGCCTGTTGTTGAGCGGGATGCTGCCAGTTCGATTGCGGCAGACCTTGAGCGAAGTTGGTCGGCTGCTGCGGATAGCCGGACTGCTGCTGTGGATACGCGGACTGCTGCGAATAACCGGCCTGTGCCTGTTGCGGATACCCGTACAGCGTGTTCGCGAACGGAGTGTTGCCAAGGTTGTTTTGGAAGGGGTTACTCTGGAAGGCCTGCTGGCCGAAGGTACCCTGGGGATAAAAGTTACCTTGTGGGTTCTGCGGATAAAAATTACCTTGTGGATAAAGCATATTAACCTCCGTCTGACTACGTGTAACGTTGGCCGGGGCGCCCCGGCGCAACTTATCGCACCAATTGCGAATCAGGATTGATTACCGCTTCGGCTCGACCACCGCTTCGACGCCGTCGACCGTGGAGAAAGCTTAGGCGGGCCCGCTGCGCGAATACATGACTCGATGGTGCCGGTTACATCCAGCCCGAAAAGGGTCAGAAACGGTGATCTCTTTGGGTTATTGCGTCTGCTGTTGGTGCATGGCCGGCCGCATCGGCGCCAGGCACCGGCTCGGGCGCAGAAACCGATTGCTTCTAATTGTGGCCTGGTATGAGCCAATTCATCCATCTACCGCTGCAAAGGAGACTCGTTTAATGTCGCGCGTCTCTTCCACGCTTCGGGGTGCACAGATGAAAGTACAAGTCGTATCGATCTTGGCGCTGGTCAGCGTCGCGGCATTTGGCGCGCCAACTTCCTACACGATCGATCCCGATCATACGCATCCAAGCTTCGAGGTCGATCATTTCGGCGGGCTCTCCACCTGGCGTGGGACATTCAAGAAGACCACCGGTAGCGTCGAGGTGGACGCCGCGGCAAAGACCGGAAGAGTCGACGTCGTCATCGACACCGCAAGCATCGACTTCGCGCACGACAAGCTCAACGCACATGCATCGAGCGCCGAGATGCTGGACGTGGTGAAGTATCCGACGGCCGAATACAAGGGCCAGTTAGCAGATTTCGCGAATGGCGCCCCCAAGACGATCAGCGGTCAACTGACACTTCATGGCGTAACGAAGCCGGTCACCCTGACCGTCAATTCATTTAAATGCATCGAGCACCCCATGCTCAAGAAGCAGGTCTGTGGTGCCGACGCGAGCGGCAGCTTCAATCGCGCGGATTTCGGTGTGAACTACGGCCAGCAGTACGGATTCAAGCAGGACGTGCTCCTTCGCATTCAGGTGGAGGGCATCAAGGCCAACTGAGTCTCGACCGACTCATATGCGCGACGCCGAGTCGAGCCTGTGTCACCGCCCCAGGTGCCGATCGAAGAATCGCACCATGACATCGTAGGCGGCGCGCGATTCCGGCAACTCAGGGTCGCTGAAAAAGGAATGCCACATGCCTTCATACACGTGGAGCTCCGCGTCGACGCCCGCTTGCACCAGCAAGGCGTGGCTGCGCAGAACTGAGCTCAGCGCAAAATCGCGTGAACCGCTGATCAGCAACGTCGGCGGAAAACTCGCAAGCACGGTGGCTGACACGCCCGGCAATACTAGCGGATCGTGTGGATCGGCTCCCTTGAAGTAAGGCAAACTCTCCAGCAGCAGGGGCGTCGCTACCGGCGCATGTCCCGAGAGTATGGGGCCCACGAACGCGGAATCTCCCCATGTTTCCACCAGCGAGGAGCAGAAGGTCCCTACGGCCCCGGGCCTCGGCAATCCGTGTGCGGCGATCCAGGCAACGGATTGCGCGGTCAGGATTCCGCCCGCCGAACATCCATAGATGCCGATATTTTGCGGCTTGTAGCGCTTCAATAGTGCCTCATACACTGCTGCGACATCTTCGCTTGCCGCGGGAAACGTGGCTTCGGGGCCCTGGCGGTAGTCGACGGAGATGACTTCGAGCTTGCCGACTCCGGCGACTGGAATGGATTCGACCAGCCCACCGCTGTGCGCGCCCCACAGGAAGGCGCCGCCGTGCAAATTGATCAGGACGCGGCCACGGTTTGCCGAACTCACCCCACCCGCGGGAGTCACGATGTCCGCCCCGACGCCTGCAATCTTTTCTGACTTGATCTCGACGGGGTAGAGTTTTTTCATGCGCTCGACGCGATCGGAGTTGATCGCGTCGTAGTAGCGCCGATTTGCCTCGATCGGTCCGCCCAAACCCGGAGCCGGCGACCGGTTCGCGTCCCGGACGAACTGTGCGAGCGCCTCGGCCGAGGCATAAGGGGAAAATGGAATGCTCAAGGGTCCCGATGATGTGATGGCGCCTGAAGGCGCCACCATGGTGGACGAGGCGGGCGAGGTGGGTACGTCGGCCGGCTGCGCCACGGGGAGGCTTGATGCGGCGATCAGGCCCCAAGCGAAAAGGTTGCGGGCCAACATTGATCGGCTAGCTGTTCACGTCGACCACGATCCGCCCGCGGACTTTGCCGGCAAGTATTTCAGCTGCAAGCCTGGGAACTTCGTCGAGTCTGCTCACGATGGTCAGCGCTTCGAGCTTATCTAGGGGCAGATCGGTTCGCAGCCTGTTCCAAGCCTCAATCCGCCGCGCGCTCGGGCACATGACGGAGTCGATGCCGAGAAGGTTCACGCCCCGCAGCAAAAACGGAATGACCGTGTGCTCGAGCTTGCTGCCGCCGGCCAGCCCCACCGCGGCGACGGACCCCGCGTATTTCGTCTGCGCTAACACGCGCGCGAGCGTATTGCCGCCCACCGAATCGATGCATGCCGCCCAACGCTCGGTTTCCAAGGGACGTTTGGAGGGTTCGGAAAATGGGGAGCGATCCAAGACTGCCGTCGCGCCGAGGCCTTTCAAGTATTCATGGGTTTCGGCGCGGCCGGTCGATGCCACAATCTGCATTCCCAATTTAGCGAGAATCGCCGTCGCGACGGAGCCGACGCCGCCTGCCGCACCCGTTACCAGCACCTCACCCGAACTGCGGGTCAGCCCGTGGGCCTCGAGCGCCATGACCGCGAGCATGGCAGTCAATCCAGCGGTACCGACCGCCATCGCCTGACGTGTGGTGAGCCCCGCGGGCAATGGCACCAACCAATCACCGTTCACCGAAGCCTTCTGTGCAAGGCCGCCCCATTGCACCTCGCCCACGCGCCATCCGGTGAGCACGACATGGTCGCCGGGTTTGTAAGCGGGGTCACGACTGGCAAGCACCTTGCCGGCGAAATCAATCCCCGGCACGTGCGGGTAGCGCTTCACGAGGCCGCCGCCGCCCGTTGCGACCAGTCCGTCCTTGTAATTGAGCCCTGAGTATTCGACCGCGACCGTGACATTGCCCGGCGGCAAGCTCGCCTCGTCCAAGTCCTTAACGGACGCGGCAACTGCCCCGCCATGGTTGTCGACTACCAATGCCTTGAACATGACGCGAACCTCGCGGGTGGTGGGCTAGGACTTCGGGGCGGCGGCGTGTCCGGTGGCACCGCCTCGAGTGAATTCGAACCGCAACAGCCACTTGCGCAAAACCGGATCGTCCGTGGGCGCAAACTTCCATTGTTTGGCGGCTTCGGTTGCCAGGCGGGCGAAATACTTGCTTGGGCCGTGATTTTCGATGCGTTCATCGACGACGTTGCCCGCGCGATCGATAGTCACGCGAACCGCGACCGTGATATGGCCGTGGATCGTGTCGCGGGCCTGGCGCGGAACGTCGGGAATTACTTCATGGAGCACGGCCGGTGAATTTTTCGATATCTGGTGTGCAGGTCGATCAGGAGAGGCCTCGGGAGGCGCGGACGCAGAGATCTTGGGACTCTGCGAAACGGCTGTGGGAGGAGCAACTCGCTCCGGCGACGTTCGCGAGCCGAGCAGGTGCACGCCAACCCAAACTACAACGGCTGCGACAACGAGCGCTGCGATCGCCGGGACAAACCAGCGCCGTCTCGGCGACTCTTCCGGAGGAGCGGCGCGCTCGGGCGTTTCGCGCGCGAGACGTTCAGGTATCGACACGGGTGGTTCAGGTATCGACAGAGGTGGTTCAGGTACCGACAGGGGAGACTGAGGCCCCGACAGGGGAGACTCAGGTGGCGAAGCTATCGGCGATTGTGGCTCCGGCTTGATCCGGGCTCGCAGGTCGGCGGCCGTGGGACGGTTGGCCGGATGGCGATCCAAGCATTGGCGGACGATTTCCGCGAACGGGGGAGGAAGGGCGGCCGAGAAAGTGGCAGTGGCGGATTTGCTATCAGGCCACGAGGGAAGATGCTGCGTGAGAGCCTCAACCAGAGTCATGCCGAGACTCCAGATATCACCGGCTGGGGAAAAACCGCCGTCTTTTGCTTCTGGAGGATCGTACACCGAAGGCTTGGCGATCACCGCCGTCGATTCGCCAGGGACGCGGACGGTATCACTCGCCAGCTTCAGCTGATCGTTGACGACTAGAATGTTTGAAGGCTTCAGCTGGCCCTGCACCAGATTCTTGCGATGAAGGAACGCCAAGGTATTCAGGGTGGGAAGGAGCATTTCCTGCACTTCACCGAGAGTAAGGGCCCGTTGGGGAAGAATTTGCGCGAGAGTCTGTTCAGCGAATTCCATCACCACGAAGAGAAATTGGAGATTTCCGAGCTGGCAGCGGCCCGCCTCCAGAAGTCGAATCAGATGCGGATGGGAGAGGGCCGCTGCCGTGGTCCAGTGCGAGAGCTGTACGTGCGCCAGATTCGGAATAACCCGGACCAACTTGAGCGCGGCATTGGGAAGGTTTTGCGCCTTATATTCGGTGAGGAATACTGCGCTATGGTCCGAGGCACTCAGAAAGCGGCGCAGAGGAAAGACTCCGCCGATGATCTGGCCTTCCCACTTCGTCCAGATCTGAGTCATCTTAGCCTTGCCTCCACGATCCTGAACAGCAACACGCTTGTCCGGATGTCGGCATGGCGGCGCGCGCGTTCAGGTTTATGAGACTCTCCCCAGCCGCGATCTTCGTTCAAAAAATGCTTAGAAATCAATGGTCCGGTGGAACGGGCCGGCGACTCCTAGGTCCAAAATACAACGATCCCTGCCTAAGGGGTGAGGAAATTTATCTATCCCTCGACAACTTAAGGAGCAAGGCGGACATTCGGGACGATTCGCAATTCTAACACCTACATCCAGAGCGCCATACCGCCCACAACGATGCGACGGCGCCGCTGACAGACTCTGCTCGATGCTGCTGACAGGGTAGTCCTGTCAGGCAGGCGACGAGCATTTGAATCGGAGCAACGCATGCAGAATAACGCAACAGGCGCCGGCAAAGATCACTACAAGCCGCCCGTCAAGTTTGGGTTGGGAGGCGTGCCGCTGGGCAATGAATTTGCGGTGGTGACCGACAAGGAGGCGGAGGCCACTCTCGACGCGGCTTGGAGTGCCGGCGTCCGCTACTATGACGTGGCACCATGGTACGGGCTCGGCCTGGCAGAGCGCCGATACGGCAGCTTCCTTCATGGCAAGAATCGGAACGAATTCGTCATCTCGTCGAAAGTCGGGAAACTTTTGAGAGCATCGAAGACAGCCAGGAACAAGCAATACTTTCCTTTCTCTCCGTCGCCCAACGACGTGATTTTCGATTACACGGCGGCGGGAGTGAGACGCTCGATCGAAGACAGCCTGCAACGGTTGGGTATCGATAGCCTGGACGTCGTCTTCGTGCACGACATCTCGCCGGACAATAAATTTCTTCCGACATCGTGGGAAGAAGAGTTCGAGGTCGCGCGTAAAGGCGCATTCCCGGAACTCACGCGAATGCGAGAGGAGGGTTTGATCAAGGGATGGGGGATCGGCGTCAATACGCCAGAGCCCATCATGAGGCTGATCGAGGTCGCGGATCCCGACATATGTTTGTTGGCTTCCCAGTATTCTCTGATTGAACACGAGAATGCCCTCAATCAGGTCTTCCCCGCCGCTCGCGCAAGAAACGTGTCCTTTGTCATCGGGTCGTCGCTCAACGCGGGTTTCATCTCGGGCAGTTCTCGCTACAACTATGGACAGGAGTCGTACAAGATTGCGCCGGCTGTGATCGAAAAACGCAGAAGGCTCCGCGAGGCGGCAAGCAGCCATGGGGTGGACCTCCGAACCGCAGCGCTACAATTCTCAGCGGCGCCCGATATCGCCGCGGCGCTGGTCGTAGGTGCCGGTAGCGAACAGCAGATTCTCGCTGACTATACGTCGATGCAGACCCGGATCCCGGCCGAGTTCTGGACGGAACTCAAAGCCCAGAACCTCATCGAGCAAAATGCGCCGATACCCGCTTGACGGCATCCATCGCTCATGCGTGAACTGAATCAACGAGGAGCAGCGCTTCGATCGGCTGGACGCATACCTTGGCGGCCAATTGCGGCGCTGATCACCGCGCGGTTAATGGCATAATTCCGGAATGTATCTCTAAGGGCATGCCGTAGTCGATAAATTGGCTCAAGAATCAAAGACAACTCGATCGCTCGTCATCGCGTCGGTGATGACGTCCATGTTCATGATCGCGATCGAGGCGACGATCGTCTCGACCGCCATGCCGCAGATCGTGGCGCAATTGGGAGGCTTGCATCTCTACAGCTGGGTCTTTTCGTCGTTCTTGTTGACCCAGACGGCAATGACGGTGGTGTTCGGAAAGCTTGCCGATGTCTATGGTCGCAAGCCCATGATGCTCGTAGGGATCATCATCTTCCTCATCGGATCAATCCTCGCCGGTTTTGCCGGCTCGATGATGACGATGGTCGTCTTTCGGCTCATTCAGGGCGTCGGAGCCGGCGCCGTGCAGCCCGTGGCGGTAACGATCGTCGCCGATCTCTATCCGGCCCGGGAGAGGGGCAAAATTCAGGGCTATCTTGCCAGCGTCTGGGCGATCTCCGCGGTACTCGGACCCCTCGCAGGAGGCTTCATCATCCGCCACTGGTCCTGGCCGTGGATTTTCTGGATCAACGTGCCGATCGGCATCGCCGCCGCGGCCGGTTACATCCTCTTTCTGCACGAACACCAGCATGCAAAGCGCGAACGCCGCTCGATCGACATCACGGGCGCCGCTTTGTTTACGGTCGCGGTCGCGTCGCTATTGATCGCGCTGACGGAGGCCGGTACCTCGAATCACACGCCGGGTCTGGTGGCGGGCGGCCTATTCTGCTTGTCCTTGGGTCTTTTCATCGCCCAGGAGCGACGGGCCGCCGATCCGATGATTTCCTTTGCCCTCTGGGGCCGCCGCCCGATCGCCGCGGCGAATAGTGTTGGCGTGCTTGCCAGTATGGTGCTCATCGGATTGACGACGTTCTTGCCGATGTATGTGCAGGGCGTGCTGCACCGATCGCCCGTGGTCGCCGGCCTCGCGCTCACGATGATGCTGGTTGGCTGGCCGGCTGGCGCTACGCTGGGGGCGCGCAACTTTCATCGGTTTGGTCTGCGCCAGATCTTGGTCGCGGGCACGGTGCTGGTCCCGACCGGAACGGCCGTGTTCGTCCTTTTGACGCCGGAAAGTTCTCCGATCACCGCCGCTCTGGGTTCTCTGGTGATGGGGTTCGGCATGGGCCTTATCAGCGTGAGCTCGCTCGTTCTCATCCAAGAACTCGTCGATTGGTCGCAGCGCGGCAGCGCGACAGCCTCAAATCTCTTCGCGCGCAACTTCGGCAGCACGTTGGGCGCGACGGCGCTCGGCGCCGTCCTCAATTACGGACTGACTCACGCAAACAACGGGCAATCCGTTACATCGGATCAACTTCGGCAGCTTCTTCAAGCTCCGGCCGGCGCGATGACCGCCGATACGGCCATCGGTTTGGCGCTGCAGCGATCACTGAATCTCACTTTCTGGGCGATGCTCCTGGTTTCACTCACAATCGTGTTTCTCGCGCTATTGGTCCCGCCAGTCGAGATCCGGCAGGCGGCCGAAGTGCCGGTCGAGTAATTTGCAAGGGCGCAAATTAGGCTGGCCTGATTTCTCGCTCCCCGTAGAACACCAGTGTTCGCAACTCGATACTTTCGCGGGGCAACGCGCCGGCGGGCGTGGTCGGATCCACGAACGCCGAATGCGGGACGAAGCGTGCACGTCCGTCGTCGGCTGAATCGAAACATTTGATCAGCATCACTTCGTGCCGGCGCATGGCGGACGCGTAGAACCAGCGATGAGAGGGATTGAACTTGACGTAATAGATCTCACCGACACGGTCGGGATAGACGAGATCCGTCGCGACGAGATCGTCGCTGTCAATGCTTTGAGCATCGGCGACCGCCAGCGGTGCATCTTGTATCGGCTCGCGGATAGGCCGCCAGACGTTGATGACGGAAAAGCGCCTGCGCAACAGATCGCTCGCGTCCTCGCCAAGTAGATCGCGAACGCGCTGCGGACCGGATTTGACGGTGTAGTCATTGTGGACGCGGGGCACGGGCTGGCGCGGAATCCCGGCGGTTCTGTCAGTCGAGCCCGGAATGCGGCGACGAATCGTATGGTCGAAAACGACCACGCGAGAGGCACCCGTCAATTTCTCGAGCAATGAAACGGTTTCGCCGTAGTAGCGGGTCTGAACCGCTTCTTCATCGTAGAAATCCCGGACGCTGCTCGCGGCGCTCACGAGTTGGAATCCTTCACGTTCCAGTGAGAGGGTCGACGCGACCGGGCGAACATCGCGGATGGTGACCATGTGATCCCGATAGACTGCGGTCGTGCGGGGTACGCCCGGCGCCGGCTCGTATTCCAGCGAGCGTGGCTTTTCGCTCATCGGCTCGAGGTAGTGCAACGCCGCCTCGACGTGCGGTAGGCGTTCGATGGCACCGTCCCGAGACTGACCCGCGCGCGGACGGCTTGAAAAAGCGACTGCTTGAGAAATGCTCATATACGCCTCTCGTCCGGGGCGCGAATGGCCGATTGCCTTGCTCGCCCGGACACACGGCACTGTGCTTCGGGCACTCTCTCAGAACAAACACAAATAGTTGAGCTCGGTTTAGTTTTTCTTCATCCGTGCGCGACGGGGCTGCTGGAAGCGAAATTCTCTATTGAGGATTGTGTTATCCATAAACGACAAGTATTCTCCTTTAGGGACAATATCAGCGCGACCACGATCCCGGATCGTTTCGCGCCCAATGAATGGGGGCGAGCTAAGGAACTGCCGGGCCTGCCAAACAAAGTCGGACACCGAATTCAGGTGGGGATTTCAATGATCAGCATACGTTTTGACGCCTCCGGAAAACTGCCGCTCGTCTGCGCAGCGCTGCCCCTGCTGCTGGCGAATCACGTCTCGGCCCAGGTGAGCACTCCTCTAGAGTTGAATGAGGTTGTGGTCACGGCCGAGAAGCGCTCGGAAAGCGTTCAGGACGTCGGCGCATCCGTCAGCGTCATCGGAAGCGAGTTGCTGGACAACTTGCACGCGACTCAGTTGACCGACATCGGCGCGTATGTGCCGGGACTGCAGATCGATTCGGGGGGAACACCCGGGCAGACGACGATCAGCATGCGGGGTATCGCACCGCTGAGCGCGGGCGCAACCGTCGGAACCTACCTGGACGATACGCCCATCGGATCTACATCGATTCATGACCGCGGTTCGGCCTACGCACTCGACATTCTTCCGTACGACGTGCAAAGAATCGAGGTGTTGGAGGGGCCGCAAGGAACGCTGTACGGCGCGGACTCCGTGGGCGGCGCTCTCAAATACATTCTGACCTCTCCCAACCTGACCAAGACCGAGGTGCGCGTCGGCGCCGATGTATTCGGAATCTCGGGCGCCGGAAATCCAGGCGGAGGCGCCAGGGCGATGCTCAACACCGCGCTGATCCCGGACAGCCTGGGTCTGATCGCAAGCGTCGCTTCCGAAAATACACCCGGGTACATCGACAGTTCGCAGAGCGGTAGGAAAGATCAGAACGCTGCGCGCCAGCAGAGCGGCCGGCTGGCACTGTTGTGGCAGCCGGCAAGCAATCTGAGTGTACGATTCGGCGGCTTGTTCCAACACACGATCGCCGACGGAAACGCATCCGTAGCACTCGGCCCGGTGACGCTGCAGCCCCTGTCGTGCAAGCTCTGTGACAACAACTATCTCCCGAATGTCTTCAAGGGCAACCTTCAGTTTTACAGTGCGGATGTGAACTGGGACCTGGGGTGGGGAAAATTCGTCTCCGCCACCAGCTTCTCGAATCAGCAGACCCAGGTCGATGCCGACGTCACGCGCACCTATCAGCCGATTTTTGCGTTGTTCGGCGCGCCCGGCGGGCTTTCGATATTCCCATTGAACCTGACAACGCGGAAGTACACCCAGGAGCTGCGTTTGTCGTCTGCCTCGGACATTCCGCTGGAATGGCTCGGCGGCCTGTTCTACACCCACGAGCAAGGTACCAACCATCAATCGTTGACCGCGGAGAATCCGAACGGCTCGCTCATCGATGGGATCAATCCTTTCTTTGTCGGATCACTGCCGACGACCTACAAGGAATATGCGGCGTTCGGCAATCTGACCTATCACATCACGCAGAAATTCGATGTTTCCGGCGGCATCCGCTATGCGCGAAATGACCAGGAATTCCGACAGATTCTGGAGGCCGGACCGCTGATCGCCACCGGCTCCAATCAAAGTGGCACTTCTTCCGAGGGTGTCTGGACCTACAGTGCCGGCCCGCGCTTCCACTTCACGCCCGACGTGATGGCCTATGCCCGGGTTGCAACCGGCTACCAGGCCGGCGGCCCGAACCTGGCGTTTCCTGGAATACCTCCGTCGGTCAAGTCAGATCGGTTGACCAACTACGAAGTTGGCTTGAAATCCGAATACTGGGGTCACCGCGCGATCGTCAACGTATCTGCGTATGACATCGAATGGAAAGACATCCAGGTGACCGGCAGTCTGCCGGGCGGAATTACCTATATCGCGAATGGCGGCACGGCACGCAGCCAGGGCGTGGAAGCCGACATGACCGTGCGTCCCGTCGATCGGTTGATTGTCGAGGCCACGGCGAATTACACAGACGCGAAATTGACGCAGGATGTGCCGTCGATCGGCGGCAACTCGGGAGACCGGCTGCCGTTCGTCCCCAAGTGGAGCGGCTCATTGCGGGCTGACTACACCATGCCGCTGGCCAACGACTGGAACGGCCACGCAGGCGGGGGCCTGCGGCTGGTGGGTGTCCGTTACAGCAGCGGCGCACTCGCCCTCGACGAATTCAAGACCGGCGCCTACGGCGCGCTGGATCTCAATACGGACGTCTCGAACTCTCGCTACACGGTCAGGATCTTTGCCAAGAACGTGACGAATCGGCACGCGATCCTGACCGCTTCCGGAACCCAGAACGGCCTGACCGGCGACATCGTGCAAGCAGAGGGCGTGGTGCTGCAGCCGCGGACGGTCGGCCTCTCATTGGATGCTCGCTTTTAGAGGGATCAACAGCATATGAATTCCATCCGGCTCGAAGACATTCGCGGCGCAGTCCTCATCCTGGCGTGTTGTCTAGTGTTTCCGGCGGACCGCACCGCGGCCCATCCGGCGAAGTTCACCATCGAGCAGATAATGGAGGCGCCGTTTCCATCCGACCTGCTGGCATCCCCGACCGGCAAATCCGTAGCATGGGTGTTCGATTCCAAGGGGTGCCGCAACGTCTGGGTCGCGGATGGTCCGGGAATGCAGTCACGCCAGCTCACCTCCTTCACCCAGGATGAGGGCTTCGCCATCGGGGACCTGTCCTGGTCGCCGGATGCACGCATGATTGCATTCACGCGTGCCGCCGACCTGGAAACCGAAAAGCCGGCCAACATCAGCAGCTCGCCGGCCGGTCCCGCGCCACGGGAGGTTTGGGTCGTTCCCACCTCCGGCGGCCCCGCACGCAAAGTAGGTGTGGGTCACGACCCGATGTTTTCGCCGGACGGCAGCAGCCTGCTGCTCATCGACAAGGGACAGATTCTGTCCGCGTCCGTGAACGCGGACAGCGCCCCTAAGGCGCTGATCATCGATCAAGGCAAGGTTCACTCCATGGCCTGGTCGCCCGATGGGAAGCACCTCGGGTTCATCAGTGAGCGGGATGACCATTCCCTCATCGGAGTGTACGACGTCGCCGCCAGGACGATAGTGTGGATGAGTCCCAGTCTCGATCATGACCAGTCGTTCGTTTTTTCACCGAGCGGCTCGCAGGTCGCCTTCGTCCGGGTTCCCGCGGAGAAACTGCCGGAATTCGTGTCCCGCCGCAGCGGACAGCCCTGGTCGATCTGGGTGGCAAACATCGCAGGTGGGGAAGGTCAGCGTGTCTGGAGCGCCGATGACGGTGCGGGAAGCGTGTTCTATCCGACCTTGTCTGAAGCAAACCTGCTATGGACGGCGCGGGGTGAACTCGTGTTTCCGTGGGAGAAGACGGGCTGGGCGCAACTGTACGCGGTGCCGGTGCAAGGCGGCACGCCCCGCGCGGTTACCTCCGGAAAATTCGAAGTCATGCACATGGCGCTCAGCAGCGATCGCCGGCACTTGGTCTTCTCGTCAAATCAGGATGACGGGGACCGGATGCACATCTGGAAGGTTGATTTCGATCACGGTGGCCCGGTTCGTGTGACCGCCGACCACGATATCGAGGATTATCCCCAGGTGAATGACGCCGGGACGGTGTTCGCCTTGCAGAGCGGCGCGACCAAGAGCCTGCAGCCGGTGATGTTGGCCGGCGGGCAATGGAAACTGCTCGCTCCGCAGTCGGTACCCGCCGGATTTCCGTCCTCAAAGCTCGTCACACCGGAAGTCGTGACCTTTGCGGCCAAAGACGGCCAGTTGGTCCACGCGCAGATATTTCTACCTCACGAGACCTCCGGCACCAAATCACATCCGGCGGTGCTCTTCTTTCATGGAGGACCTCGCAGGCAGATGGTGCTGGGTTTCCATCCCATGGATGCCTACAACTGGATGTATGCGCTGAATCAATATTTCGCCTCACAGGGCTACCTCGTCCTGTCGGTCAATTATCGCGGCGGCATCGGCTATGGGATGGAGTACCGCGAGGCCAATGACTTCGGTCCCGATGGCGGAAGCGAGCTGA
The DNA here is from genome assembly GCA_036498345.1 of Steroidobacteraceae bacterium. Classification (GTDB taxonomy): domain Bacteria; phylum Pseudomonadota; class Gammaproteobacteria; order Steroidobacterales; family Steroidobacteraceae; genus Bog-1198. The sequence continues at coordinate 17,024 of DASYFQ010000154.1, forward strand.
ACGACCTGCTGGGAGCGATCGACTACCTGCACACTCGAAAAGAGGTCGATCCGCGCAAGGTCGGTATCTGGGGCGGCAGTTATGGAGGATTGATGACCGCGCTGGGATTGGCCCGTGCTTCCGATTCCATCGCCGCCGGGGTGGATTATGCGGGGGTCTATAACTGGGCCACCCTGCTTCCCGCGAGGGGCGGAACGGTGGATCCTGGCCAGGCAACAAAACGCGCCGTCGCGTCGTCGCCCATTGCGACCATCGACCAATGGAAGTCGCCCGTATTGATCGTCCAGGCCGACGATGACCGGGCCGTTCCGTCGCATCAGGCCACCGAGCTGATCGAGGACCTGCGCTCACATCATGTCGTGCATGAGACCATCATCATCCCGAACGAGATCCACGATTTGATCCGCTACTCCTCTTGGATGCGGCTGTTCAATGCCGCCGATGAGTATTTCGACCGTCAACTGGAGAAGCGACCCCCCGCGCCATGAGTTACCTGCGGCATGTTCTGGCGGTCGCCATTTTCGCCTGGTTCAATGTAACCGTTGCCCAGGCGGCCGAGTCATCTCCGCCCACCGGCGTCGATTGGAAGTGGGATGTCAAAATTCCACTTCGCGACGGAGTGAAGTTGAGTGCGACGGTCTACACGCCGCATGGTCAAAAGGAGCCGGCACCGTGTATCTTCACGCTCACCCCGTACATTGCGCAGAGTTACCACGACCGAGGTGTGTACTTCGCGTCGCATGGCTATCCGTTTCTCACCGTCGATGTACGCGGCCGTGGCAACTCGGAAGGCGCGTTCCGGCCGCTCATTCAGGAAGCGCACGACGGCTATGACGTGGTCGAGTGGCTGGCGGCACAGCCCTATTGCAACGGCAAAGTCACGATGTGGGGCGGCTCGTACGCCGGCACGGACCAATGGCAAACGGCCAAGGAATTCCCGCCCCATCTCGCGACCATCGTGCCCGCCGCAGCGGCCTATCCCGGCGTCGACTTTCCCATGAGCAACGGGGTTTTCTACCTGTACGACATGCAGTGGCTGACATTCACCGGCGGCCACACTGCGCAGGAGAGGATTTTTGGCGACCAACCCTTCTGGACGGCGAAATTCCGCCAGTGGTACGAGTCCGGGGCGCCGCTGAAGAGTTTCGATTCAGTGGCCGGCAACCCGTCGGCCGTATTCCAGGAGTGGCTGGCCCATCCGCAACGCGATGCCTACTGGGACAGCTATAACCCGACCGTGGAGCAATACGGGAAATTCTCCATTCCCATCCTGACGATTACGGCCAGTCACGATGATGATCAGCCTGGCGCCCTGACTCATTACCGGGAGTACATGAAACATGCTTCCGCAGAGGCGCAAGCCCGTCACTATCTGGTGATCGGTCCCTGGGATCACGCGGGTACCCGTACCCCGCGCGCAGAGGTGGGCGGTCTGACCTTTGGGCCTGCAAGTCTGGTCGATCTCCCCCAACTGCACCTGGATTGGTACGGCTGGACGATGCAAGGCGGGCCGAAGCCTGCGTTCTTGAAGAAGAATGTGGCGTACTACGTCATGTTTGCCGACAAATGGCGCTACGCCGATACGCTCGCCGGCGTCACGGGTGCGGTCCGCGAGCTTCATCTCGATTCGAGGGTCAATGCTACTGACGTGTTGAGCTCGGGGTACCTGGGTGCCGAGCCCGCACACGGCAAGCCGGATCATTACTCGTATGATCCACGTGATCGCAGTCTCGCCTCGGTGGAGGCGAACATGGACGTGAGCAGTCTCGTCGATCAGCGTCTGGTGTTCGCTCGACGCGGCAGACAGTTGGTCTACCACAGCGCGCCCTTCGATCGAAACACCGAGATCAGCGGCTTTTTCAAGCTCTCCGCGTGGCTTTCAATCGATCAGCCCGACACCGACTTCCAGGCGACGATCTATGAGATCCGCGAGGATGGCAGCAGCCTCCAGCTGACGTCGCAATTTCTCCGCGCCCGGAATCGCGACGGGCTGCGTACGCCTGTGCTGGTCGAGACGCGGGCCCCGCTGAGGTACGACTTCGATCAATTCGCCTTCACGTCGCAGGAAGTCAAGCAGGGCAGCCGGCTGCGCCTGGTCATCGCGCCGATCGATTCAATCTACCTGGAGAAGAATTACAACTCGGGCGGAGTGGTTGCCGAGGAAACTCTCAGTGACGCGAGGCCAGTGACGGTAACGCTGTACCATGACCCGCGCCACCCCAGTACATTATTTGTGCCGATCGGTGCGGACTAAGGCATTAGCTGACTGAGCGATTTATTTCGCAGGGCCGGCGCCACTATTCAGCGCACCGGCTCGATGGCGGTAATTGCCCCGCCAACGCGCAGCAGAGCGTTCTGGTGCCGCGCGCCCTGCCGTTTGCATACGCCGGACCGTTCCGCTTTAAATTGAGAGCGTGCTATGGTTTCGGCGGTGGCCAAGCTCCTTAAAGATCGCAGTCAGGATAAGCGCCGGCGCATTGAAGCGGCGGCTCTTGCGCTGTTCACTACTCAGGGCTTCCACGGCACCAACAACCGTGAAATCGCCAAAAAAGCCGGCGTGTCCACGGCGGCGATCTACACCCATTACCCCAGCAAAGAAGCGCTCTTCATCGGCCTGGTGGAGCAGCACCGAGCGCTGGTCGCCAAATGGCTCAGAAAGACCATCGCCGCGCTCCGCGATCCTCTGGCCAAGCCCGATCTGACGGCGTTCGCCTCGGCGATTCGTGCCAAGATGCGCAAGGATCCGGAGTACTTCCTGCTGATCTTCATCGACGTGGTCGAATTCAAGAACCAGCACTTCCGCGCATCCTTCCATGACGTGCCCGAATGGTTCCGTCGCGCGCTCGGCCCGGTTCTCGCCGATGTGGGCAACCAGCCGGACTGGTGCGGGCAGGACCCGGCGTTCGTACTGGCCGCGGTCTACATGTATTTTGTACATTACGGGCTCATCGAACGGCACATGGGCGGACGCCGCCATCTCGGGGTCTCCAACGAGCAGGCGATCGAGCAGGTGGTCGAGCTGCTGTGTGGGGGGCTGTGGCGGATGCCGCGCAAGGCCGCGCGAGGCAGTGGCCGGCGCAAGCCGTCGAACGGTTCCGACCGGCAGAAACTGCTCGAGGAGGCCATGCAGAGCCGGATCGACTTCATCCGCCTCTTATCCGGCCGCATGTGGAGTGCGCCGCCCGAGATTCCGGTTGGGAAGTCACGTGCCGGTGAACCGGCGCCCGTATCCATGTTGTTTCTGCCGGAGATCTCCCCCGATCGGCCGGACAATACGCAGCTGCGGATCGAGGCGGCGGCACTCGAGCTCTTTACCACACAGGGATTTCACGGTACCAACATCCGCGATATTGCCGAGAAAGCCGGCGTGTCGCAGGGCGCAATCTATACCTACTATTCAAGCAAGGAAGAGCTTTTCGAGAAGCTGGTCAAGACCTATCGCGCCTGCATGAGCGCCTTCCATCGCCGCGTCGTCATGCTGCTGATCGAGCCTTTCTCGCGGGACGGACTGAAGTTCTTGGCCATGGCGATTCGCTCGATGGTGTATGACGACGCGCAGCACTGGCTGCTGCTCTTCATCGATATTCTCGAGTTCAAGAATCGCCACTTCGCCGATATGTACCGCGACGTGCCCGGAGCGATGCGCCAGTTGTTGCGGCCCGTGCTCGACAAGGTAGCGGACCAGCCGGGTTGGTGCGGGCAGGATCCGGCCTTTGCTCTGGCGGCCATCTACCTGTTCTTCTTTGCGTATTTTGTCGTCGAAAGACACATGCACGGCAACCAGCACCTCGGCGTCGCGGAAGAGGAGGCGATCGAGCGGCTGATCGATCTGCTGTCCACGGGAATGTGGGCCGTGCCGGCGGTGTCGCGGGCCAAGCGCACCCGGCGCCGCGGAGCGGCCGACGCCGGCGCGTCGAGCAGCGATTATTTGGCCGCCTTAAGCGCATCCCCACTGAGCGGCGCGAAGTAACTTATTCCTGTCTGGGCCGCCTCGAGCCTGTCTGCCGGCAGGCGGCGCTTCCGTTTAATCTGATCGCTCGCTCATTTTTATGAGCGATTGATTTTTATTGACCTAAGGATTTTTTGGTGATATCAACTCATCCGCAAGCTTAGCCGCGGCGACAAATCGCCCAGAATCCGCGGCTGGCTGGAGACGTATAACGACAAAAGGAGAGCCAGATGAGCGGAGTTGGCCCCCACCTCAAAACAGTCCATGTGTTGAATTTTTTGCACACCCTCGCCGCGGCCGTGCTGCTCGGCGCGCCGCTGCTGGCAGGATCAGCCCGGGCAGCGCCGCCCAATTTCATCGAGTTCGAAAGCGGCCACGTGCGCCCGATCGCCATGTCGCCCGGCGGCACGCAGTTGTTCGCGGTTAACACACCCAACGACACCTTGGAGATCTTCAACGTCACGCCGCAGGGGCTGGTATTCCGAGCGCGTGTGCCGGTGGGTCTGGAGCCGGTCGCGGTGGCCGCGCGAAACAACGGCGAGGTGTGGGTCGTCAATCATCTCTCGGACAGCGTCAGTGTGGTCACGCTCGTCGGCACTCCGCATGTCGTGCGCACACTGCTCGTGGGCGACGAGCCGCGCGACATCGTGTTCGCAGGGTCGACCGGCCGCGCCTTCATCACCGCGGCGCATCGCGGGCAGCAACGCACCGATCCCTCGATCGCGGGGGTGGAGGGCGCCGGCGATCCGCAGATGACCACCCCCAGCGTTCCGCGCGCGGACGTCTGGGTGTTCGATCCCGCTCACCTCGGCACCACCCTGGGCGGGACTCCGGTCAAGATCATGACCTTTTTCACCGATACGCCGCGCGCGCTCGCGGTGAGCCCCGACGGCAGCATCGTTTTTGTGGCCGGGTTCAAGACCGGCAATCAGACATCGATCGTGAACGAGGGGCGGATATGCACCGGATTCAACACCAATCAGCCTTGCTTGCTGAGCGACCTCTCCATCAGTCCGGGCGGCCATCTGGGCCCCGCCACGGACGCTTCGGGCGAGCCGGCGCCGGAAGTCAGCATGATTGTCAAATACAACAACGCCCGCGGTCACTGGGAAGACGAACTCGGCCGCAACTGGGACAATTCGATACGCTTCAGTTTGCCGGATACGGACGTATTCGCCGTCGATGCCAACAGTCTGTCCCAAACCGCGAGCTTCGCGCATGTCGGCACCACGCTGTTCAACATGGTCGTGAATCCGGCCAGCGGCCACTTGTACGTGTCGAATACCGACGCGGTCAACAACGTGCGCTTCGAGGGTCCGGGAACCTTTGCCGGCCGCACCGTGCAAGGTCACTTGGCGGAAGCGCGAGTCACCGTCATCTCCGGTGCGACGGTCACGCCGCGGCACCTCAACAAGCACATCAACTACGCGAAGCTCGCCGGCTCCTCGGGCTTCGATCCCACCGCCAAGTCGCATAGCCTGGCGACCCCGCTCGACATGGCCGTCACGCGCGACGGAACCACGCTCTATGTCGCCGCCTTCGGCTCGAGCAAGATTGGCGTCTTCGATACGACCGCGTTGGAGAGCGATACCTTCGATCCGACCGTCATCAGCGCCAATTATATTCCCGTCAGCGGCGGCGGCCCGAGCGGTGTCGTCCTCGATGAGCCACGCCGGCGGCTGTACGTCATGACCCGCTTCGATGATTCGGTCAAGGTGATTGACCTTGCGACCAAGCAGGAAATCGCGGCCCTGCGGCTGCCCAACCCCGAGTCCGCTGCCGTGATCCAGGGCCGGCCGATGCTCTACGACGCCACCCGTTTCTCCGGCAACGGCGAGGCATCGTGCTCGAGCTGCCATATATTCGGTGACAATGACGATCTGTCGTGGGATCTCGGTAACCCCGACGCCACGGTCACCAAGAACCCAATACCCATCAACGAGAGCAATCCACTCATTCTGGCGGTGGGCGAGACGCTGTTCGGCGTCAAGACGCCCCTCAACGGCAGCGGCAAAGCGGATGATTTCCACCCGATGAAGGGGCCGATGACCACGCAGACGCTGCGCGGTCTGACCAATTCCGGAGCGATGCACTGGCGCGGCGACCGGTCCAACGGCTTCTTAGGCATCGATCCGTTCAACGAAAATCTGTCGTTCAACAATTTCATCGTCGCTTTCCAGAGTCTAGTGGGCAGCGTCGATCAGCCATCGGCTGCGCAGATGCAGGCCTTCACCGACTTCCAGCTCCAGGTGGTGCCGCCGCCGAATCCGGTGCGCAGCCTGGATAATTCGCTGACCGCCTCGCAACAGCGCGGCCACGATTTCTATTTCGGCCCGCACCCCTCCGACGGCTTCAACGTGCCGGGCATCGGCCTGATTCTGGGGACGACGACGTTTACCTGCAACGGTTGCCATGCGCTCGATCCGTCGCAGGGGAAATTTGGCGCCAGCAAGAACGACAGCTTCGAGGGCATCGAGCAGGTTTTCAAGATTCCCCACCTGCGCAACCTCTATACCAAGGTCGGCATGTTCGGCATGGCGAAAGTGCCGTTCTTCGAGAGTCCGGACACCGGCTTTACGGGACCACAAATTCGCGGCTTCGGCTTCACCAACGAAGGCTCGCCCGATACCATATTCACCTTCTTCAATTCGGTGGTATTCCGCTCGACGCTGACCGCCGGTTTCCCGCTACTGGGCGGGGATCAGACCCGCCGGGATGTTGAGCAGTTCATGCTGGCCTTCGACAGTGATCTGGCTCCGATTGTGGGTCAGCAGGTGACTCTGACCAACCAGAATGCCGGCGCCGCCGGCCCGCGCATTGCGCTGCTCGAGCAGCGTGCGGGAGTGCCATTCACATCAAAGATCCTCGGCGGCACGGTGACAGAGTGCGACCTGGTGGCCAGCGTCGTGCAGGGCGGTATCGTGAAGGGGTATCTCTATCACCCGAGTTCCGCCGTGTTCGTGCCGGGCGACGCGTCGGCCCCGCTTTCGGACAGCGCACTGCGAGCGCTGGCCGCCGTGGCGGGGCAGGAAGTTACGTACACCTGCGTGCCTCCCGGCTCGGGC